>NZ_JAKZFS010000001.1:998643-1298643 GCF_022808915.1 Fundidesulfovibrio terrae
GGCTCGTCTGGAGCGGCGAGCCGGGTTCCAGCCAGGTCCTGGTGACCACATTCACCAAGAGCGCCTACTATTCAAGCTACACTCCGGGGCAGACGTTCAGCGCCGGGGCGGACCTCTGGGTGGTGCCCGCCCCGGAGATGTATGCCGAGGTCAAGGCGTCAAACCCCGTGGGGGCCACCCTGACCCCGCGCCTGGCCACCGAGCAGTACCTGGGATTGCCCCCGGACAGCAAAACTCCCAACGACACCGTGGTGTCGCTCTGGGTGTCGCCGTCGAACCTAGTGCGCCCGGCCATCGAACCCGGCGTCGATTCCCACGAGCTCATCACGTCCTTCCCCGTGACCCTGCAGAACGTCCCGATCACCCCCGCCCCCGTCGTGCCCAGGGATTCGCCCGGCCCGGGCCAGCCCTCCACCACGAACTACGCCGGCTGGTTCCTGGAGCGGGAAGCGTCGATCTACGACACCCCAGGGGGCTCGTACCCCTGGACCGGCCTCGGCTACACCTACAACTGGACTCCCGGGGGCGAGAGCGTGGTGGGAGGGAGCGAATACGTCATCCCTCACGGGAGCCCCGTCACCCTGAAGGAAGCCGCGCCCATCTCGGCCTACTACAAATGAGCTTTCAGGGCGTCTCCCGCGCCGCGACGGACCGGAAGGACGGGGTTCGGCGGCGGCCGGAATCGCTCCGGGGCGGGGCGCTTTACACGAAACCCGTTCAGGGGTAGCCCGGCCTCAGGAACGACCATGACCATCCGCGCACTCATCGTCGACGACGAAGCCCCGGCCCGGGACGAACTGGCCTACCTGCTCCAGGCCCACCCCGACGTGGTGTCCGCCCAGGCGGCCACGGCCCGGGAAGCCCTGGAGGTCATCGGCCAGGGCCGTGTGGACCTGGTCTTCCAGGACATCCAGATGCCCGGCGAGGACGGCTTCCACGTCCTGGCCGGAGCCCAGTCCCTGGACCACCCGCCGCTCTTCGTCTTCGTCACCGCCTTCGACCAGCACGCCATCCGCGCCTTCGAGGAAAACGCCGCCGACTACCTGCTCAAGCCCGTCTCGCCCGAGCGCCTGGCCAAAAGCCTGGAGCGCGTGCGCAGGCACATGGGCGAACCGGCCGCACCGCATCTGAGCGAGGCCATCGAGCGGCTTCTCTCCACGGCGGGGCATGCGGGACACAAGCCCCTGGCGAGGCTTGCCGTGGAGCATGGCGGACGCATCAGCCTCATCCCCACGGCCAAGGTCGTGCTCATCGAGGCCGAGGAGAAGCGCGTCATGGCCGTCACCGACACCGGCAGGCTCCCCTGCCATGGCATCTCCACCCTGGCCAAGGCCTGCGAGCGCCTGGCCGGGCTGCCCTTCTTCCAGGCCAATCGCGCCCAGGTCATCAATCTGGAGCGCATCGCCGAGTTCGCCCCCTGGTTCGGTGGCAAGTATTCCGTGGTCATGGCCGACCCGGCCCGAACCGAAGTGACCGTGAGCCGCAACCGCGTGCGCGACTTCAAGGCCAGCCTGGGGATCGCATGAGCTTCATCCTGGGTCCCGACGTTCCCGAGCTGTTCCTGAACCTGTCCCAGCGGTTCGGGCTTCTGCTGGCGGGCGGCTTCGCCATCATGACCGTCACGTCGCTTGACAAGCTCGGCCCCCGCCGCGACCGTCCGCTCTGGGCCACCATTCTCTTGGTGGTGCTCTTCGGCCTGTTCGGGGTGCTGGGCACGTACACGGGCAACGCGGTGTTCAAGTCCTTCGCCAACCTGCGGGCCATGGTGGTGGTGACCGCCGGGCTCTTCGGCGGCCCCGGCGTGGGGTTCGGCGTGGGGTTCATCGCCGCGGCGCACCGCAACCTGATAGACATCGGCGGCTTCTCGGCCGTGCCCTGCGGGCTGGCCACGCTGCTCGAGGGCACCGTGGCCGGGCTGGTGGCCCGGCGCTACCAGGGCAACAGCCTGGACTGGCGCCTGGCCATGGGCCTGTGCCTGGCGGGCGAGACCGTGCACATGGGGCTGGTGCTGCTCTTTTCCCAGCCCTTCTACGAGGCCATCGCCCTGGTGCAGGTGATCGCCCTGCCCATGATCGTCTTCAACTCCCTGGGCGCGGCGCTCTTCGTCAAGGCTCTGGACCTCCAGACGCGCTTCAAGCAGGCCCAGGACCGCGACCTGGCCCGCCAGATCCTCTCCATCGCCAACCAGACCGTGGGCCACCTGCGCGCCGGACTCACCGAGGCGTCGGCCAGGGCCACCGCGGCCATCATCATGAAGGAGGCCCAGGTGGCGGCCGTGGCCGTGACCTCCGGCCAGACCATCCTGGCCCACGTTGGGGCGGCCGAGGACCACCACGTGGCCGGGGGCGAGGTGCTCACCCAGGCCACCCATCGGGTCTTCGAGACCGGCGTGCCGCTCTTCGTGCGAGGCAAGCAGAGCATCGCCTGCTCCGAAGCCGGGTGCCCGCTCTCCGAGGCCATCATCGTTCCCCTGCGCAAGGGCGCGGACATCCTGGGGTGCCTGAAGCTCTACGGAACCCGCCGCCTGCCCCTGGACGAGACCCTCTTCGAGCTGGCCAAGGGGCTGGCCGACCTCTTCTCCACGCAGCTGGAACTGGAAGACATCGGCATCAAGAACCAGCTCCTGGCCCACGCCGAGATAAGAAGGCTCCAGGCCCAGATCAACCCGCACTTTTTGTTCAACTCGCTCAACACCATAGCCAGCTTCTGTCGCACCGCCCCGGCCCAGGCCCGCGAACTGCTCCTGGACCTGTCGCGCTACATGCGCCGCAACCTGGATTCCAGCCGTGGGCTCATCCGGCTCTCCGAGGAGATCGAGCAGACCCGCGCCTACCTGGCCATCGAGCAGGCCCGCTTCGGTAGCCGCATCAAGGCCGAGATCGACCTGGGACCCGGCGCCGAGGAGTGCCTGGCCCCGCCGCTCATCATCCAGCCGCTGGTGGAGAACGCCGTGCGCCACGGCATCCTGCCCAGGCCCGAAGGGGGGCTGGTGAAGCTCACCGCCTGGCGCGAGAACGGCCACCTGCTGGTGGAGGTGCATGACGACGGCGCGGGCATGGCCGCCGATCAGGTCAAGGCCATCACCTCCGCCGTGGAGCTGGAATCGCTCACCGAAGGCATCGGCGCGCGCAACTCCAACCAGCGCCTGGTGCAGCTCTACGGCCCGGCCTACGGACTCATGGTGGAGAGCAGCCCCGGCGCGGGGACGAGCATCACGCTGAGAATCCCGCAGCAGTAAGAAGATTAGGGAGCGCCGCCGGCGGTCAAAGGGACGGAGTTCCTTTGGACTCCTGTATCGCTTCGCGTTTCATGCGGCCGCCCGGTGTTCTTTCGTTCCTCAACCATGCCGCCGAGGCCCCTCTTCCACCGGCCCACAAGCAGACATCTTCTCCCGGCGTTTCATTCCCCGGAACCGCCGCTTCACCCTCGAGATCATCCCTTTCGCGCCGCAACCATTGTCTGAAGGATAATGAAACTGTCAGAGGGGGCTCATCATCTCGGAGGAGGACTGCAATGAACGCGTTGACCCTGGTGTTCGCATCCCTATGCGTCTTCGCCATCGCCTACCGCTTTTACGGCCTGTTCATAGCCCGTAAGGTGCTGGGCGTGAGCGAAGCCCGCCTGACCCCGGCCACGAAGATGGCCGACGGCGTCGATTACGTCTCGACCAACAAATATCTCCTGTTCGGCCACCACTTCGCGGCCATCGCCGCGGCCGGGCCGCTGCTCGGACCCGTGCTGGCCGCCCAGTTCGGCTACCTGCCCGGAGCCCTGTGGATTCTGGTGGGTTGCGTGCTGGCCGGAGCCGTGCACGACATGGTGGTGCTCTTCGCCTCGGTGCGCCACAAGGGCCAGAGCCTGGCCTACATCGCCACCCAGGAAGTGGACAAGTTCACCGGCGGCGTGGCCTCCTTCGCGGTGCTCTTCATCCTGATCCTGACCCTGGCCGGCCTGTCCATCGCCTGCGTCAACGCCATGCACGACAGCGCCTGGGCCACCTTCACCGTGTTCGCCACCATCCCCATCGCCATCTTCATGGGGCTGTATCTGCAGTTCATCCGCCCCGGCGACGTGCGCGGCGCCTCCATCATGGGCGTGGCCCTGCTGGCCATGGCGGTCATCGGCGGCCACTGGATCACCGAGATTCCCTCGCTGGCCGCCATCTTCACCCTGTCCCGGCCCGCCCTGTCCCTGGCCGTGCCCATCTACGGCGTGGCCGCGTCCATCCTGCCGGTGTGGCTGCTTTTGTGCCCGCGCGACTACCTGTCCACGTATCTGAAGATCGGCACCATCGCCATGCTGGCCATCGGCATCTTCTGGGTGCGCCCCGACCTGCAGATGCACGCCATCACCAAGTTCTTCTCCGGCGGCGGACCCGTCATCCCCGGACCGGTGTTCCCGTTCCTGTTCATCACCATCGCCTGCGGCGCGGTCTCGGGCTTCCACGCCATCATCGCCACCGGCACCACCCCCAAGATGCTCGACTCCGAACGCAACCTGCTGTTCGTGGGCTACGGCGCCATGCTCACCGAGGGCTTCGTGGCCATTATGGCCCTGATCGCGGCCTGCACCATGGTCCCGGCCGACTACTTCGCCATCAATGCCGCCCCGGCCGTCTTCGAGAAGCTGGGCATGAGCACCGTCTACCTGAACGACATCGCCGTGGCCGTTGGCGAGAAGCTCCAGGGACGTCCCGGCGGCGCGGTGTCGCTGGCCGTGGGCATGGCCCAGATCTTCGGCTCCATCCCCATCATGCAGCACCTGGTGGCCTACTGGTACCACTTCGCCATCATGTTCGAGGCCGTGTTCATCCTTACCGCCATCGACGCCGGAACCCGCGTGGGCCGCTTCTTCCTGCAGGAGATGATCGGCGTGGTGGTTCCCAAGTTCAACGACAAGCGCTGGTGGCCGGGCGTGACCATCACCTCGGTGCTGTTCACCGCGTCCTGGGGCTACCTGCTCTACACCGGCGACATCTCCACCATCTGGCCGCTGTTCGGCATGTCCAACCAGCTGCTGGCCTCGGTGGGCCTCATCATCGGCACGGTGATGATCATCCGCCTGGGCAAGGCCAAGTACGCCTGGATCACCGGCGTGCCCGGACTGGGCCTGACCTGCGTGACCATGTGGGCCGGATACCTCTCCATCGTGAACAACTTCATGCCCAAGGGGCTGTACCTGCTCTCCACCCTGGCCGTGGTGGTCATGAGCCTCATGGCCGTGGTCATCCTGGGAGCGTTCAGGCGCTGCATGCAGCTTCTGAAGATCCAGAAGACCGTCCCCGACCAGTACGGCGAGCCCGTGCTGGAAGTGGTCCAGGAATAGGCTTCCATCCCCATCCGCGAGGGGATCCTCCTAAATGAGGCCGCCGGACGTGAGTCCGGCGGCCTTCGCGGTTTTCGGGGGAATGCTCAAGGGAAGATCAGGTCATTGCGGCCCGCTTGCGGGTGTGATGCCAATATGATCGCGACACGTAGGTGGTGCAGACGGCCAGAAAAAAGGCCGTCGTGCAGAATACGGCTATGATGATCATTTCCTTGTCGAAGTCATTGGCTGTCGTAATCTCGAACAGCCTGTTTATCTGCTTGTCGACCTTGCTCAGGATGTACCCGCTTATGAAGCCGTACACTGCCTTTGATATGTTGGCGAACGAGGACTGCTCGTCGGTGCTGTACGGGGACAATGCGATGCCCGTGGCCCATCCGACGACGCCCGCTGCAATTCCGAAAAGGATCAGGATGCGAAAGAGCGCCCCGTTGTCGTAGGTGTATGCGAACCAGAAGAGGCCCGAGCTGAAGAGCAGGCATACGATGTTCGCCGATATGACGTCGACTTTGTCGCCGATGGTAAAACTGAACTTCCGAAAAAAGGGGGCTGGTTGTTTTTCCTTTTGTGAGTCTTCGGGATGGGTATCCTCGTTCATCATGACCTCCATGCCGTTCCCGGTCAAACGAACCGCTGGGTCAGACAATGGGATTTCGGCCCCCTGTAGCATGATTTGAAGCGAAGTGAACAGAGAAGGCCGCCGGGCTTTCGCCCGGCGGCCTTGTTCATATCTTTTCTCTTTCCAACCAGCCCTACAACTGCCCCAGCTTCTTCTTTGCCTCTCTTCTCCTCGCGTGCAGGATGGGCTCGGTGTAGCCGCTGGGCTGCTCGCGGCCCTTGAACACCAGGTCGCAGGCGGCCTGGAAGGCCACGGAGTTCTCGAAATCCGGGGCCATGTTGTGGTAGGCTGGGTCGCCCGCGTTCTGGCGGTCCACCACGGCGGCCATGCGCTTGAGCGTCTCCAGCACCTGGGCCTCGGTGCAGACCCCGTGCCTCAACCAGTTGGCCAGGTACTGGCTCGATATACGAAGCGTGGCCCGGTCTTCCATCAGCCCCACGTCGTGGATGTCCGGCACCTTGGAGCAGCCGATGCCCTGTTCCACCCAGCGCACCACGTAGCCCAGGATGCTCTGGGAGTTGTTGTCCAGCTCGCGCTGCACCTCCTCGGGCGTGAGCGCTCCCTTCTCCATGAGCGGGATGGTCAAGAGGTCGTCCACGCTGGCCCGGCGCTGGCCGATCATGGACTTCTGCACGGCCAGGGCGTCCACCAGATGGTAGTGCATGGCGTGCAGCGTGGCGGCAGTGGGGGAGGGCACCCAGGCGGTGTTGGCCCCGCTCTTGGGATGGCCGATCTTCACCTCGACCATTTCTGCCATCATGTCCGGCTTGGCCCACATGCCCTTGCCGATCTGGGCCTTGCCGTGCATGCCGCAGGCAAGTCCGGTGTCCACGTTCCAGTCCTCGTAGGCGGTGATCCAGCGGGCCTTGCGCATGGCCTCCTTGGAGACCATGGGGCCGGCCTCCATGCTGGTGTGGATCTCGTCGCCGGTGCGGTCCAGGAATCCGGTATTGATGAAGATGAGGCGGTCTTTCGCAGCCCGTATGCATTCCTTGAGGTTCACGGTGGTGCGCCGCTCCTCGTCCATGATGCCCACCTTCATGGTGTTGCGGGCGAGCCCCAGGGCGCTTTCAACCGCTGCGAACAGCTCGCAGGTGAAGGCGACTTCCTCGGGGCCGTGCATCTTGGGCTTGACGATGTACACGGAACCCGCGCGACTGTTCTTGAGCGTCCCCTTGCCCTTCACGTCGTGGATGGCCAAAAGGCCCGTGACCATGGCGTCGAGCATGCCCTCGGGCACTTCCTTGCCGCCCATGGTCACGGCGTCGGTGGTCATGAGGTGGCCGACGTTGCGGATCAAGAGCAGGCTGCGCCCTGGCAGGCTGAAGGCCTTGCCGTCCGGGGCGAAGTAGGCCCGGTCGGGGTTTAAGCGGCGCGCCACGGACTTGCCGCCCTTATCGAAGCTGGCTTCGAGTTCGCCGGTGAACAGGCCCCAGATGTTGGCGTAGGCCTGGGCCTTGTCGTAGCCGTCCACGCAGGCCACGGAGTCCTCGCAGTCCAGGATTGTGGTCATGGCCGCCTCGATCACCACGTCCTTGACCCCGGCGGCGTGGTCCTTGCCGATGGGATGGGACCGGTCGATGCGGATTTCGCAGTGCAGGCCGTGGTTGCGGAGCAGGATGGCCGAGGTCTGCGCCCCGCCGGAGTGCCCGGCGAGCTGACGGGGCTTGGCGAGAGCCGTGGAGGAGCCGTCCGTGAGCTTCACGGCCAGCGCGCCGTTCTCCACTGCGTACTCGGCGGCGTCGGCGTGGGAGCCCTTGGCCAGGGGGAATATCTTGTCCAGGAAGGCGGCCGCGTAGGCCACCACGGCGGCTCCGCGCTTGGGGTTGTAGCCCAGGCCCTTTTCCGCGCCGGGCGTCTGGGGGAGCACGTCGGTGCCGTAGAGCGCGTCGTAGAGGCTCCCCCAGCGGGCGTTTGCAGCGTTCAGGGCGTAGCGGGCGTTGGTGACGGGCACCACCAACTGCGGCCCGGCTATGGTGGAAATCTCCGGATCCACGCAGGTGGTTTCGATGGAGAAGTCCGGTCCTTCGGGGACCAGGTAGCCGATCTGGCCCAGGAACGCCTTGTAGGCCGCAGCGTCATGGGGTTTTCCGGCCCGTTCCCGGTGCCAGGCGTCTATCTTGGCCTGCAGGTCGTCGCGCTTGGCCAGCAGCTCGCGGTTTCTGGACGCGAAACCCTCGAGCACGCCCGCGAAGGCTTTCCAGAAGGCTTCCGGCGCGACGCCGGTTCCGGCGGACGCGCGGGTGATAAGCTCCGCCAGCGGTTTGGACACCTCGAGACCCGATACCTGTACGCGTTCGCTCATGGATGTCTCCTTTTCTCCTCAGGGGTGGGAAGACCGGCGCTCAGGGAGCACCGGGAATATTCGTCCGGGGGCGCCAGCCCAGTTCTGCGGAGATGGCCTCGGCCGCCCGGGCAAGCGTCAGGCCCAGTTCCGGCAGGCGCTCCGGGGTGAGCCGGGCGCTCGGCCCCGACAGGCTCATGGCCCCGGCCGGTTCGCCGCTGGCGCGCAGGATGAGCGCCGCCACGCAGCGCACGCCTTCCTCCATCTCCTCGTCGTCCACGGCGTAGCCATGGCGGCGGATTCGGGCCAGTTCGTCGAGCAGCGCCTCGGGTGCGACGATGGTGCGGGGGGTGTGGCGCACGGCTTCCACGCCCGCCAGATAGTCCAGCGCGGCCTCGTCGCTTCCGGCCGCGAGGAACGCCTTGCCCACGCCGGAGCAGTACAAGGCCACGCGCGCCCCTACGCGGGTGAACATGCGCAGCATGGAGCGCGCCCCGCTCTCCTGCTCCACGTAGACCGCCTCCTGGTTGTCGAAGACCACCAGGTTGACCGTCTCGCGGGTGGACTCGGCCAGCTCGCGCATGAGCGGCCTGGCCGCAGCCGCGAGGTCGAGGCCGGTGCGGACCTTGGCGCCCAACTCCAGAAGCTTGAGCGAGAGATGGTATTGCCTGGAGTCGGGATCCTGTCGGACATAGCCGCTGCGGCCCAGCACCCCGAGCAGCCGGTGCACGGTGGGGGCGGGGATGGACGTCTCCTCGGACAGGGCCTTGATCCCCGCGCGGCCGAGCCGCCCCAGGCCGTCGAGGAGGGCCAGGGCTTTGTCCAGCGAAGTGGGGGCGTGGGTGTCCGGTTGCAAACGATTGATTCCGTATGTTGGAACTCTATTTTGCTGGTCGGAATAGTAGGACGCCAGGAACAGGGCGTCAAGGACTTCCGCCCAGGCCCGGGGGGAAAGCGCTTGCGCTCCGGGGCGGCTGTCCGTAGTTTTTGTCCAACCGGCCTGCCAGCCGCCCCGAGGAGCCTCCCGTGCATTCCATGAACTTCAATTTCCTCTGCCCCGGCCCGTCCGCGCCGGCCGCCCGCAGCGTGGGCATCATCGGTGCGGGCCCGTCCGGCCTGGCCGCCGCCGGGCATCTGTCGTGCCTGGGCTACCAGGTGGACGTCTACGACAAGCTGCCCAAGCCCGGCGGGCTCATGCTCTTCGGCATCCCCGGCCACCGCATCCCCCGGGAGCGCGTCGCCAGCGCCACCCGGCACATGGAGCGCGACTACGGGGTCATCTTCCACACCCAGACCAAGATCTGCTGCTCCGCCCCCATGTTCGAGGAGGAGGGCGACCACTTCTGCAAGGAGATCCTGGGACTCAAGGACCTGGTGATGCGCCACGACGCCAGCATCATCTGCACGGGTTCCTGGAAGTCGCGCAAGATGGGCATCGAGGGGGAAAACCTGCCCGGGGTCTACTCGGGGCTTGAGTTCCTCTTTCCCATCCGGGCCGTGCGCTACGCCTCGGCCCGGGTCAAGGCCCCGGACGTGGCGGGCAAGGCCGTGGCCGTGATCGGGGCCGGACACTCCGCCGTGGACGCGGCCCATGGCGCGGTGCACCTGGGCGCGGCCAGCGTGACGATGCTCTACCGGCGCACCGCCAAGGAGGCCCCCTGCGGCAGCTACGAGATCGAGCGCCTGAAGGACATGGGCGTGGCCTGGGTGGAGAAGGCCGCTCCCACCCGCGTGCTGGGTGAGGACCGGGTCACTGGCCTGGAGTACTCCCGCGGGGGGGGCTCGGTGACCCTGCCCGTGGACGCGGTGGTGGCGGCCATCGGCGAGATCGCCACGCCTCCCTTCGCTCGGGAGCTCGGGCTCGAGGAGGTGCGCAAGGGCGAGGTGCACTGGCTGCACATGACGGCCATCGAGAACGTGTTCGTGGCGGGCGACGCCCTCACCGGGCCGAGCAAGATCGGCAAGGCGGTGTATTCCGGGCTTCGCGCCGCGCGCAGCCTGGCCAACTGGCTGGACCTCAAGGCCCAGGACCGCCTGAACGAGTACGCTTACGACGACCTGGTCTCCAAGGACGAGCCGGTGATCCGGAAATGAGCGCCATGAAGACACTCTACATCGACTATTCCAAGTGCATCGGCTGCGAGACCTGCGAGTTCGTGTGCCGCTTCGTGCATGCAACCCCGCGCATCGTCATGACCCGCACCACCGACGGCATCATGATGCCCCTGTACTGCCGCCACTGCGAGGATCCCAACTGCGCCCGCGTCTGCAAGAAGGGGGCGATCACCCGCGACGCGGGCGGGGCCATGGTCCTGCAGCCGCTTCTCTGCCGCGGCTGCGAGGGGCGAAACTGCATGCTGGCCTGCCCGTATGCGGCCATGTTCGAGACCGACAAGGGCGTGATGCTCACCAAGTGCGACCTGTGCGCCGAGCGCCGGGGGCGCGGCATGGGACCGGCCTGCGCGGACATGTGCCCGTGCGGGGCGATATTTTTCGTGGAGACGTCGGAGCTTGAGGCCCTGCGGACCCCCGAGGCGGTTGAGGCCGAGGCCCGGGTGCTGGCCCACATCAAGCCGCCCTCGAAGAAGGACTGAGTCTTCAGTCCCGCCCCAGGAGCCGTTCGATGGCCTGGGCCATGAGCTGCGGATCCCCGCAGGGCTTGGGGAACACGTCCTGCGGGGTGATGCCGAACGCGGCCAGCTCCTGCGGGAGCTCATAGTTCCATGAGCCGGTGTACACCACGAAATGCAGGCTGGGCCACGCCTCGTGAGCCCGGACGATGAATTCGTTGCCGCTCATGCCCGGCAGGCGCATGTCCACCGTGCAGGCGTCCACCCGCTCGCGCGCAAGCGTCTCCAGGCCCTCTTCGCCGCTGCCCGCGGTGAGCACCCGGTAGCCCATGTCCTCGAAGGCGTCGCGCAGGCAGCTTCTGAGCTGGGGCTCGTCGTCCACGATGAGGATGATGGCTCCCGGCACGGCGTCAGACCCTCCCTCGGGGCAGGCGGATGGTGAAGGCCGTGCCCTCGCCCGGCCGGGAGCGCACATCCAGGGTGCCGCCGTAGGAGTTGGTCACGATGAAGTAGGACACGGAGAGCCCGAGTCCCGTGCCCTCGCCCACCTGCTTGGTGGTGAAGAACGGCTCCAGGACGCGCTTGCGGGTCCGCTCGTCCATTCCGGGGCCGTTGTCCTCGATGACCGCTTCCACGTGGTCTCCCGCCAGGCTGGTGGTCAGGCGGATGACCGGCGCCTCCCCGTCCCGGTAGGACTTGGCGGCCATGGCCTGGGCCGCGTTCTTGACGATGTTCAAAAACACCTGGACTATCTCGCTCTCCACGAAGAATCCCGACGGCCCGGTCGGATCGTACCGGCGCTCGAAGCGCACCTTCTTGATGTCGTAGTTGCGCTTGATGTCGTAGTCGCTCTGGGCCAGTTCCACGGCCTTGTCCATGAGCGTGTCCAGGCGCAGGGGAGAGCGTTCGCTCTGCCTGGGGCGGCTGAAGCTCAGCATGCTGCGCACGATGCGCGAGGCCCTGTGCCCGGCGTCCAGAACGTCCTGGATGTAGGTGAGGATGTGCCTGGCCTCCAGGTAGGCGGTCACCGCCTCCAGGCTTGTTCCCGCCTTTCGCGCGGCCTCGGCGTTGGCGGGCAGGTCCTTGGAGACGCGGCGCAGGGCGTTCTGGGCGCTGTGCACGATGATGCCCAGCGGATTGTTGATCTCGTGGGCCATGCCTGCCGCCAGGCCGCCGAGCGACATCATCTTCTCCGACTGGACGACCATGTCCTCCATGTGCTTGCGCGAGGTTATGTCGGCGAAGACGATGATGCCCGCGATGATGCGCTCGTCACGGTCCCGGATGGGGCTGGCCGAAAGGAGGATCCAGCGCTCCTGGCCGTCGGCGCGCACCACGCGCATCTCCACGTTGTCGGAGGAGGTTCCGGTCAGCACGGTCTGGGCCAGGGGCAGCTCGGACCGGGAGCAGAGCGTGCCGTCGGGCAGGAAGCATTTCCAGGGGATGTCGCCGTCGCGCAGGTATCCGAGGGGCTGTTCCCGGCCGAATTCAATTCCCAGGATGCGTTCGGCGGCCGGGTTGGCCAGGGTGATGGTCAGTTGCGGCGCCTCGGCCACCATGATCCCGGAGGGGCTGTGCTCGATGGCGGCGGCGAGCAAGGCCTTGGTCTTCTCCAGTTCCCGCTCCACGCGCTTTCTGGCCAGGATGGTGATGGAGAGCGCCCCGATGGCGGCGGCCATGAGGCCCATGGCCACGATCACCACGGGAACGAGCTCCCTGTAGCGTTGGAAGATTGTCACGGGCTCGTTGATCAGGAGGCTGCCCTGGGGGAGCAGACCCGGGCCGATACGGAACCGGCGGAGCTGCTCCTGGTCGAACATGGTCTGGGTGGGAGGCTTGGTGTCCACAGGTATGTTCTGCTCGCCGGCCAGGAACCGCTGGGCGATCCTTGCCGCCTCCCTGCCCTGGAGCTTGCCCGAGAGCACCTGGCCGCCCACGGCTCCCTTGCCCACCAGGAAATCCCACATGACGAACACGGGCGTGGCGCACCCGGACGAGACCAGGTCCACCCCGAAGTCCGGGTAGATGCGGCCTGTGCGGTCCCGGCCGAAAGAGCCGAGGAGCAGGATCGTGTTCTTGGCCGAAGGGCCGCTGCAGGCCGCGAAGACGTCCTCCAGGACGGGATCGGCGGGAAACGAGACTGCCAGGCCCGGAAAGTGCCGCTCCACGGCCTTGCGGATGTCCTCCTTCTGGGCGTTGCCCGATTCCGTGTCCTCCACGAGCCCGATGACCCGGCGGGTTTCCGGCAGCACGGACAGGGCGGCGTGAAGAGTTCCGGCCGCGTCCACGTCCTCCACCACGCCGGACACCCGGTCCTGCCCGGCGATCATGTCGTCGGTGTAGCCATTGATGGCGCAGAAGACGATGGGAGCGCCCCCGAATATGGACTGGCGGTGCTTGAGCGCAAACTCCAGGGCCGCGTTGTCGGAGACGATCACCACGCCGAAGGACACGCCGGCGTATTTGCGCAGCATGGACTCGGCCGCGCGTTCGAGGTTTTCCGGGTCGGGGAAGCGCTTCCAGTCCAGCCATTCGACGAAGGGCTCGAAATGCGGGTCCTGGCGGCGGAATTCGGTGAAGATGCCGCTTTGGATCTCGTCGGTCCAGGGGAAGCCGGCATGGTAGGAGTGCAGGATGAGGACTTTGTCCGAAAAGCTTTCGGCCGCGGGACAGAGAGACGCCGAGGCGAGGAATGCGCAGAGCAGGGCGAGTCTGGAAAGGACAGCTTTCATCGGCCTTCCGAGCCGGCACGGCATGATGTCGCTTGGCGGAGCAAGCTCCGAATGCGCATGGAATACTCCCATTCTCAATGCTTGTCATCTTTGCTATCGGATTTGCGCCGCGCGCAAGCCGATGCCAGGGGAGGACCGGATGTCGTTTGAGCGAGTCTTTTCATCGTTGCCTAGGGAAGCGCTCGGGTGAACCCCTTGCGCGAGATGCTCCGCGAGGGCGAGCGCGTGGTGGCCTTCACGGGCGGGGGAGGCAAGACCACGCTCATGCGCGCCCTGGCCAGGCAGCTGGCCGGGTGGGGGGCCAGGGTGCTCACCACGGCCACCGTGGACATCCAGCCGCCGCCCCGGAATTTCCTTCTGCTGGAGCACGCGTCCGGCGTTCCCTTCTACACGCACCTGCACGCGGGCCTGTCCATCGACCCGGCCACGGGGCTCCTGCGCGGCGTGGAGCCGGGCAGCATCCCGGAACTCATGGAGCGCTTCCGGGCGGACTACGTCCTGGTGGAGGCCGACCGCGCGGAAGGGCTTCCCCTGAAGGCCCCCTGGGCGGGAGGGGCCGCCGTGCCCGCGCGGGCCGACCTGGTGGTCGGCGTCATGGGCCTGGACGCCCTGGGCCGGGCGGCGGACCGCGAAACGGTGTGCGGGCCGGTGGCCTTTCTGCGCCTGACGGGGCTCGGCCCTGGAGCGCCCATCGGCCAGGACGCCCTGGAGGCGCTGGCCGGACATCCTGAGGGCCTGTTCGCGGGCTCCCCTCCCCATGCCCGGACCCTGGCCTTCCACAACAAGGCCGACACCTTCGATCCCGCCGGGACGGTCTACGGGTCGGCCCGCATGGGCTGGTTCCATGGGGAGCCCTGAAATCGCGCCGGAGTGTTACGTTTTGATGGCATCGCGCGGCCCGCGCCCAGGCACGGTTGACAACGGGCCGTCATATCCTCCAAGCAAGTATTGCGGGTGCTTGCGCCCGCGCCGCAATACCGAGAGGAAACCACATGACCCTGGAATTCGATCAGGAACTGGACCGGCTGCGTATCGACTCGCTACGCATGTTCTACATGGTGCGCGAATCCGTGGACAAGGCCCTTCGGGCGGTGCGCCTGCGTGACGCCGCCCTGTCGCAGGAGGTCGTGGACTTTGACGAGGCCATCGACAGTCTGGAATGCCAGAACGAGGCGTTGGGGCTCAGGCTCCTGGCTCTCAAGCAGCCCGTTGCCCGCGACCTGCGGTTGATCGTGGGCAGCATGCGCATCGCCTCCAACCTGGAGCGCATGGGCGACGAGGCCGTGAACGTGGCCGAGCGCAACTTCGACCTGCTGGAGCGCTCCGAGGCCGTGGACGTGGTGTCCCTGTGGCGCATGGGCGAGATGAGCCTGGAGCTCATAGACAAGGCGGCCCGCGCTTTCGCCGACACCTCCCCCGAACAGGCCCAGGCCGTGCTCGAATGCTACGACGCCGCCACCAGCCAGCACATGAAGGTCTTCCGGGACCTGACGGCGGTCATGATCCGCGAGGCCCGCATGGTGGAGCGCGCCGTGCAGCTCTCCTTCATGTCCTACAGCTTCAAGCGCATCTGCGAGCGCTGCTTCAACCTGGCCGAGAGCGTCATCTTCATCGCCAAGGGCCTGGACGTGAAGCACTCGGGCGTGCCGCCCTGCGCCTAGGGAATATTCCGCCTGGCACGAAAAAACGTCCCGGCGGCCGCGAGGCCGCCGGGACGTCTGCGTTTCCGGCCCGGAAGCGCCTCAGTGCGCCATGCCCGACGGGCAGGAAGGAGCCTTGAGGGAGATGGCCTTTTCCGGGCACATCTCCTGGCAGCAGAAGCAGGCGATGCAGGCTTTGGCGTCCACCACGGGCAGGCCGTCCACGAGCTCCAGGGCCTGGGCCGGGCACTGGTCCACGCAGGTGCCGCAGCCGGTGCAGCGGGCCGGATCGGCCTGGGGCCTGCACGCGGCGCGGTCGTCCAGCAGGCGCTGGATGCCGCCCATGTGGGCCATGGCCTCCTCGCCCAGGGGCGGCAGCTTGAAATCCGGTATGGGGATGAGTTCGCCGTCCAGGGTCACGTCAGCCGCGTCAAAGCTGCCAAGCCCCAGGGCCTTGGCCCGCCGGAGAAATCCCAGCTTGCCGGGGTCGGCCCCCATCATGCGCGCCACCACCGAATCCAGGGCAACCCCGTTGTCCGAGGCCAGCACGCGCCCGATCCAGCGCAGTTCCGTGGAGGCCGGGCCGTTGCCCTGCATGCCCAGCACCGCGTCCATGACGAAGAGGTCCGGCACGCGCAGGGCGAACACGTCGGCGATGAGGTCGTGGAAGCGGGCGTGTCCGCCCGAAAGCCGGTGCAGCTGCGCCTTGAGCGCGCCCGGGATGATGCCGTAGCTGTTCTTCACGGCGCCGGTCACGCCGGTGAGCCCGTGGGTCTTGAACTTGGGCACGGAGATGTACACGTCGGCGTCCATGACGGCCCGCGAGACGCTGACGTTCCCGCCGTATTCCTGGCGGAAGGGCACCTCCACGGCGTCCGCGCCGATGTTCACGTAGTGGCCGCGCGCGGCCTCCGCGAGCCCGCAGCGCTCGAAGCTTGCCTCATTGGCCCCGTAGCCCATGAGCCCGGGGTTGTCTCCCACGACGATGGAGGCGGGGTCGCGGGCCTCCACGCAGCGTACCACCGCTTCCAGAACGGCCGGATGGGTGGTGACGGCCTCCTCGGGGCGGGCCGGGCGCAGCACGTTGGGCTTTATGAACACCTTCTTCCCGGCCATGGGCACGGGGAAGAGCTCGAAGGCGCGTTCCACGGCCTTCCGGCAGTCCTGGTAGTCGGCGGGGTGTATCATGACGGTGGGCATGCGGGCGTTTCCTCCTGACTGAATGCCGGGGTCATACTCCACCTGCCGGGAGGGAGCAAACCCGGCGTGAAAGCAAGGGTGGCGAACCGGTTGACCCGGAGGGCGCTTTGCTCCACAAATGCGGGCAACACCATGCACGCGAGAATCCTGGCCATCAACCCCGGTTCCACCTCCACCAAGGCCGTCCTTTTCGAGGACGATACCCCCGTGCGTACCGTGGAGCTGGACCACCCCGCCGCCGACCTGGCCCCGTTCGCCACGGTGCTGGACCAGCTGCCCCACCGCATGGAACGCCTCCTGAAGGAGCTCGGCCCTCCCGGGAAACTGGGCCACCTGGACGCGGTGGTGGGGCGCGGCGGATTCCTCGCCCCCATGCCCGGCGGGGCCTACGCCGTGGGCCATGCCATGCTTGCCGACCTGCGCGCCGCCCGATTCGGCGAGCACGCCAGCAACCTGGGCGCGTTCATGGCCCGCGAGATCGCGCTCAAGCACCACTGCCCCGCCCTGGTGGTGGACCCGGTGGTCACGGACGAACTCATGGACAAGGCCCGGCTCACCGGGCTTCCCGAAATTTCCCGGCGCACCATCTTCCACGCCCTGGGCCAGCGCGGCGCGGCCCGCGAGGCGGCCAGGCGGCTCGGGCTCGACTACGCGCACGCCCGCTTCATCGTGGCCCACCTGGGCGGGGGCATCTCCGTGGGGGCGCACCTCAAGGGCCAGGTGGTGGACGTGACCAACGCCATGGACGGCGAGGGGCCGTTCAGCCCCGAGCGTTCCGGAGCGCTGCCCCTCCTGCCGGTGCTGGCCCTGATCGAGTCCGGAGCGTATTCCGTGGCGGAACTGAGGACCGTGCTCACCACCCGGGCTGGCCTGCGGGCCCACCTGGGCACGGCCGACCTGCGCGAGGCCTGCGCCCTGGCCGACGCCGGGGACGAAAAGGCCCGTCTGGTGCTGGACGCCATGGCCTACGCCATCGCCAAGGCCGTGGGGTCCATGGCCCCGGCCCTGGAGGGGCGGGTGGAGGCGGTGGTGCTGACCGGCGGCATGGCCCGCTCGACGCGCCTCACCCACGAGATCACCCGCCTTACGGCCTATCTCGGCCCCGTGGTGGTGGTCACGGGCCTTGAGGAGATGGCCGCCATGGCCAGGGGAGCGCTCCTGGCGCTCTCGGGCGAGCTGTCCATCCAGGAATATCCGCCGGTCAAGCCCGGAGGCGGCGCGGATTGACCTGGACGCCGCGTCTCAAGGCCCGATCCGGGCGCGTCCTGTCGCGTTTCGCCGCCTTGTGCGCGCTCCCCGTTCTTTTTTCGGCGGTCCTCGCCTCCGCCGCGCCGCCCTCCCAGCCCTTCGAGAATCCCTACAGCCTCCTGGCCTCGCGCATCCTGCCCAAGGCGCTTCTGTCCGGCCCGCACCACCGCGTGGAGGAGGCCGTGGAAAACGACGGCTACATGAACACCTACACCGTGCGTTCGCGCTTCGGCACATACCGGGTGGCGTCCTCGGCGCTTCTGGCCATGCGCGTGGACGAGTTCGCGGCCATGGCCGCCATGGACAAGGCCAACGGCGTGGAGGACTACGGCAAGGGCGTGTGGGACGGCGGCGCGGAATTCGTGAAGGGCGTGGCCAACCTGGTGGTGCATCCGGTGGACACCTTGGGCAACGCCGCCTCCGGGGTGGGCAGGCTTTTCGACCGCGCTGGCGAGAGCGTGAACGGTTCCCCGGCCAGCAGATACGAGGACTCCACCGGGGCCAAGCTCACCGGCTTCGCCTCCAGCCGCCGGGAATACGCCCTGGCCTACGGCGTGGATCCCTATTCCACCAACCAGCGCCTGCAGGAGAAGCTACGCGCCGTCACCGGCCCGGGATACGCCGGGGGGCTCACCACCATGGGGCTCAAGGCCCTCATCCCGGGCGGCGTTGGCATCGCCGTGACCAGCGTCAGCGGGGTCAACTGGCTGGGCGGCGTGGACCTGTCCCAGCCCCCGGCGGATTTGCGCATGAGCAACCGGGCGATGCTTACGTCCATGGGCGTGCAGGATTCGGCGGTCAAGGCCTTCATGGACAACGCCGAGTTCACCCCCACCCAGCAGACGCTTCTGGTCAAGGCCTTGTCCGACATGCGCCGGGCCGGGGCCAAGTCGATTTTCGTCAAGCTCGCCGCCAGGACCAAGAACCAGGATCAGGCCCTGTTCCGCCAGCGCATGGCCCAGATGTACGCGGGCTACCACAACAAGGTGGACGCCCTGAAGGGCTTCGTGGAACTGGGCGAGCTGACCGGGGCCGTGTCCTCGGCCGGGAAGCTGGTGCTGTGCTTTCCGCTGGACCATCTGTGCTGGACCGAGGCCCTGACCAGGCTGTGCCGGGGCGTGGACGAGGCCGTGGAGCGGCGCAACCCCACGTCGGTGGAGCTGTGGATCACGGGCACGGTGAGCCCGCTGGCCCGCAAGGTGCTGGAGGGGCGCAAATGGACCGTGCGGGAGAAGGCGGGCAGGGAGCTTCTGGGCGAGAGGATGTGATGCAGATATTCATGCACCCCGGTTGGGTTTGAACTCTTTTCTCGGATTGTCTCTCGGAGGGTCTTTGTTGCTGGAAGGGATGTTTATTGACACAGGGGAGCCTGTTTAGGTATTCACAAGTGATTTTTCTGTTTTTTATAAATATTTCCCTAGAGGGGGAGGTATGAAAGCTTCAGATGTTTTTACTCCTGGTAGATTCCCGTCAGTGACGTTCGTCAAGGATCATATCGAAGATAAGCAGGTCAGGCTGAAAGACATATTGGAAGCAGGTGCGACTGTTGTATCGCTCTCAGGGCCGTCAAAATCTGGAAAAACTGTATTTGTAGAAAATACAGTAGGAAGAGATAATCTTGTTCACGTAACAGGGTCTGGCGTTGACTCCCCAGATAAATTGTGGATGCGCGTTTTTAACTTTCTCGAAACACCTTTAGCCCAAAGCGCTGCAACGGGAATCAATCTCTCAGGGACTTTATCAGGCAAGGCAGGCGGAGAAACAAACTGGCTGGTTGCAAAAGGTAAAGCTGAAGTCTCGGGATCTGCTTCGCTAGCCGTTACTAAATCTGAGACAAATGGGTATTCTATAGATTGTTTGCAAGTCTTGATCAAAGAGTTGAGTGGGACAGGATTGGTCCTTTTTATTGATGATTTTCATTATATGCCTCGTCAAGTTCAAGAGGATGTTTCTCGGCAGATTAAAGAAGCCATCAGGAATGATGTGAAAATTGTATGTGCTTCTGTGCCGTATCATTCAGATGATGTTCTTCGGGCAAATCCTGATTTAAGTGGTAGGATTGAGCAGATTGACTTTGATTTTTGGAGAGAAGATTTTCTTGTAAAGATAGCAGAAAAAGGTTTTTCGAAATTATATATAGCATATGACAGTGATTTTATGTTAAGATTGGCTAGGGAGGCAGCTGGGTCTCCGCAGTTAATGCAGACGATTTGTCTCAATGCTTGTTTTGAGTCAGGACAGCGAGAGGCAGCTGAAGCTTGTTTTCGTTTGCCAAATACGGATGATTTTTTTAGAAAAGTATGTATTCGTACGTGTTCTTCAGTTTTGTTTAATTCAGCATATGAAGCTATGAAGGAAGGTCCAAAGACAAGGGGTAATCAGCGTACGGCATATATATTAAAAGATGGTACAACATGCGATGTGTATCCGATAATTTTGCGAGCAATGGCAAATGATCCTCCAAAACTAACAATTCGATACTCAGATCTCCAAGAGCGAATTGGGAATTTGTGTTCAGGTGACACTCCAAGCGGTTCAAGTGTTACAGGGGCTTGTGATCATATGGCTCGTCTCGCTAATGCTGCTGCCCGGAATTGCATTATTGAGTGGGACTCTGAAAGTGACGTTTTAGATATTCGAGATCCTCATTTCTTGTTCTTCCTCAGATGGTCAGAATATGTGGAAAGGTAGATATGTTTTGCGTGTGATTGTTTAATGTATTTATATTTTATGCATTTTCATGCAATTGAAAAACCCCTTCCGGCTTGGCCGGAAGGGGTTTTGTATTCTCTGGGAGCTGCGGTCGCCCGGAAGGCCTAGGCGGCCTGCCCGTTGCCGCCGCCCTGGCGGTTGCGGGAGCGGGCAGGGCGGTCGTAGCCGGGACGGTCCTTGCCCTGGGCGTTGGCGCGGTTTCCGGAAGCGCCCTCGGGGGTGCGTCCGTAGAAGCCGCCGGCATTGCCGCCCGAACGGGGCTGCCTGGGGCGGTTGTCGCGGGTCCGGGCGTCCTGTCCGTTGCCGCTGGCGGCAGCGCGGGTGGTGTTCCCGGCGCGGTTGCCATCGGCCTCGCGCGCGGCCTGGCCGCCCTCGGCGATGGCGCCGTACTGGCGCTGGATCATCTCGTGCTCCATCTCGGCTTCGTAGCGTCCGTACGTGCCGTAGGAGGGCTGGGAGTAGTTCGCCGCCTGGCCGTAGGCTCCCTGGCCGCCCTGGCGCGGGGCGCGGGGGCTCCTGCCTCGGGGCTGGTCGCCGGAGGCGTTCCAGGCGTTGCCGATCTTTTCCTGGTTGCCGGGCTGGCCCCAGTTGGCGCGGGGCTTGGAGGAGCCGGCGGGGCCGCCCGAGCGCTCGCGGCGCTCCTGGGGACGGCGGGCCTGTCCGGAGTCGCCCTGGGCCTCGGAGGCGGGCCTGGCGTTGCGGGACTGGCCGCCACGGCCGCCCGCCAGGGGCGGACGATGGAACTCCATGTCGCGCTCGGGAGCGGCGGCGGTATAGTCGAATCCTTCCACCTTGCGGCGTTCGATGGGCTTGCCCAGCAGGCGCTCGATGGCCTTGACCATGGACACGTCCTCGCTGGTCATGAGCGAATGGGCCTGACCTTCGCGCTCGGCGCGGCCGGTGCGGCCCACGCGGTGGGTGTAGGTCTCGGGGGTGTCGGGCAGGTCGTAGTTGATGACGTGGGCCACGCGGGACACGTCGATGCCGCGCGCGGCGATGTCGGTGGCCACCAGCACGCGGAACTTGCCGGTGCGGAAGCCGTCCATGGCCTTCTGGCGCTGGGTCTGGGACAGGTTGCCCTGGATGCAGGAGGACTGGTGCCCGAAGCGGCCCAGCTGTTCGGCCAGGCGCTTGGCGCGGTGCTTGGTGCGGGTGAACACCAGCACGGAGCCTTCCTTGTTTTCTTCCAGCAGGGTCAGGAGCAGCTTGGTCTTGAGGTGCTGCTGCACGGGGTAGAGGCACTGCTCGATGGTGCAGGCCGGGGCCGTGCGGCCGATGCGCACCGTGGCCGGGTCGTTCAGGGTCTCATTGGCCAGGCCCCGGATGGAGTCGGGCATGGTGGCCGAGAAGAGAAGCGTCTGGCGCTCGGCGGGCAGCTTGGCCAGGATCTTCTTGATGTCGGGCAAGAAACCCATGTCGAACATGTGGTCGGCTTCGTCCAGCACCAGGGTCTCCACGCCGGAGAGGTTGGCGTTGCCCTGGTTCAGGTGGTCCAGCAGCCTGCCGGGGCAGGCGACCACCAGGTCGGCGCCGCGGCGCAGGTTGTTGGCCTGGGGCCCGAGGCCGACGCCGCCGTACACGGTGACGGAGCGGAAACGCATCCCCTTGGTCAGCTCGCGGGCGCTCTCGTGGATCTGTTCGGCCAGTTCGCGGGTGGGGGCGATGACCAGAGCGCGGGCTGATCCGCGCATAGGCTTGGGATTCTTGAGAAACCTGTCGATGATGGGCAGCAGGAACGCGGCGGTCTTGCCGGTGCCGGTCTGGGCCAGGCCCATCACGTCGCGGCCTTCCATGACATGGGGGATGGCTTCGGCTTGGATGGGGGTGGGGGTTTCATAACCCATGGCCTTGACGTTGGCGGAAACGGAAGCATGAAAATCGAAAGAGTCGAATTGCAAAGGAAATCCTTGGGTTCGTGTTGCAAAGCGATGAGCAGGCGTGACGCGCTTTGCTGCAAACACGGTCAGGAAGGCTCACACGGGGGAATATTCGGTTCGGCAGGAACAGTCTGATTGGGATGGACGGGGCTTGCAGCTGGCCCTCGCCTCGCAGGCGGCATGCCGGGGCGCGTAAGCGCCAGACGGACATGTAGTCCTTTTCCGAGAGTTGTCAACTCCGGTCTTGACCATATTCGCCCGTTCTGCAAAAAATCGCGCGTTTGTACCCATAACGTCAACAAATAAGGAGTGGATCATGCCGGTAACAGTGGTCGACCATCCCCTGGTCAGGCATAAGCTGGGCATCCTGCGCGAAGACGGCGTGAGCACCAACAACTTCCGCGATCTGGCCAACGAAGTGGGACGGCTGCTCACTTACGAGGCCACCAAGGACCTCAAGACCGAAAAGAAGATGATCAAGGGGTGGAACGGCGAAGTCGAGGTGGAGCAGATCAAGGGCAAGAAGATCACCGTGGTGCCCATCCTGCGCGCGGGTCTGGGCATGATGGACGGCGTGCTGGACATGATTCCCAGCGCCAAGGTCAGCGTGGTGGGCATGTACCGCAACGAGGAGACCCTGGCCCCGGTGCGCTACTACGTGAAGCTGGCCAAGGAAATCCACAAGCGCACCGCGCTCATCCTCGACCCCATGCTGGCCACCGGCGGCACGCTCATCGCCACCATCGACCTGCTCAAGGAAGCAGGCTGCAAGAAGATCAAGGGTTTGTTCCTGGTGGCCGCGCCCGAGGGGCTGGCCCGGCTCGAGGCCGCCCACCCCGACGTGCACGTCTACGTGGCCGCCATCGACGAGAAGTTGAACGACGTCGGCTACATCCTGCCCGGGCTGGGTGACGCGGGCGACAAAATCTTCGGCACGAAATAAGGAGCGCTGTTCATGGCCCAGACCCTTCCCACCGACTACCAGCTCAGGGTGCGCGACTTCCCCGTGGGCGCGCAGATGCTCTTCGTGGCCTTCGGCGCGTTGGTGCTCGTGCCCCTGCTCACCGGGCTCGACCCCAACGTGGCCCTGTTCACCGCAGGCATAGGCACGCTCATCTACCAGGTGCTGACCAAGTTCCGCATCCCCATCTTCCTGGGGTCCTCGTTCTCGTTCATTGCGCCCATCATGCTGTGCATGAAGAACCACGGCATGGCGGCGACGCTCGGCGGGCTGGCTTCGGTCGGCATCATGTACATGCTGTTCGCCTTCCTCATCAAGATCAAGGGCACGGCCTTCCTGCAGCGCTACCTGCCCCACATCGTCACCGGCCCGGTGATCATGGTCATCGGCCTGATCCTGGCCCCGGTGGGCGTGTACATGGCCATGGGCAAGACCGGCGACGGAGCCGCGGTGCTCTTCCCCGAGAACCAGGCCATGACCATCTCCATGATCTCGCTCGCCGTCACGGTGCTGGTGGCCATTAAGGGGCGCGGGATACTGAAGCTCATCCCCATCCTCTGCGGTATCGGCGCCGGGTACGCCACGAGCCTGTTCATGGGCATCGTGGACTTCGCCCCCGTGGCCGCCGCCCCCTGGTTCAAGCTGCCCAATTTCGTGGCCCCCACCTTCAACATGGACGCCATCCTGATCATCATGCCCGTGGCCATCGCCCCCATCATCGAGCACATCGGCTCGATCCTGGCCGTGGGGTCGGTTACCGGCAAGAACTACATCGACAACCCCGGCGTGCACCGCTCCCTCATGGGCGACGGCGTGGCCACCACCCTGGCGGGCTTTTTGGGCGGGCCGCCGCTGACCACCTACGCCGAAGTGACCGGCGCGGTGTCGCTCATCAAGATCTACAACCCGGCGCTCATGACCTGGGCGGCCGTCACCGCCGTGGGCCTGGCCTTCATCGGCAAGCTGGGCGCGCTTCTGCAGACCATCCCCTCCCCGGTCATGGGCGGCATCATGCTGCTTCTGTTCGGGGCCATCATGGTGGTGGGCCTGAACTCCCTGGTGCAGGACGGCCAGGACCTGATGAAGCCGCGCAACATGGTCATCGTGGCCCTCATCGTGGTGCTCGGCATGGGCAAGATGAGCTTCTCCTTCTGGGGCGTGCACCTGGAGGGCATCGGCCTGGCCGGCGTTGCGGGCGTTCTGCTGAACGCCATCCTGCCACGGGACAGGGCGGAAGGTTGACCTGAAGAAGATATCCTGACCGGGGCGGGCGGACCGCCTGCCCCGGGATAACGAATGCGGCGGGTGCCGGATCGGCGTGTAGGCGATCCGGCGCCCGCCGTCCTTGTTTCCGGCAGTGGTGCGGCAGGGCGAGGCTCCTATGAGCCCGAGGCAGCTCCCACGACCTCCTTCAGATGGTCGATGTGGAATTGCATATGGTAATCCCCCAGGCCGAAGATCATCTGTTCCAGGGTCGGGTATTCCCCCAGCGGCGAGTCCTTGAGCATGGGGATGCTCGCTTTCCGGTCCAGCTGCTCCGGGGTCAGCCCCGCCGCGAACGCGGCGATTCCCTCGTATTCCTTTCCCGTCCCCGCAAGCAGTTGCGCGAAGGTCATCGCGGCCCTCTTGGGCGTGAAGAACGGGTTCTCGACCTCGAGGTCGATGGTGGGAGTGTCCTGGTCCAGGAAGACCTGGAGCAGGGGCATGTGCCCGGTGCCCTCGGGCCCCATGAGGTGGGAGAGAATCTCCTTGGGGGACCACCGCCCCGAGGGAGCCCGCGAGGCCGTGGCCTCGTCGATCCCGCCGCACGCCTTCTTCAGTTCCTCCAGCTTTTTCCGAACGCCCTGGGCCAATTGTTCGCCGGTCGCGGTCGCCATGTCCGGGCCTCCTTCAAAATGAAAATGCGCAATGGGATCACCATTACGCATTTTTTCTCGTGTGTCGCAAGCAGGGAGTTGACCGGCCGGGGCTTCGCCCGAATCCCGCGAAGCCGTTGCCGGGGGAAGGCTGGAGGCTTTTCGCCTTGTCAGCCGGAGGCATTCTTCGTCTTAAGACCTATTTCCCCTGCGCCGTCTTGGCGATGGGCTGGATGAACTGGGGCTCCGAATCCCAAGGAAACAGGATCCAGGTGTCCTGGCTGACCTCGGTGATGAAGGTGTCCACCAGGGGGCGTCCCTCGGGCTTGGAGTACACGGTGGCGAAGTGGGCCTTGGGCAGCATCTCGCGCACGGTCTTGGCTGTCTTGCCGGTGTCCACCAGGTCGTCGACCAGGAGCCAGCCTTCGCCGTCGCCCTCCACCCCCTTGAGCACCTTCACCGAGTCGCCCTGTTTCTGCCAGTCGTAGCTGGCGACGCAGATGGTGTCGATGAGGCGCACGTCCAGTTCGCGGGCGATGATGGCCGCCGGGATGAGGCCTCCCTTGGTGATGGCGTAGATGCCCTTCCAGGGGCCGAGCGCCATGAGCCGCCAGGACAACGCCTTGCAGTCGCGGTGCAGTTGGTCCCAGCTGACGGGGTACATGCGGTGGTAGCGTTCGGAATCGGCCATGACTGACTCCCTGGCGTGGTATGAATTCAGCGCGTGAGTATGGCATTTCCGGCTGTCGGGCAAGAGGGAGGGACAGCCTTCCCCTGGTGAGGTGCGCAATCATGAAACGGCAGTTAGTTCTTGCCTTTGGAAGTGAAAGGATGTAGGATTTAATAGTTTGAAAATATTGTCTTTTTTATGATTCCACCTCACCCAGACCTCCAGGACGCGCCCATGACCGTGGCCCAGCAGACACCAGCGGAAGATCAAGAGACCGCCGCCTGTTTTCTTTCCAGGCATCCCGTGTTCAACAAGAACAAGAAGGTCGTGGCCCATGATGTGGCCGCGCGGTCCTGCCTGGTGTCGCAGGACACCGACCGGGTCGACGCGGACGCCTTCTCCTGGATGGTGAGCGACGGGGCGCAGGAGCTGCAGCATGTGCTGGAGGAGTCCGAAAAGCTCATGATCGCCATTCCGGACGTCATGCTCGACGCGCCGGAAGTGCACATGCTTCCCATGGACTTCTGCCAGCTGGTGATAAGCCCTGAGCAAAGCTCTCGCGACAATCTTTCTGAATTGTTGGTTTTCTTCAGCGACTACGGCTACGAGCTGGCCTTGCGTTTCCAGGGCTCGTGCCAGGCGTTCGGAGAGCTCATCAAGCACGCCGACACGGTGATCCTGGACCTGGCCCACTTAAAGCCCCTGGAACTGGCCAAGGAGCGCAAGTTCCTCAAGGGTTTCGAGGTGGCGGCCATGGTGGACAACGTGGACACCTGGGAGGCTTTCGCAGGCAGCAAGGCGCTCGGTTTCGACTATTTCCAGGGCAGTTTCTTCGGCCGGCCCGAGATCGTAAAGGGGCGCAAGCTCGCGGCCAGTTCGCTCACGCGCGTGGAGCTGATGGAGAAGCTCCTGGACGAGAACTCCACCTTCAAGGACATGGCGGCCATCATCGAGAAGGACGCCATGTTGAGCTACCGTCTGCTGCGCTTCGTCAATTCTCCGGGGCATGGTCTCGGGCGCACGGTGACGTCCATCGAGCACGCCGTGGCCATCCTTGGCGACACGTCGTTCAAGCACTGGGCCATGATGGCCCTGGTGGCCAGCCTGGACGCCAGCGCCAAGGGCGAGGAGCTGGGATATCTGTCGCTGCAGCGCGCCAGCTTCCTGGAGCGGTTGGCCGCGCGGGCCACTGCTTCTCCGCTTTCGCCCAAGACGATGTTCCTGCTGGGCCTTTTTTCCCTGCTGGACGCCATGCTGGGCCAGCCCATGGACCAGCTGGTGGCCAACATGCCCATGGACCCGCGCATCAAGGCGGCGCTGACGGGCGAGACCAACAGCCTTTCGCCGTGGCTTAAGCTCTTAAGCTGCGTGGACCAGAACCGCTGGTGCGACGTGGGGGCGATCCTCGCGGGACAGAAGGTCAGCCACTCGGGCGCGGCAAGGGATTACCTGGAGGCGTCCCGCTGGGCGCGCATCTGCTTCAACGCGGGCAAGCAGGAGAAAAAGTAGCGCTCCGGGCGCGAAGCCGAAAGGGGATTCCAAAGGGACTCGTCCCTTTGGCCGCCGGAGGCCTCATCTCCCTGCCTCCGTCTTCCAAAACGAAAAGAAGAAGGCGCCGGAAGCATTGCTTCCGGCGCCTCAATTCTTGCCTCCGTCCGCGATCCTTTCGCGGCCCCGCCTCACATGATCTTGTCGATGAAGGCCCTGATCCGGGGCAGTTCGCAGTCGGTGCCGAAGAACTTGGCTGGCGGGTCGGCCAGCAGGATGCGTCCGGCCTCCATGAAGGCCACGGTGTCGGCAACCTCGCGGGCGAAGCCCATGTTGTGGGTGACGATGACCATGGTCATGCCTTCCTGGGCCAGGTTCTTGATGGCCTCGAAGACTTCGCCCACGAGTTCGGGGTCCAGGGCGGAGGTGGGCTCGTCGAAGAGCATGAGCTTGGGGCGCATGGCCAGGGCGCGGGCGATGGCCACGCGCTGCTTCTGGCCGCCGGAAAGGGTCGCCGGGAAGCGGTCGGCCTTGTCGGCCATGCCCACCTTGGCGAGCATCTCCATCCCTAAATCGCGGGCTTCGGCCTTGGCCTGGCCCAGCACCGTGACCGGGCCCTCCATGACGTTGCCCAGAGTGGTCATGTGAGGGAAGAGGTTGAACTGCTGGAAGACCATGCCGATCTGGGTGCGCAGGGCGCAGAGGCTGGCCTGCTTGTCCAGCACCAGCTTGCCGCCCACGTGGCGGTAGCCCGCGCTCTTGCCCTCGAAGCGGATCTCGCCGGAGTCGATGGTCTCCAGGAAGTTCATGGCCCGAAGCAGGGTGGACTTGCCCGATCCTGACGGACCGATGATGACCACTTTTTCGCCGCGGGTGACGGTCATGGAGACGTCGTCCAGGGCGTCGTGCTCGCTGAAGCGCTTGCGCAGGTTCAGGCACTCGATGAGGGCGTTCATGTCAGCGTTGCTCATAGATGCCCACCCGCGCCTCGATGCGTTCGAAGACGAAGGTGAAGACGGTGGTGAAGGCCAGGTAGATCATGCCCGCCAGGATGATGGCCGTGACGTTGAAATAGGTGTTGAACATCTGGTCGGCGGCCCGCATGAGCTCCACCATGGCGATGGTGGAGACCAGGGCGGTATCCTTGATGAGCGCGGTGAATTCGTTGGCGATGGGCGGCACCAGGCGCTTGTATGTCTGCGGGACGATGACGCGGCGCATGGTCTGGGCGTAGGTCATGCCCAGGGCCTTGGCGGCCTCGGTCTGTCCGTGCGGGATGGACTCGATGCCTGCCCGGATGATCTCGGCCAGGTAGGCCGAGTAGTTGACCCCGAGCCCGATGAGCGCGGCCGACAGGGGCTTAAGCGTCACGCCCAGCGACGGCAGGCCATAGTAGATGAAGAAGAGTTGCAGAAGAAGCGGCGTCCCCCGGAAAAGCCAGATCACGAACCAGCACGGCGCGCGCAGCACCCGGTAGGTGCTGATGCGCCCCAGCGCGATCATGAGCCCGCCCAGGGGCGAAATGAGGATGGTGCAGAACACCAGGAGCAGCGTCATGCCCGCGCCGGTCACGAGCGAGGGCAGAAAGCGCAGGCAGTCCTGGATGAAGCGCTCCCAGGCGGGCATGCGTTCGCGCTCGATTGCGACGATGAGGTTCTTGGCTTCGGCGTGCTCGGAGTAGTGGGCCAGGACGTCGCGGGCTGCCTGGATGGCGCCCTCGAAGTCGTGGCGGGCGATGCGGATGCGGGCCACCTGCATGCGTGCCCCGGCGTATTCGCCCTCGTCGTCGTCCCCGGCGGGAGCGGGCACCTGCAGGTAGAAGGCTTCGGCGTCCTCGAGGCGTCCCTCGGCCATGGCGTCGCGGCCATCGCGCAGGAGCGTCTCGGTGTCGGCGGCCAAGGCCGGGATCGCAGCGGCGAGCTGCAACGCAGCGACAAGGACGGCCAGAAGCCGTCCGATGAATGCCCAATGGGGCCTGATGACTGATGTTGTGCCGCTCACGACGCGAAGCCCGCTGAAAGTTTGTGAGAGGGGGGCGCGGGAGGAAACTTTTTTCAAGAAGTTTCCTCCCGCTCTTTGTCTTTTCTTATCCGGCTCTTACCACTTCTTGGGGTTGGCGATGTCCTCGCCGAACCACTTCTTGCTGATCTTGGCCATGGTGCCGTCGGCCACCATCTGGTCGAGGGTCTTCTGGACCATGTCCTTCAGGTCCTTGTCGGCCTTGCGGAAGGCCACGCCGAAGGGCTCCTTGGTGATGAAGCCGTGCAGCACCTTGTACTTGCCGGGGTTGGTGGCCACGAAGTAGCGGCCGGAGACGTTGTCGATGACCACGCCGGCGAGGCGGCCTGAATCCAGGTCCAGGAAGGCCTTGGGGTTGGCGTCGTATTCCTTCACCTCGGCGGGGGCCTTGGGCAGCTTCTTCACGGCTTCCACGGCGGAGGAGCCCTTCTGCACGCCGATGACCTTGCCGGCCAGGTCGTCGAAGCTCTTGGCCTTGCTGTCGGCCTTGAGCACCACGATCTGTCCGTCCATGATGTAGGGCTTGGTGAAGAGCACCTTTTCGGCGCGCTCGTCGGTGATGGTCATGCCGTTCCAGATGCAGTCGAATTTCTTGGAGTCGAGCGACAGGATCACGCCGTCCCAGGCGGTGGGCTGCCAAACGATCTTGATGCCCAGGCGCTTGCCCAATTCCTCGGCGGCGTCGATGTCGAAGCCGACGAGCTTGCCGTCATCCTTCTTGAAGCCCATGGGGGGGAAGGAGTCGTCAAGGCCGATGACCAGCTTGCCTTCCTTCTTGACCGCGTCCCAGGAGCCGTCTCCGGCATGGGCCAGTCCGGTAAAGCCGCACAAAAGAAGCGCCAGAGCGAGAGTCCAGATCCGTTTCATGAATGCCTCCTCAAGATTGTGTGGTGCCAATCCGCCTGTCTTGCGCCCGTCGGTTCGGGCAAACCCAAAATCCCTATAGGATGGGCCGGGATGTGGCAAGTGGGTGACGGGGGCGCTTCGTGAAAAGGTTCCCGAGGCTGGGTGAGGGCCGGGAAAAGAAAAAGGCCCCGGCCGACGCCGGGGCCCCCTGATGGCGCTTTCGCCGCTGGCTATTCCTGCGGGCCGTTGAAGCAGATGGAGACGATCTCGTACTGGATCTTGCCGCGCGGGGCTTCCACGGTGATCTCGTCGCCGACCTCCTTGCCGATCATGGCCTGGGCCACGGGCGAGAGGATGGAGATGGAGCCCTTGCTGGGATCGTTCTCGTCGGGGCCGAGCAGGGTCCAGGTCTTGACCTCGCCGGTGTTGACGTCTTCGATCTCGACGGTGGCCCCGAAAATGGCCTTGTCGCCGTCAAGGGTGGCCAGATCGATGATCCGGCTGGTGGCCAGGCGGGACTCGACGTAGCGGATGCGCGCTTCGAGCATGCCCTGACGTTCGCGGGCGGCCTCGTAGCCGGCGTTCTCGCGCAGGTCGCCTTCCTCACGGGCTTCGGCGATGGCGGCGATGACGCCGGGGCGCTCCTTCTTGAGCTCTTCGAGTTCCTTTTCCAGGCGCTTGAAACCTTGGACGGAGATGGGGATCTGTTGCATTGCGATTCCTCGGCTTGTCCCGTTGGGACGCGGAAATAAAAAAGGGTGGCCCGGAGCCTTGCGGCCCCGGGCTCCATCTGGTGAAATTCTTTTTAACGCCGCCGGGCCCCATGGTCAAGAGGAGGGCGCAGGCGCGACCGGGGAGAGTCCCGGTCAGTGCGTCGCCTTGGAGCCCAGCTTCTCCTTGTATTCACGGGCCTTGGCCTGCCTGGCCTCCAGCACGGACTCCTCCACGCGCGAGAGCCTCGCGCAGAGCGCTGCGGCCACCTCGGCCATGCCCGCGCCACCCAGTTCCTCAATGTGCTCAAGGTCGTCGGCGATGACCTTTTCCATGCGCTCCGATTCCAGGAACATCACGTAGGCCAGGGCCAAGGCGGCGTTGTTCTCCTCGGAGCCGTCGCAGAGGATCTCCATCTGCTGCGGGTTGGCGGATTCGAAAAGCTTTTCCACGAACATGCCGATCCACTTCCGGTGCAGTGCGGGAAGAAGGGGCGGTACGACCTCGGCCACGCATGCAGCGGCCTGGCTGTTCATGTCGGGCCTTACGGCCCCTATGAGTTCCCGGATGGCCTCCTGGCGGCCGTCCTGGGCTTCAAGTGTGCGCTGATAAAGGACTTTGTGGATGTGCAGGCTGAACATCGCCAGGCGCGGATCCATGCTCGGGGGGCCTCCTGGTTTCGGTTACGGAAGACAGCAAAATAATGCAGCCGCTGCTTTGTGGCAACCCCTTGACACAGTAGGAAATTTCTTGCGGGCTCGTCTATATGGGGTCATGTTGCTCCCATGGACACCATGCTGCGTGAAATCATCTGCCTGACACAAAAGCTCATCCGCTTCCCCTCCACCGCCTCGCAACCGGCGCAGCGCAAGGCTTGCGCGGATTTCATCGCCGCCTGGCTCGCTGACTGCGGCCTGGACCCGGCGCGCACGGAGCACGAGGGCGTGGCGTGCATATCGGCCATGCCCGAGCCTGGGCGCTGCCGGGTGCTTCTCATGGCTCACTTCGACGTGGTGGACGCCCCGGAGCGGCTTTTCGAGCCCGTGGAGGAGAGCGGCAGGCTGCACGGGCGCGGGGCCATCGACGACAAATACGCCGTGGCCACGGCCATGGTGCTCATGAAGCACCAGCACTTGCGGGGCGGTCCCGCACCGCTGGGCATCCTGCTCACCGGTGACGAAGAGGTCGGCGGGCGAAGAGGCGCCCGCCGGGCCTTGGAGGGGGTGTCGGCCGAGTTCGCCATCGCCCTGGACGGCGGCGATCCGCAGAGCCTCGTGGTGCTGCAGAAGGGAGTGCTGCGCCTCGTGCTCACGGCCAGGGGCAAAGCGGCCCACGGGGCGCGGCCCTGGCTCGGCGTCAACGCCGTGGAGGCCCTCATGGCGGACCTGGCGGCCCTCAAATCCCTGTTCGCCCACGAGCGGGAGGACCACTGGAACCGCACCCTGAACATCGGCATGGTGGCCGGCGGCACGGCGGTGAACATGGTCCCGGCCGAGGCCAGGGCCTGGCTTGACGTGCGCTACACCGAAGACGACGATCCCGAAGCCCTGCTGGCGGAAATCCGGTCGGCGGTGCAGGGCGAGGTGGCGCTCGAGCGGCAGGACATCATGTTCCAGAGCGGCGATTCGCCTCTTTTCGAGCGCCTCCTGCGCCGCGCCAAGGGGGCCAGGCCGGCCAAGGCCCACGGGGCCAGCGACGCACGGTTCCTCTCGGAGCGTGGCATCCCCGGCGTGGTCTGGGGGGCGCAGGGGGGCGGTTCGCAGCATTCCGACGACGAATACCTGGATATCGCGAGCCTGGCGCACGTCGTGGCGGTCCTGTGGGACTTCCTGGACGACGCGCGCACGGACTGAACCGGTCCCAGGGTCGGTCACATTTCGGAATGAATCCTGTGCAACCGGACCTGTGCGGTCGGATTGTCTTTGCTCTTGACCCGTGTTGCGGTTGTTGTTCTTGTGATGGGGGGTCCCGGCTGGGCAACGGCGTTCCGGGGCGCAACAGACCAACGCAACGTGGGTGCCACATGCACGACAACGGATTTCCGCCCGGGGCGAGCGCGGATTCTCCGGCCGTGGATTTCGTCATGGCCAGTCAGCCGATTTTCTCGCGCGAAATGGGCGTGTTCGCGCACGAACTGCTCTTCAGGCATTGCCGCGGCGATGAGTGCGCGGTCATCACGGACTACGACGACGCCACCAACAGGATCATCGCCGACGGCTTCTCCCTGGCCAGCTCGCGCCTGGGCAAGAAGGGCAGGCTGTCGGTCAACGTGGGCTACGACAACATCATGTCCAAGTACGTCCTGGCGCTGCCGCCGGAGCGGGTCCTGCTGGAGGTGCCCGGCAACGCTCCGGCTCAGCCCGAGTTCCTGGCCGCATGCCGGGAACTCAAGGAGGCTGGCTACTGCTTCCTTGTGGACAACTACACGGCGGACAGCCCCGGCGTGCGGGAGCTGATGGGCATCGCCGACTACCTCAAGGTGCCCGTGGACGGGATGGACGGCCAGGCCGTGGCCCGGATCAGGAAGTCCTTCGCGGGCTTTAACGGCGGGCTGATCGCGTCTCGAGTGGAGAGCTGGGAGGCTTTCGAGGGCTGCAAGTTCCTGGGGTTCGACTATTTCCAGGGGTTCTTCTTCTCCTACCCCAAGGACATGGTGGGCAGGAAGATATCCTCGCACAAGACCGCCAGGCTCAACCTCATTCGCCTGCTTTCGGACGAGGATGCGGACCTTGCGCGCATCGTGGACGTCATCTCCACCGACCAGGCGCTCAGCGTGCGGCTGCTGCATTTCGTCAACTCTGCCGCCTTCTCGCTGGGCAACCGGGTGGATTCGCTCGCTCGGGCGGCCTCGCTGGTGGGGCTCGACACGCTTAAGAAGTGGGCCATGACTGCGGCGCTCTCCGACCTGGACCCCAGCGACAAGGGCATGGAGCTCTCCTATCGGACCATGCACGGCGCGATCTTCCTGTCCATGCTGGCCAGCAAGAACGTCCCGGGCGGGGCCGACGCCGAGACCCTGTACCTGTTGGGCCTCCTGAACAACGTGGACGCGCTCCTGGGAATGAAGATGAAGGAAGTCGTGGACGCGATGCCCCTCAAGGCCACGGTGAAGCGCGCCCTGGTGCGCGACGGGCGCGAGCCCCTCACCCGGTTCCTCTCGCTTCTGGACTCGGTCTGGCGCAACCAGTGGAGCGAGGCTCGCTCGCACCTGGGAGAGGTGGGGGTCGCCCTGCCCAAGGCCGCCCAGCTGTTCATGCGGGCCGGGGAAGCCACGGGGGAACTGATGGCCTCGCTCGCGCAGACGCACTGAACCGGCGGGAGCGGCCTGCAAAACGAAGCCGGGAGCGTTCTGCAACGCTCCCGGCTTTTTTCAGGTCCGGGGAATGCGGCCACTACGGGCGTTATTGGCGGAAGAATCTTTTCCGGGCCCGCGCAAGGCCCGCGCAGAGGGCGCCCGCGCCCATCAGGAGCATGGTGCCGGGTTCGGGCGTGGGAACCCTGGTGTGGTCGAAGAGCACGTCGTTGGCGCAGACCATGGTGAAGCCGAAGTTGATGTTCTGGCCCTTGAACGCGTTCAGGTCGATGCCGCCGTAGAGGGTCTTGCTCAGGTCCCAGGTAGAGGAGCCTGTGGCCACGGAACTCGATACCTTGGTAAGATCGTCGATCTTGTCCCATCCATCGTAGGAGACGGAACCCAGGTCCACGACGTCCGTATTGTAGTACGTGGTGACGTGTTTCTTCGTGGTCGAGTAGGGGAGCGTCGTATCCTGGATGGTGGTGGGATGCCAGTCGCGGTTCTCGGTGCCGCCGTAGAAGGCATTGTACTGTGTGAAGTGGCCGTTCGCGTCGTAGAGGGTCGCTGTCCCGTACTTCCATTTGTCGGACGACTCGTACAGGTGGTAGCCTGAACTGCTGCTCGCCTTGTGGATCACGTAGTCCCAGGCGTTGTCGTTGTCGACGTCGAAATACCAGTCTCCCGCGGCCAGTCCGTTCCAGAGGCCGTTCCAGCCGGGAGTGTTGTATTGGAGATCGGTATAGTTGAGCGTTATCGCAGTCAGCACGTGTTTGTCGTAGGTGAAGGTTCCGCCGGTGAGGTCCGGCACGCCGTTCTGGTCCTGGGTGGACAGCTCGGGCGTGTGCTTGAGGCCCGGCCAGACCTTGGCCGGGTCGCTGAAGGACACCGCACTGGCTTGGGCCGAGGTGAGGCAGAGAACCAGAAGTGCGAAGCCGAGTATTGTGGACGATGATGTTTTCATACATTCCCCGGAAGTTGATTTTTGTTCGGAGAAAGCAAATTTCGGTCCATCGTTAACATGCTGATTTTACAAGAAAATATTTGTAGTTGGTGTTTTGAAATGGATGGTTTTGTCTTCTTCTGTCGGATTAGTTTACGTTTTGAAAATTGGCGAAAATAAAGCAAATTATTTCAGTATGTTTTGATAAATTAATTACAAGGCAAGATAGTCCGGGAATGTCGGATTGGTTTACAGTCTGAAATTATCGGACTTTAAAAAGAAAAGTATTTTCAGATGTATCAATAAAAACAATACACTATGCTAATCAGATAATCCGACTTAGAAGTGTTGGGAATGCTCGGCATGCCGCCGAAAACAAGTCTTGCGGTGCCGCTCGTTGCGCCCGCGTTTTGTCCGGCCAGCCCGGAACGATGTGATGGGAATCTTCCGTTGGGGGGGCAGCCCAGGGACCCTGACTACGTATTTTGCCGACGCGAAGCCATAAAGGATTCCAAAGGAACGACCATCGCGCAGGATGCGGAATGGGGCGCTGCTTTGCAGCGCCCCAAGAGCGCGGGCCAGGATGGCCCGAGTCAAGTTCCTTTGGCCGCCGGAGGCTCTTCCCCTTCTTCTCTCTTACCTGACGACCACCGTTGAGATCGCGTTCTTGGGCGACCCGGCGATGATCTTGCGGCTGATGGCCAGATAGACCAGCGTCCTGCGCTTGGCGTCGTAGAGGCGGGTGATCTGGGTGTCCTTGAAGAGCGCGGACGTGCCTTCAGAGAACACCTTCTTTGATTTTGGCAGCTTCTCCGGCAGCGTGACCGGGCACATCTGGCGGCATTCCAGGGAGAACTCGGAGGGGTCTTCGGCCAGGCCAACCGTGCCGGAGATGCCGCCGGTGCGGGCCTGGGACAGGTAGCAGGTTATGCAGGGGAAGTCCGGGTCCTCGAAGGCGTAGACGCAGACCTTGTGGTTGGCCCCCAGCAGCTTCCATTCGGTGGTGACGCAGTCGACCTCCTCGGCGCGAGCGGCGGCTGCGGCCAGGACGATGCACAGGGCGACTATGATGGCTCTCGGCATGGTTGTACTCCCGTGGACGAGTCTTTTCTTCGCGAGGAGGATACCGCGCCGCGTCCGCTGGGTCGAGGGGCACGCGGACCTAAGGGAGCGTTCCCCCGCCCGCGACGAGCTCCCCGGCGCTCTCGGCGTCAAGCGGTCGCGCGAACCAGTATCCCTGGGCGCTCTGGCAGCCCGCGTCGGCCAGGCTCGCGAGCTGCGCGGCGGTCTCCACGCCTTCCGCCACCACGTCCAGCTCCAGGGTGCGAGCCAGGGAGACGATGGTGCGCACGATCTCGACGTTTTCGCGCTCGTCGCCGCTGACGAAGGAGCGGTCGATCTTGAGGCCGTCGATGGGAAAGCGCTGCAGGTAGGACAGCGAGGAGTAGCCCGTGCCGAAGTCGTCCACCAGGAGCTGGATGCCCAGGGCCTTGAGCTGGCCCAGCTTCTCGGCGGAGCTCTTGGCGTCGCGCATGATGACGCTTTCGGTGATCTCCAGCTTGAAGAGCTCCGGGGGGATGCGGCGCTTGGAGAGCCTGCGGCGCACGGCGTCCACCAGGTCGGTCTGGCGGAACTGCTTGCTGGAGATGTTCACGGTGAGGAAGAGATTCCGGGCCTGGAGGTGCTCCTCGCGCCAGAGGCTCAGCTGGCGCATGGCCTCGGCCAGCACCCACTCGCCCAGCGGGATGATCAGTCCGGTTTCCTCGGCCAGGGGGATGAACCGCGCCGGGGGGATCATGCCCCGCTCAGGATGGTTCCACCGCGCCAGCGCCTCGAACCCGAGCAGTTCGCCGCCCGGCACGCGCACCACGGGCTGGTAGTGCAGGACCAGATCGCCGTTCTTCAGGCCATGGCGCAGCTCGTTTTCCAGGCGCAGGTTTTCCACGGCCGCCTCGCGCATCTTTTGGGTGAAGGCCAGGCGGTCCTTGCCGGACTCCTTGGAGCGGTACATGGCGGTGTCGGAGTCGCGCAGGATCTCCTCGGGAGTGGAATAGCCCTGGGTCCTGAGCACGATGCCGATGCTGGCTCCGCAGTAGACCTCGTTGCCGGAGATCTGGAACGGGCGGTCCAACACTTCCTTGATGCGGTCGGCCACCTCGATGACCTCACGCGTGGACGCGAACTCCTCCAGGAGCACGGCGAATTCGTCGCCGCCCAGCCTGGCCACGGTGTCAACGGAGCGCAGGCATGCCTCCAGGCGGCGGGCGATGCCCTTGAGCAGCATGTCTCCGGCCAGGTGGCCCAGGCTGTCGTTGATGCGCTTGAAACGGTCCAGGTCCAGGAGCAACACGGCGAAGTGGTAGCCGGGGCGGCGCTTGGAGCGCTCCATGGCCCGGCTCAGACGCTCCGTGAACAGGTTGCGGTTGGGCAGGCCGGTGAGGGCGTCGTGGAAGGCTTGGTGGGTGAGCTGCTCCTCGAAGTTTTTGCGCTCGGTGATGTCTTCGTAGATGTAGTAGATGCCCTCGAGTCTGCCGGCGATGACGACGGGATATCCCAGCACCGACACGGGGATGCGCATGCCATTGCGTGCCTTGCGAATGGTCTGCCGGCTCACGGGTAGGCCCGCGTCGATGGTCCTGAAGAAGCTTTCGCTTTCGGCCATGAGGTCTTCGGGCACGATGAGGTGTCGGTTGAATTCCCCCACGATGTCCTGCCTGTCGTGGCCGAAAAGCCGGACGAAAGCCGGGTTGACGTCCAGGATGCGCCCCTCGGGGCTCAGGAGGACCATGGCCTGGGGCGAGCCCTCGAAGAGCATCTTCAGAAGGGCTCGTTCGCGCTTCAGGGCCTCTTCGGCCTGTTTGCGGGCGGTGATGTCGGAGACCATGCCCTCGAAGTACGCCACCTGGCCGTTCTCGCCGCGCACGGCCCGGGCGTTCTCGCTGATCCAGATGATCGAGCCGTCCTTGCGGCGGATGCGCGATTCGAAATCCGTGACCTGGCCGGATGCGGTGACGGCCTGGACAAACTCGTCCCTGCGGCCCGGATCCACGTAGAGCTGGGCCTCGATGTCGCGCAGGCTGTCCATGAGGTCGCCGGGCGTATCGTAGCCGTAGATGCGCGCCAGGGCGGGGTTGGCGGCCAGGTAACGGCCCTCGGGGGCGGTCTGGAAGATGCCCTCGGCGGCGTGCTCGAAGATGGAGCGGTACTTGTCCTCGGCCTGCTGGAGGCTTTTCTCGGTTTCGCGCAGTTCCTGGATGTCCGTGTAGACGGCGAACATCAGGTCGTCGTCCGGGTTCTCGGAGGCCGGGAAGAGGGTCACCACCACCTGGAGCAGGCTGCCGTCGCGGCGCACCCGCGTGGTCTCCACCCTGGCCGAACCGTGCCGTGCCAGGGCCTCGGTCATCCCGGCCAGCTCGTTCTCCCTGCCCGGGGGGATGATGAGCCCGCGAAGCGACCTGCCTTCGATCTCGGCCAGCGGATAGCCGAAGAGATGTTCGAACGCCGCGTTCACCGTGAATACGGTGTCGAACCTGTCGATCAGGCACGCCGCGTTCGGTACCTTGTCGAACAGGTTCCGGAAGTACTGCCCGCACCTGCCCTTGAAATCGAAGATGACGCTCATAGTGCCCCGTGCCCTCCACCTGGCGCCGCGTGCCCGCGCGGCGGGGCGCGGCAGCGCCCCGGCCCGGAGCGTAGCGGAAAATCCCGCGCTTGAGAATATTGGCGGAAGGGTGCCCCCCGGCCATGCGGCGAGCCTTGGTGCTAACGCGTGTTGGCGCCGACGCCTTCCCCATTAGCACCAGCCAGGGTGTCGAAAAGATAACGAATCGTATCATTTCAGCATGTTGAATTGGTGATGCGCTGTGGCATCGGCCTTGCTCTAGGGGTTGCGTCACGACCCGGAGTTCAAGGAGGCAACACATGAATGTTCTCGTGGCCCACGACGGTTCGCCCCAGGCGGACAAGGCCCTGGAGGCGGCCGTCACGCTGGCGTCCGCCCCTGGCGGCAGACTCGACATCGTCAGCGTCGTGCCGGACCTATGCCTCTCCTCGGAGGAAATCTCCGTGGAGGACTGCAACTTGATCGCGGCCAGCCTGGCGACCGAAGCCAGGGGGCTCATGGCCAAGGTGGAGCAGGGGCTGTCCGGCAGGGGCGTATCCGCGCAGGTCCACATCCGGCACGGCCGCCCGGCCGAGGCCATCGCGGAGTGCGCCGCCGATCTCGGCAGCGATGTGGCGGTGCTTGGAAGCCACGGCAGGCACGGGGCGGCCAGGGCGCTCCTGGGCTCCGTGTCGTCGCGGGTGGCCGAGCTTGCCCGCTGCAACGTCTTCATCGTCAAATAAGGAGTTTCGCGAAATGGAAGACAGAGGCGTATTCGCAAAAATCGCCGCCATCCTCCCGGGGCTTGTGGTGATGGTGCTCACGCTTTACGCGCTACGCACCTGGGTCGAGCCCTGGATGGGCAAACAGGTGCTCTTCGGCCAGTCCGGGTGGCTCGTCAAATCGCTGCACCTCAACTACATCCTGCTGGCCATCATCGTGGGCATGCTCTACCGCAACCTGCTTTTCCGGGGAAAGATTCCGGACTGGGCGACCGAGGGCTTCCGCACCACGCGGCTGTTCATCAAGACCGGCGTCATCATGCTTGGTTCGCTCTACACCATCCAGGGCCTGGCCAAGGTGGGTGGCATCGCCATCGCGCTCATTATGACCTTCGTGTTCGGCACCATCTTTTTCGTGATGTGGTTCGGCAAGCGCATCGGCATGGACCGCTCCATGATCGGCGTCATGGGCGCGGCCTGCGGCGTGTGCGGCGTGTCCGCCGCCATCGCCACCTCGCCCACGGTGCGGGCCAAGCCCGCCGAGGTGGCCCTGGCCATCGCCACCATTCTGGGCTTCGGCATCCTGACCATGTTCATAAGCCCCATCATCGGCAAGGCCGTGGGCTTCACCGACTACCAGTACGGCGCGTGGGTGGGCACGGGCATCCTGAACTCCGGACAGGTGCTGGCCACCTGCCTGGCCTTCAACCCCACCATCGCCCCGGGCACGGCCGTGGCCTACGGCGAGATCTGGAACGTGGTGCGCGTCATCTCGATCCCCTTCGTGGTCTTCTTCATCTGCCTCTGGTACTGGCGCGGCGAGGCCGAGGCCGAGCACGTCAGCCTCATGCAGATCATGAGCTCCAAGTTTCCCCTCTTCGTGCTGGGCTTCTTCGGCATGACCGCACTGTCCTCCCTGGACATGCTGGGCAAGGAAGGCTCCGTCACCCTGGCGCTCATGCGCGACTGGATGAGCTGGATCTTCGGTATCGGCCTGGTGGGCATCGGAGCCTACATCGACCTGGGCGAGATCAAGGCCGCGGGCGGCAAGCCCCTCAAGGTCGGACTCATCGCGGGCGCGGCCAAGTACACCCTGGCCTTCCTTCTCATCTATTTCTTCATCCCCAAGGAAGGGCCTTTCTAATCAAGGAGTGACGCATGTCCGCCGAAGACAAGAAAAAGAAACTCACCGTATTCAAGTCCGACCGCCACGAGGACCTGGCCGGGTGCGTGTTCGCCGGCCTGGTGGTGGTGATCGTCCTGACCTACATGGCCTTCTTCGTGAAGGAGGTCGACATCAAGGCCCCGGCAGATGGCAGGATCGTGGCCGTGAAAGCCGCCAAGGACGCCCACGTGAAGGAAGGGGACGTCCTCTTCTCCTACGAGACCAAGAAGAAGAAATTCGAGCACGGCCAGGTGCAGGAAGCCGTGGTCACGGTGGACTTCCAGGCCAAGGTGCCGGGCAAGATCCTCTCCATATCCAGGAAGGACGGCGACGCGGTCAAGAAGAACGACCTCGTGCTGGTCATGGACCACGAGTCCGGGACGCTGCCGTAATGGCCGTGCTGCTCGCCCTGGACGAATCGGCCCAGGCCATGGACGAGGCCCTCAGGATCGCGCGCGAGCGCGGCGAGGCCCTCACCGCCCTGTTCGTGCAGGACGCCACCTGGCACGACTACCTCGGCAGCGATTGGCTCTCCGGCTCCAACAGCCGCGGCGGTTACATCGAATGGGCCGCCGGGCACGACATCCGCGAGTCGGAGGAAGTACCCCGGCTCCTCCTGGAGAAGGCCGGAGACCAGAACGTGGCCGTGAAGGTGACGGCCGGGCGCGTGCCGGAGGAGATCCTCAAGGAACTGGGCGCGGGGGACTACTCCATGCTGGTCATGGCCCACCCCTTCCGGCGCGGCCTGGAAGTGCTGCGCGACACGGCCGGGAGCCTCCTGAAGAAGCTGCCGTGCTCGCTGCACCTGGTGCACGAGCCGGTCCCGGAAAAATGATCCCGTGCCCGCCGGGCGGAGCTTTCCGCCCGGCGCGGCGCGCCTGCTCCGATTGACACCCTGCCGGGGTGCGCCCTATCTCTGCGGCGCATCCTGCTGCGTCCCCGCCCGCGCGGCGCGCGCCCCCTCCCGAGGCACGTCATGAAGAAAGCCAGACTCCAGACCAGGCTCCTCCTGCGGCTCTTGGCCGTTATGCTCGGCATCGGCCTGGTCTTCGGGCTGTCGCTCAACCACTACCTGCGCGTGCTTCTCGAGACCGAGGTGGCGGACAAGGCCGACCTCGTGTTCTCCAACGTCCTGGCCATGCAGACCTACGTGCGCGAGAGCCTGCGCCCCACAATGTTCGACATCCTGCCCCAGGACGGCTTCGTCATGGAGGCCATGTCCACCTCCTACGTCACACGCAAGGTCATGAGCGACTTGAACGGCGCCAAGGACAAGTTCACCTACCGCCGTGTGGCCCTGGACCCCCGCAACCCCGAATACGGGGCCAACGCCATGGAGGGCGGCCTCATCGCCCATTTCCAGGCCCATCCCGAGGCGCGCCAGGTAAACCGCTACTACACCCAGGACGGCCAGGAATACTTCCTGACCGCGCGTCCCGTGGTCTTCGACGAATCCTGCCTGTCCTGCCACGGCAGCCCCTCGGCCGCGCCCAAGGTGCTGCTCACGCGCTACGGCTCCGAGCGTGGTTTCGGCCGCCACGAAGGCGAGATCGCCGGCCTGGACAGCATCATCATGCCCGTGGACAGCGAGGCCCGGGCCATAAGCCGGGTGCTCACGGGCTTCATTGTGGTCTTCGCCTGCGGCTGCGCGCTCATTCTCGGCACCAACCACCTGTTCTTCGACCGCATGACCGTTGTGAACATCGGCAGGCTGGCCGCGCTCATGCGCAGCCGCTTCCCTGCCGAGGCCGGGCGCACCCTGGACAATCCTCCCCGGCCCCCCCGCCGGGGAGGCGGCGAGATAGAGGGCATGATCGCGGACATGGAGCGTTTCGCCGATCACCTGCGCGACGCAAGGCAGCAGCTCAAGGACTACGCCGTCAACCTGGAGGGCAAGGTGCTCGAGCGCACCGCCGAGGCCCGGCGAGAGGCCGACGCCCGCAGCGCCGACGTGCGGCTGTTCCTCCACGTGCTGGAACTTTTCGTGAAAGGCGCGGACCGGGCGGCCTTGTTGGACCGGGCCCTGGAGGCCGTGGCCGGGCGCTTCGGCGCGGATGCGGCCGGGTTCAGCTGCTTCTACTCCATGAGCCAGCGCTGCTGGCCCGCCTCGAAACCTGTTCCGCCTCTTTCCGGTGCGGACCGCGAGGCCCTGTTCGACGGGCGGGGCGTGTTCGGGCCGGGGCTTGCCGTGGTGGGCGTTCACGCGGCGGGCACCGTGCGCGGCGCCTTGTCCCTGCGCTGGGACGGCGACGTGGAACTTTCGCCGCGGGAGCGCGAGGTGCTCGCGGCCGTGGGCCACCAGCTGGGCATCGCCCTGGAAAACCTGGAGGCCATGGAGAACCTGCTGCGTCAGAAAACGGTGCTGGAATCCATCTTCGAAGGCATCGCAGACCCCCTCTTTTTGCTCTCGGGCGCAGGCGAGGTGCTCCACGCCAACGAGAGCGCCAACCAGCTCCTGGCGGCCCTGGGCGGAGACGCGGGCCTTCTGGGTTTCGCCGCCCTGGCCGCCGAGACAGGCAGCGCCTCGGATGCGGCCATTTCCCAAGAGGTGCTCCTGCCCGGCAACCGCTCCCTCATCCTGCGGGCCTATCCGCTGGAGGCCCTGGGTGGGCCGGGCGGACTGGGCCGGGCCATCGTCTACGCCCGCGACAACAGCGTGGAAAAGACCATGATGGCCAGGCTCCAGCAGAGCGAGAAGTCCCTGGCCCTGGGGCTTCTCTCCGCCGGACTGGCCCACGAGATCAACAATCCCCTGGGAGTCATTCTCTGCTACGCCCGCCTGCTCTGGGACGACGGCAAAAGCCCCCACGCCCCGGACCTGGACATCATCATCCGCTACACCCTCCAGGCCCAGAAGGTGCTCGAGGACCTCATGCGCTTCGCCAGGCCCAAGCCGGAGTCCGTGGGGCCGGTGGAGCTGGAACCCGCAGCCCGGTTCATCGCCCGTGTGTTCAAGGGCAAGGCCGCCAAGACCGGAATCGAGATCGTGACCGGCGTGCCGGACGGCCTTGCTCCCGTGCGGGCCAACGCCTCGGCCCTGGAACAGGTGCTCACCAACCTGCTCCTGAACGCCCTGGACGCCCTGGAAGAGCAGGCGGCGCAAGGCGGCGGGCGCGTCAGCATCGAGGCCCGCCAGGACAAATCTTCAGAGGAGGTCCTCCTCATCGTGCGCGACAACGGCCCCGGCATCCCCACGGAAAACCTGAGCCGCCTCTTCGACCCCTTCTTCACCACCAAGAGCGTGGGCAAGGGCACGGGCCTGGGGCTCTCGGTGGTCTACGGCCTGGTGAGCGGCCTGGGCGGCCATATCGAGGCGTCAAACGACGGCGGGGCGGTATTCACCGTCCACCTGCCCGTCTGGGCCGACAGCCCGGAGGAATCCGATGACTGACCAGCTCTCGAGCGACGCCATCCTCGTGGTGGACGACGAGACCAACTTCGCCAAGGGACTGGCCCGGCTCATCCAGAAGGGGTTCCCCGCCCACCCCGTGCTGGTGCGGGCAAGCGCGGCCGAGGCCCTTGAGGTGCTCCAGGAGCGCCCCTGCGCGCTGCTCGTAACCGACGTGCGCATGCCCGGCCAGGACGGCTTCGCCCTGCTGGAGCAGGCCATCACCCTGGAACCGGCCCTCACCGTGGTCATGCTCTCGGGCCACGGCAGCGTGGAGAGCGTGGTGAAGGCGCTCAAGAGCGGGGCCTACGATTTCCTCTCCAAGCCCGTGGACCAGGACGTGCTCTACCGGACGGTGTCGCGTGCCCTGGACCGCTCCGCCCTGGCCCGCGAGAACCGGCTGCTGCGCCAGGCCGCTCAGGAGCCCGGCAACCGCCCCTCGCTCATCGGCGAGAGCCCGGCCATGCGCCATCTGCGCGCCGAGACCCTGGCCGTGGCCCAGAACGACTACACCGTGCTGATCCTTGGCGAATCCGGTTCCGGCAAGGAGCTCGTGGCCCGCACCATCCATTCTCTGAGCAGGCGCGGCGCGCGGCCCATGGTCAGCCTCAACTGCACCGCCGTGCCCGAGCACATCCTCGAATCCGAACTCTTCGGCCACGTGAAGGGAGCCTTCACCGGCGCGGTCAAGGCCCGCCAGGGGCTCTTCATGGCCGCCGACGGATCGAGCCTTTTGCTGGACGAGATTGGCGACATGCCCGTGCACGTGCAGCCCAAGCTCCTGCGCGCCCTGCAGGAGAAGGAGGTGCGCCCCGTGGGCGGCAGCGAATCCGTCCGGGTGGACGCGCGCATCCTGGCCTCCACCAACCAGCGCCTGGAGGCCCGCATGGCCTCGGGCGAGTTCCGCGAGGACCTCTACTACCGCCTGAACGTGCTCACCGTGCGCGTGCCGTCTTTGCGCGAGCGCTCCCAGGACATCCCGCTCCTGGCCATGCATTTCCTCACGCGCACCTGCTCCGAGCTCGATGCCTGCCGCAAGGAGCTGACCCCTGAGGCCATGGATTACCTGTGCTCGCGGCCCTGGCCCGGCAACGTGCGCGAGCTGCAGAACTTCGTGCGCCGAGCCGCCGTGTTCTGCAGCGGCTCGTTCATCACCGGGATGCAGCTGCGCCTGCTGGACGCCCAGGTGAAGGCCCCGGGAACGGGGGCCGTGGGGTTCGAGCCCTACCTGTCGGCAAAGGAGCGGGTCATCGACGACTTCACCCGCTCGTACGCGCTCAGCCTGATGGAACGCTGCAAGGGCAACGTCACCCACGCGGCCCGGATGTCCGGGCTGGAGCGGGTGTCGCTGCAGAAGATACTCAAGAGATTGGCAATCGATGCGGCTAAGTTCAGGCCGGCAGGGGAGAGTTGGGAAGAGTAAGGGAGAGGCCTCCGGCGGCCAAAGGAACTGCGTTCCTTTGGAATCCTTTTTAACTTCGCGTCGAGGGCGGGAGGCTTACGGGCGCAACGGGAGCATCTCCCGGCCGCCCGCCATGGGGTCGGTCCTGGCCGCCAGCTGCTGCAGCGAATCCAGGTAGCCGTCGGCGTAGTCCAGGTAGAAGGCCAGCCCCTTGGAGAAGTTCTTGCCGAGCAGGCCATCCAGGAAGAGCTGGCTGATCTCGCGCTTGCGCAAAAGCACGTACTGCGAGGACACGAATATCTGGCGCGTCTGCGGGTCCATCTCCCGCATGACCCGGCCCAGGGCGCTCCTGCCGCGTGGCTGGTACATCCAGAAATAGAGGAAATCCAGCGAGTTGACGATCACCGCGTTGGCCAGGTCGCTCTGCTGCCCGGACATGGTGTTCACGAACTGCTTGGGATCGGCCAGCATGGCCAGCACGTCGCTTTTGGGGAAGAGCACTTCCAGCCGCTCGTGCACCGACAGCATCTGGGCGATCTTCTCCTGGTAGTCGCGAAGCCGCTGGCGCATGTTGCTGTCGCGGTCCGTGATGCCCTCGATCACGGCGGCTACGGTGTCCGAGCACAGCTTGGAGATCACCGCCGCCCACTGCTGCAGCACGGCTCCGGCCGCAGCCGGGTCATGCGGCGAGATGGCCCAGGCCAGGGCAGCGCTTACGGCCATGGCCAGCGGAATGGAGAACGCGCTGCGCAGAAGGTTCAGGAAGGCCGCCTGCCGGGGCAGGCCGCGCACCAGGTTGTGCGTGCAGATGTAGGCCCCGTTGACCAGGGCCATGGTGGTGTAGAGCGCGGTGGCGTTGGTGGCCACGTTTATGCCCAGGCCCCTGTCCAGCAGGAGGGTCTTCACGAAGTAGTCCAGGAGCGGCACCGAGAAGCCGGTGTACAGCAGCGAATCCGCCAGCCTGCTCCAGCTCACGTAGTCGTTCCAGCGCAGAAGCGGCGTGCGTGCCAGTCCCCCCGCGCCCAGCACCGACTGGATGATGTTGCGAAGCCCGGTGATGCCGAACCAGATGAAGCCCCCCAGCCAGCTGAGCACCCACCAGTCCTTGGTGAAGAAGAAGGTCAGGAAGGCCGGGATGAACCCCGCCACCACCTTCAGGATGTTCTTGAAATGGTTGTTGCAGTAGGGCCAGGATTCGAGCGTCCTCTTGTGGGACCGGGGCTCGCTTTGGAGCTCGAAGTTGTTGCCGCAGCCCTTCTTCACTCCCCCCATGATGAGGATGTTGCTGTCGCCGTCCGGCGTGGGAAAGAAATCCTTGCAGCGGAAATCCCTGCGGGGCTTGTAGCCCAGGCGCCTGAGGCACTGGCGGCTGCGGGCGAACTTGAAGGCCTCGTCAATGATGGGGTTGGTGCTCTCGCGCGGCTCGTAGACCACGCGCGGCTCAACGGTCATGCCCACCACCATGGCCGGGTTCCTGTCCCGGCCTTTGCCCCGCACCTCTCGCAGGGCGGCCGGGGGCAGAGTCTCGCGGGCCACCAGGCCCATGCCGTGTCCCCTGCAGGACTGGCCCGTGGAGTCCGAGCCGATGGAGGTGCGCAGCGGGGTTTCCCGGTAGTGGCCGTGCAGGGCGGGTACGTTTTCCAGGATGCGGGCCATGCGCTCCAGGCGGTCGGCGCTCCCGGGGGAGGGATCGGCCTCGAGCTCGGCCATGCGGTTCATGACCCAGCGTTTGAGCGGCATGACGCTCTTGGCGTTGATGATCTGCTGCAGCAGGGCCACCCGGGCGGAGTCCCGGGCCGCGCCCAGGGCTGAGTTCTTGAGGTTCACCACCTCCAGGTGGGTGATGCGGCCCGCGCAGTCGTGCAGGACCTCCAGCACGTCGTCGCATTCCAGGTCCTGCTGGTTCAGGATGAACCGGCTGCCCACGCGCAGGGAGGTTATCTCGTCGATGAGCCTGGCCGGGGGTTGGGCCGCGCAGTAGAGCGGGGCGGTGTCCGAGGCCTCTTCGGCGTTTGCGGAGCTGGAGGTGTCCGGGGGAGCCGGGGTCTCGGGCGAGACCAGGGCGTCCAGATAGTCGTCCACGATGGCCTCGGCGTCCAGGATGTTCATTTCCTCGACCAGGCCCTCGATGCGCGCCTTGTCTTCACGGCTGTCCGCGCCGAAGTATTCCTGCTGCAGTTCGGTGAAGCGCGCGAGCAGGTGGGGATGGATGTGGGCGTGCAGGTACTTGCCCAGGTGCAGAAGCGACGCCTGCCCGGAGCCGATGTATTCCAGGAAGCGCTCCCGGGACGCGGGCGGGATGTCCATGCCGAAGTAGGAGTTGAAGTCGGGCAGGACGTTGGCGTTGAACCCGTCCAGCACGTGCAGCAGTTGCTCCTCGTGCAGCCTGGCCAGGCCGCGCCCTTGCTCCATGAACCGGGCCATGGCCGGTTCGCGCAGGAACCCCAGGAAGTCGGCCGGGCCGCGAAATCCCTTGGGCACCCAGATGACCTTCACCTGCTTTAAGTCGAAGCGGGTAATGAACTCGATGCCGATGCGCACCGAGATGCCCATGATCTCGGCTGCCTGGAGCAGTTCCTCGGCAGCCCCGGGCGGCACGAAGTGGTAGTAGATCACCGTGAGGTGGCGGATGCCCTTGATCCAGGCGTCCATGATCAGGTGCGTGGCGGACTTGCGCCCCTTGGTGTTGGCGTCGTGGACGTGGTTGTCGAAGCAGATCTGCACCCAGTCCTCGGGCATGGGCAGCAGGCGGTAGAGCCTGAGCTGGCGGGCGATGACCCGCGGCTTGCCCGTGGCGGCCATGCGGAAGTCGTGGGCCAGCTCCAACTGGCGGCGGCGGTCGCCGGTGGTGCGCACCAACTCCTTCATGATCTGCATGAGCACGCGGGCGGTGTTGCGCCGAAGATAGGTGACGGAGGCGTTCATGGCCTCGTCGCGTAGCGCCCGCAGGGCGTTGATGCGGTCGTGGGCCTTTCCGATCTCCAGGGATCCGAGCATGTTGGCCGCGGCGTAGGCGATGCGCAGGCCCTGGGAGGCGGCCAGCTCCTTCACCCCGCGCGGGTGCAGGTAGGGGGCGAGCAGATGCTTGAAGCCGGAGAGGTCTTCGCGGCCGAGAACGTCGCCCACGATGCCCAGGAGCTCGTAGTCCTTGCGGTCGAAGAGCAGTTTTTCAGGCAGTGCGTGGGTGCGTGGTTCCATGTTCGCGCCGGGCGTGTTCTCGTGGGTTCTAACGTGCCGATATAAAAATCATTCCCTTTGATCGCGCGGGATGTCAAGCGGCGAGGGCCGTCCGGAGTGCTTCTTGACCGCGCGGCGGGATGGTTCTAGGCCGAAGCCTTGGCGTAAACCTCCACAGACAGGCTGGCCATGTTCGGCATTCATGATTTCGCGCTTTTCGTCGTCTCGGGGATTCTGCTCAACCTGACTCCCGGCCCGGACACCCTCTACGTGGCCGCGCGCGGCGCGTCCCACGGGTTCAAGGGCGGGGCCGTGGCTGTGCTGGGCATCACCACGGGCTGCTTCGTGCACATCCTGGCTGCGTCGCTCGGGCTCTCGGCGGTGCTGGCCACTTCGGCGGCTGCCTTCACCGTGGTCAAGCTGGCCGGAGCGGCTTACCTGCTCTACACCGGCCTGTCCATGCTGCTCGCCAGGAAGCGGGGCGGCCAGGATGCCCAAGTCCCCGGGGCCGCCCAGGCTGCCGGTTCGGCCGCCGCTCCGGCGGCCCTGCGCCGGGTGTACGCCCAGGGCTTTCTCACCAACGCCTTGAACCCCAAGGTGGCCCTGTTCTTCCTGGCCTTTTTGCCCCAGTTCATCGACCCGGCCGCGCCAGAAAAGGGCGTGGCCTTCTTCATCCTGGGCTGCGTGGTTGATTTCACGGGCGCGGCCTGGATGCTCGCCCTGGCCTGGATGTCGGCCCGGGTGGCCCGGGGAGTGGCCGTGGGCGGGCGCGCTTCGGCCTGGTTTTCGCGCATCGCCGGCGGGCTGTTCGTGGCCCTGGGCGTACGCCTGGCCCTGGCGGACAACGGCTGAGAACGTCCGCGTCCAGCCGGGGCTCCCGGCCCGGACGCGGTTCAGGAAACGCTCAGGTGTTCGGTCTTGCCGATGGCCTCGGCCTTGATGCGGTTCAGGGCTTCCAGGAGGATGGGGGAGACGTTCTCGCGGATGTCGCCCGCCACGATGATGAAGAGCAGGTCGTCGCCGGGCGTGAACACGCCGGACTTGGCCTCGGCCATGACCGTGAAGATGCCGGGCTTTTGCGAGAGTTCCTTGCAGATGGCCTCGATCTTGGCCTGGTCCGGATGGACCTCCAGGCGCTCCACGGCGTGGCCGCCCTGGCGCGAACGGGCGCGGACCACGCCGTTGTGCACCAGCACCATGCCCACCTTTTCGGTGAAGCCGGGCTTTTTCTTCAGTTCGGCGATTTCGCGGGAAATATCCATGTCGGGCCTCCTTGAGGGCTTGGTCGTTGGGGCGTTGCTGCGTCCGGCGATTCCCGCGTGGACGGCCTTGACGTCTTACGGGGCCTTGGGGGGATCGTCCAGGCTGAAAGTCCTTCCCGGGGCGCTTGCCCCGCGCGGCCTGTGCGTAAGCGGAAGCCGGATCACGAACCGTGCTCCCCGGCCGGGCGACGACTCCAGTTCGATGGTCCCGTTGTGGTTGCTGGTGATGATGAAATACGACACGGACAGGCCAAGGCCCGTGCCAACGCCCGGGGGCTTGGTGGTGAAGAACGGCTCGAACGCCTTGCGGCGGGTCTTTTCGTCCATGCCCGGGCCGTTGTCCTCGATCTCGACGCGTATGTTGTTCGGTTCGAGCCTGGTCCGCAGGACGATGGTGGGCGCGGGGGCGTCCTCCAGGCGTTCGGCCATGGCCTGGGCCGCGTTGCGCATGATGTTCATGAACACCTGCTCCAGCTGGCCTTCCACGCACGGCACGGAAGGGATGCCTGGCGCAAAGTCCCGCACGATCCGGATGTGGCGGAAGTCGTAGCGCTTCTTGAGGTCGTAGTCGCTGGCGCACAGGGCCAGGGCCTTGTCCAGGATGGCGGCCACGTCGCCGGGGCAGTTGCCGGAGCCTCCCTGACGGCAGAAGGCCAGCATGTCCTGCACGATCCTTGCGGCGCGCCCCGCCGAGTCGCGCACGGATGCGATCAGCTCGAACACCTGCCTGGAGCGGCAGTATTCCTGGATCGAGCCCAGGCCGCAGCCGCTCTCGGCGGCGGCCGCCCGGTTGGCGGGCGTGTCGTTGGAGAGGCGCATGGAAAGCACCTGGGCGCTCTGCAGGATGCCGCTCAGGGGGTTGTTGATCTCGTGGGCCATGCCCGCCGCCAGCCCGCCCACGCTCATCATCTTTTCCGTCTGGAGCATGGCCTCCATCATGCGCTTTCGCTCGGTGATGTCGGTGTGCGCCCCGGCCATGCGCACCACCTCGCCCTGTTCGTTCTTCAGCGACGCCCCCCGGCCGAGAACCCAGCGGTAGCTCCCGTCCTTGTGGCGCATCCGGTATTCAATCTCGAACGACGGCGTCTCGCCGTCCGCGCAACGCATGTTCGCCCGCATGGCGCGGTCGAGGTCGTCAGGGTGGATGCGGCTTTTCCACGCCTCGGCGTTGTTTTCCAGTTCGTCCGGGCCGAAGCCGATGATCTCCTTCCAGCGCGGGGAGAAGTACACCTCGCCCGTGCGCAGGCTCCAGTCCCAGATGCCGTCGTTGGTCCCCTGCATGGCCAGGACGTAACGCTCCTGGCTTTCCCGGAGCGCTTCGTAGGCGTCGGACAGTTCCCGCGTGCGCCGGTCCACCTGCTTCTCCAGGCCCGAGTACAGGGCGGCGTTGCGCAGTATCAGCGCCAGCACCGGGCCCAGCTTGTCCAGGGTCTCCAGGATGCTCCCGATGCTCCCGGTGTCCATGAGGTCCAGAAGGAGCATGACGCCCACGCGGTTTCCGGTATACTCTAGGGGGATGACCACCGACTCGCCCAGGCCCAGTTCACGCAGGATGTCCCCGATCTCCCCGAAGCCGTCCGGGCGGAAGACCGTGGCCCTGTCCAGGCCGTGGCTCAAGCGGGCCAGGCGGTCGATCTCGGGCGTCTCACCCAGGGCGCGTCGCCGCAGGGGCACCGAGGCGACCATGCGGTGATGGTCCAGCCCGGAATGCTCGGAACATTCCAGGATGAACACCGTGCGCACGCCGATGAGCCCGCGCACCTGGGTGGCGATGTACTCGCCGCACTTGCCCGGATTGCTGGCCAGGGCCATGATGTTGATGACCAGATCGGAAAAGAGTTCGGAGAACGCCGCCTGCTCCTTGTTCATGCGAGTTTCTCCCCGTCCACGGCCAGGGCGGCCAGGGCTGCGTCCACGGCGGCTTGCAGGTGCGTCAGACCCGTGGGGAGCACCTCCACGGGCATGCCCAGGAATGAGGCGATATCGTCCAGGGTGCGGTGCGGCACCGCATGCACGCCCGTGTCCAGGTAGACGGCGCGCTTCATCATGTCGTGCATGAACTCCCTGGCCAGGGACTGCTGCGAGAAGCCCATTTCGTGCTTGAAGACATCCTCCCAGCGCCCGGCCCATTCCGGCATGAAGAAGAACGCCCCTTCCCGGCGCAGGCTCCGGTAGCGTTCCCGCCCGAGCACGATTTCGCAGCAGTTGAGCCCCTGGACCTTGCGCACGCCCTCCCGGCGCGCAAAATCCAGCATGTGGGGGCTGCAGTCCCCGTAGACCAGCGCCAATCCGCCCGGGCGGCCGCGTGACAGCATGCCGTCAAGCGCGCCGTCCAGGGCGTCCGGGCGCATGTGCAGCATGGAGTCCAGGGTGACGGTCTTCACGCCCCGCGCGCCGTATCCGAGGGCTTCCAGCTCCTTTTTGAAGATGCCGCACGCGACCACGGCCGGAGCGGATGCGTGGCTCACGAGGGGCTCCCGTCCGAAAACACCGCGTTCCGCACGGCCAGGATGTTTTCAAGCGGCGTGCCCATGGGGACGTCGGCGCTGGTCGTGGCCAGTATGAACCGGGGATCGTCCTGCCTGTCCTGAAGAACGTCCAGAACCCGGCGGCGGATGGCCTCCGGAGTCCGCCCCGGCATGTGCGGCCCGCTGAGCCCGCCCAGGAGCACGGGATCCGGCCCGAGGGACTGCCTGGCCTGGGCGAAGCTGTCGCGCTCGTCCAGCACGAAGCCCAGGAGGTTGGGGACGTCCTTGAAAAGATCCAGGTGCCGCGAAAGCGGGATGCCGCCGTGGTGGAAGATCACCGGCCCGGGCGCGTTCCCGAAGGCCTCGCGCAGAACCGGCATCACCGTGGTCCCGGCCAGCTCGGGGTTCATGATCTGGGGGTTGCAGAACATGACCGGGGTGACGATGCACGTGGCGCCGGCGGCCAGCAGGGCCGAACCCATGGCGTGGAAATGGCTCACGGCGACGTGGAGGACGTCCCTGGCCGCTTCCGGCTCGAACAGCAGAATCTCGAGCCAGCGCTCGATGCCCAGGATCATGGCCGCCAGGTCCGTGGGCGCGGTCAGGATGCCCGCCAGGGGAACCCCCGGCCCGAACTCCCGGGACATCAGGCGCACCGACTCCACCAGATAGGCCAGTCCCGGGTCGGACTCCACGTCCACGGCCTTGAGGGCGCGCAGCCCTGCGTCGTCCCGGATGGCGGGCTTTTTGACGTTGGGGGGACCGTTCTTCTGGGGGGCCAGCTCGCAGCCGAAGGCCCGGCCCTCCAGGGGTAGGACGAAGGGACTGAAGAGGATGTCGGGGCCGATGGAATCCAATACCGCCCGCTGGCCTTCCAGATAGCGTTCGGGGACGCTGTGGTAGAGGTCCAGGGGGCAGCCCGTCAGGGCGGCTCCGTACAGGCTCAGGGTGAGGGTGAAGGCCCGCCGGTCGGCGGGTTCGCCGGTGACGGCCGCGAAAACGCGCTGGGTGGAGTTCACGGCGCGACCTCCGGTGCCAGCGCCAGCGACCGGGCCAGCAGGGAGTCGAACAGCGCCGGGGCCTGGAGGGCGCTCTCGGCCGTGCCGTCGCCGCCCACCTCCTGGACCAGTTCCGGGCGCAACCTGAAGATCGCTCCTCCCACCGCCAACTGGATGCGTCCCTCGAGCCCCCTGCGGGCAAGCTCTTCGCGGACCGACCGGATGTTCATGGCCGTGGAGAGCATCATGGCCGAAGCCCCCACCACCCTGGCCCCGGCCGATACGGCCCGGTCCACCAGGTCGGCCGCGCAGACGTCGTCGCCCATGTCGATCACGTCCCAGCCTGCGGAGCGCAGGAACACGCCCACCAGCTTGCGGCCCAGGGCGTGGAAGTCGTCCTCGATGCAGCAGAGCACCGCGGGGCCCTTGCGCTCCCCGGACCACTGCTCCCCGCTGCGGGCGGCGGTCATGAGGACGTCCTCCGCCACCTTCCCGGCCACGTATCCCTGGGCCAGGGATATCCGTTCCGCCATCCAGTTCTCGCCGATGCGGGTCAGCACCGGTTCCAGCAGGCCTGAAACCATGTTCTTGAACCCCGTGCGTCCGGCCGTGGCGAGCAGGACATCCACGGCCTCCGCGCGCCTGGCGGTGATGATCAGGTCGTAGAGCTCCTGGGCTGGATCGGAAAGAGGATGGGCCATGCGATTCTCCCGAGCCGACTTTTGACGGAAAAAGGCTGATTGGAACGATAGGCAATAACTGCGGGCGAAGCAATGCCCGGGCGCATTTCTCACTCCTTGATTAATGCGGCTGGCGGGATATACTCGACCTGAAATGAGGGGAGGAACTCATGCGCAGGGGGCTGATCGTTCTTGCAACGGCGTTGGCGCTGGTGTTGTCGTGCGGAGCCCGGGCCTCCAAGACGGATCTGACCGCTCCTCTCACCAAGAACGGCGCGAAATGGCGCATCGGATACATGGAAGGCGGGGTCTACGGCAATTATTTGTGGAATCTCAGAGCGCTGGCGCTGGGCCTTAGGAAGCTGGGATGGATCGAGACGCCCGCGGAGTTCGAACGGATGCACTTCCGGGACGAGAAGGAGCTATGGGAATGGCTCGGCGCGAACGCCGCGAGCCGCTACCTCGAGTTCGTCCAGGACGCCTTCTGGTCCGCCGGCTGGGACAAGGAGCGCCGCGCGGTCAACAAGGAAGAGGCCATCGTCCGCTTCAACCGGGACAGGGATCTGGACGCGGTGGTGGCCATGGGCACCTGGGCCGGGCAGGACCTGGCCAACGACCTCCACACCGTCCCGGTGCTGGTGCTGCAGTCGGGCAACGCCGTGCAGTCGGGCATCGTCAAGGGCGCGGCGTACTCGGGCTCGCCGCATGTCTTCGCCCACTGCGATCCTGACCGCTACAAGCGCCAGGTGCGGCTCTTCCACAACCTGGTCGGCTTCAAGAAGCTGGGCGTGGCCTTCGAGGATACGCCGCACGGGCGCGTGTACGCCGCCGTCGATGACGTTCGGGATGTCTGCCGCCAACTCGGCGTGGAGGTGGTGGAATGCCACACCGTCACCAACACCACCGACCTCTCCCAGGCAGTGGAGAGTTACCGGGCCTGCCACGAGCGTCTCGCCGGCCAGGTGGACGCCATGTACATCACCAATTCCATCGTGGTGAAGGCCGAAACCCTTCCGGGGCTACTTGAGCCGTTCAAGGCCGCCAAGGTGCCCACCTTCGCCCAGACGGGGTTCGACGCCGTCCGCTGGGGGGCTCTCTTGAGCATCTCCCAGGGGGACCCCAGGAGCACCGGGATGTTCTACGCCAGGACGCTCTCCCAGGTGCTGCACGGCGTCCCGGCGGGGGACCTCCCCCAGGTGTTCGAGGACACGTCGCACTTCGGGCTCAATTTGGACACGGCCAAGGCCATCGGCTTCGACCCTCCGGCGGGCCTGTTGGTCGCCGCGGAGGTCGTCTCGTCTTCCCCTGGAAGTTCCCCTGAAAGCGGGGCGGCCCGCTGACGAAGCGCATCGCGCCCGCCCTGCGGCGTCCGGTGGGGGCGAAGGAACAGGCGGGAGCCCCTTCCGAGGGATAACCGCGCGCAGTGCGCCGCGACGAGGTTCCTTGACTGGGCGCGGGCAGGGGAGAGCCAGGCCGGGCGAACCGACTGGCGCAGTTGGTGCGTAACTTGCTTGAAGGCGGTATCGCCGCTGGCGGGAGGTGCCTTTTGCCGATCCGTTCACCACAGGGACGACTGACGTACTGGTGGCTCCCTCTTCTCGAGAAGGCATACGCCGTCATGGACCAGGCCACCCGCGTTGGCCTTGAGCGGATGGCGCTCAGGCACGACTCGAAGCTCGCCTGTCGTTCCGGGTGCGCCCGCTGCTGCCGTGGAGTCATTCCGGTCAGCGCTCCGGAGCTTGCGGGGGCATTCCGGTTTTCGGCGCAGCATTGTTCCGGTGGGGACCGCGTCAGGATCGACCATCGCCTGCACCTTCGGGACCAGGGAGAGTGCCCGTTCGTGCTCGATGAGCGATGCGCGATATATCCGGCGAGGTTTTTCGCCTGCCGTCAATTCTTCATGTTCGGGAAGGCCTGCACCGCGGACGAGAACGTCTGGGAGACCAGGCACGACGATATCCCCCATCCCGACTATCCCATAAAGCAGAAGGCGCTTGCCTTGCTGGCCGCGATTTACGGTGTCGAGTCCAGGGAGGCGGCCGACGCGCATTTCCTCGAACACTTCATAAGAGATGTTTCTGCTCCGCTGCATCTGTGGAACATGAGCCAGCCCGGAGCCATCATCGCCGATGTAGAGGAAAGGCGTTTGCATTATCGCCGCGCCGGGTCCTGACCTGGCCCGGGCCGCCCGGAGCGCGGGGATGCGCTCTTGAGGGAGACCGCAGAACACCAACAGCGGGTCTGCGATCGAGACGCATGTTCAAGCCCGGCGAAAGCCCCGCTCCGGCGGGGCTTTTCATCTTCACCCCATCCCTGGTATCGGGTGCCTGCCTGATCTTAAACCGAACCAGAAGGAGGAGACGTGGAAGAGCAGCAGGAATACGAGCCGGTTTATTCGTGCGTGGTCGTCGAATTCGACACGCCGCGGCACGCCATGGAGTCGGCAAAGCTATTCAATTCCAAGGTGGCCGACGGCTGGGAGTTGTTCGACATCACGACCTATCCTCCCGACTCGTCGGGGAAGATATTTGAGCGGTATACTTTCAGGAGCAGGCCCGGGTACAAGCCCAAATCCTGACTTTCCAGGCGTAAGAAGGCGGGACAGGGGCGTGACACATCCACCCGCCAACGAAAAAGGGTTCCGGACTTTCATCCGGAACCCTTGTTCTTGCTGGCTCCTCGGGGGTGACTCGAACACCCAACCTAGTGGTTAACAGCCACCCGCTCTGCCGATTGAGCTACCGAGGAACTCTGCGCCGTTAGGGGTGCCCCTTGCGGCGGAAGGACCGTTTATGTGAAACATGCCCCCCAGTCAACCAGTTTTTTTCATTCCGTCACCGTTTCTTGACGCTCCAGGGGTTTTGACTTAGGTCAGGGCCGATTCGATTCGACCTTCTTTTTCGACCACGGAGTGTTCCTTTGGCATCCCAAGACAAGCCCCGCCGCCGCGATTTCAAGCTCCCGGTGAAATCGGACAAGGCAGAGCGGTTCTATCCCCTGCTCGAAGCCCTCGCCAACCGTGACGAGTTGAACGAAGTCCTCAAGAACCGGGTGGCCAAGGCCGTCCAGCTTCTCGACGGGGACATTCCTCTTTATCCCAACGATTTCGTCAAGGCCGACGACATCGGCCGCACCATGGCCGAGCACGACGCCCTGGACGAGGAGGCCCTTCAGGCCCTTACGGCCGAGTTCTCCCTGGCCGGGCGCATCGTGGCCCTGCGTTCCTTCGGCAAGGTGGCCTTCTTCCACATGCAGGACGCTTCGGGCCGCCTGCAGTGCTACGCCTCCCGCGAGGACATGGGCGAGGCCGTCTACGCGGTGTTCAAGAAGTTCGACATCGGCGACATCGTGGGCGTCACCGGCAGGCTCTTCCGCACCAAGACCGGCGAACTGACGCTTAGCTGCAAGACGGCCAAGCTGCTGTCCAAGTCCATGCGCCCCCTGCCCGAGAAGTACCACGGCCTGAAGGACATGGAGATCCGCTACCGCCAGCGCTACGTGGACCTCATCGTCACCCCGCGCACGGCCGAGATCTTCAAGATACGCACCCGGATCGTCTCCGGCCTGCGCCGCTTCCTGGATGAGCGCGGCTTCGTCGAGGTGGAGACGCCCATGATGCAGTCCATCCCCGGCGGTGCGGCGGCCAAGCCGTTCCTGACCCACCACAACGCGCTGGACCTGCAGCTCTACATGCGCATCGCGCCGGAGCTCTACCTCAAGCGCCTGCTGGTGGGCGGCTTCGAGAAAGTCTACGAGGTGGGCCGCAACTTCAGGAACGAGGGCATCTCCACCCGGCACAACCCGGAATTCACCATGTGCGAGTTTTACTGGGCCTACGCCCGGTTCGACGACCTCATGGACCTGACCGAACAGATGTACGCCACCCTGGCCCAGGACGTGTGCGGCACCACCAAGATCACCTACCAGGGCCACGAGATCGACCTCACCGCCGGAACCTGGCAGCGCGTGGACTTCTACGAGTCCCTGGAGAAGATCGGCGGAGTGTCCCCTGAGATCTTCCGCGACTACGAGGCCTGCAAGGCCCACGTGCTCAAAAACGGCGAGAAGGTGCTCAAGGGCGAGAAGCTGGGCAAGCTCCAGGCCAAGCTCTTCGATCTGTTCGTGGAGCCCAAGCTCATCCAGCCGCACTTCATCTACGGCTACCCCACGGACATTTCGCCCCTGTCGCGGCGCAACGAGGCCAACCCCGAGGTCACCGACCGCTTCGAGCTCTTCATTTCGGGCCGGGAGATGGCCAACGCCTTCTCCGAACTCAACGACCCCGTGGACCAGCGCCTGCGCTTCGAGGAGCAGGTGGCCGAGAAGGCCGCCGGCGACGACGAGGCCCACTACATGGACGAGGACTACGTCCGCGCCCTGGAGTACGGCATGCCCCCGGCCGCGGGCCAGGGCATCGGCATCGACCGCCTGGTGATGCTGCTGACCGATTCCGCCTCCATCCGCGAGGTCATCCTGTTTCCGCTGCTCAAGCCGGAGGGCGCGCCAGCCGAATGAAATTCGAACTCTTCATCGCCCTCAGATACCTGCTGACCAAGCGGGAACACTCGTTCATATCGGTGATCTCGCTCATGTCGGTGCTGGGGGTGGGACTTGGCGTAGCCGCTCTGATCGTGACCATGTCCGTGATGAGCGGCTTTTCCACGGAGTTCCGCGACAAGCTCCTGGGTCTTTCCTCGCACGTCATCGCCGGGGTGTCGGGCGCGCCGCTGCGCAACTTCCCCGCCCAGATGGAGAAGGTGGCCTCCATCGAGGGCGTCTCGGCCGTGACTCCAATCATCTATTCGGAAGTGATGCTCTCCAAGGCGGGCGCGCCCAAGGGCGTGATCCTGCGCGGCATCGACCTGGATTCGGCGCGGGGCGTGCTGACCATCCACAAGGACATGGTCGACGGGCGCCTGGAGGATCTCGGCGCGGATTCCGCCGTGCCCGGCATTCTGCTGGGCTACGAGCTGGCCTCGCGCCTGGGGGTCAACGTGGGCTCCACGGTGAACGTGCTCACGCCGTCGCTTCGCGGCTCGGCCGTGGGATTCACCCCCAAGGTGAAAATCTTCCAGGTTGTGGGCCTCTTCAAGACGCACATGTACGAGTACGACTCCTCCTCGGCTTTCGTGTCGCTCACGGCCGCGCAGGAAATGCTCGGGTTCAAGTCGGACGCCGCCATGTACCTGGACGTGCGCCTGCACGACCCGGACGAGGCTCCGGCCATCTCCTCGGAAATACTCAAGAAGCTCGGCGGCATGCCCTATTACGTGCGCACCTGGATCGACATGAACGGCAACATCTTCGCGGCGCTCAAGCTGGAGAAGGCCGGGATGTTCGTGGTGCTCATCATGATTGTGCTGGTGGGCTCGTTCTCCATCATCACTTCGCTCGTGCTCCTGGTGATGGAAAAAACCCGTGATATCGCGATACTTATGTCCATGGGGGCCACGGCCGATTCCATCCGGCGTATCTTTTTGCTCCAGGGCTGCATCATAGGCGGTGTGGGAACGATCATGGGATACGTCTTGGGACTCGGGGCGGCGCTGGCCATCCGGGAATTCCAGTTCATCAAGCTGCCGCCCGACGTCTACCCCATGGACACCATTCCGGTGCGCCTGGAGTGGGTGGACCTCACCGCTATCGGGATCACCGCGTTTCTTCTGTGCTTCGTCTCCACGCTGTATCCGGCCAGCAAGGCCGCCTCGCTCAAGCCCGTGGAGGCCCTGCGCCATGACTAACGTCCTGTATCGCCTGCGCGGCCTGGGCAAGGACTATCCCGGTCCGGAGGAGCCCGTGCGGGTGCTGGGCGAAATCGACTTGGACATCGAGGCCGGGGAGTCCGTGGCCATCATCGGCGCCTCGGGGTCGGGCAAGTCCACGCTCCTGCACATGCTGGGCGCCCTGGACACCCCCAGCCGGGGGACGGTGCACTTCGACGGGCGCGACATCTCGACCCTGCGCCCGGCCGAAGCGGCCGCGCTTCGCAACCGGGACATCGGCTTCGTGTTCCAGTTCCACCACCTGTTGCCGGAATTCACGGCCCTGGAAAACGCGGCCATGCCCGGCCTCATCGGCGGCATGCCCCAGGCCGAGGCATTTGACAAGGCTCGCCATGCTTTAGGGCTTTTAGGGCTTGAACAAAGGCTGCATCACAGGGTAACAACCCTGTCCGGCGGAGAGCGGCAGCGAGCCGCTATCGCCAGGGCCGTGCTGCTCGGACCCAAGGCGCTTCTGGCCGACGAGCCCACGGGCAATCTCGACGAATCCACAGGCCAACGCGTAGGCGAGCTTCTGGCCCGCCTGAACGCCGAACTCGGCATGACCCTCGTCGTGGTCACTCACAACCATAACCTGGCCCAACTCATGGGCCGACGGATGGAATTGCATGGCGGAGAACTCAATGCGCGGCCTTAAGCTGAACGGTCTGACACTGGCTTTCCTCGCTCTTGCGCTGCTTGGCTTCTCGGGACAGGCCCTGGCCCAGTCCTCAGCCAAGGTGCTGGTGCTTCCCTTCACGATCAACGCCCCGGGCGACAAAGACGCCCTGCGCAAGAGCGTGAGCAAGCTCCTGGCCGAGCGCCTGAAGCAGCAGGGCGTCACCGTTGTTGACGGCGCCTCCAAGGGCAAGAAGACCGTCACCTCGGCCGCCGAGGCCCGCCAGGCCGCCAAGGCCGCCGGAGCGGTCACCGCCGTCTACGGCACCCTGAACCAGGTGGGCGACACCATCTCCATCGACGCCGCTTCCGTGGCCGCGACCGGCTCCTCCGAGCCCGCCGCCGTCTACGTGACCCGCCCCGGCATGATGGAACTGTCTTCCGCCGTGGACGAGCTGGCCCAGAAGATCAAGATCGATTCCGCTCCCTCCGCCTCTTCGGCGGCCGGTGCCGTCTCCGGCGAGAAGGTCGCCGAGGTCGACGTCGAGGGCAACAACGCCCTGGAAAAGGACGTGATCCTGCTCAAGGTCAAGACCCAGGCGGGTGAACCCTTCGACTCCAAGACCGTCAACGACGACCTGAAGCGCCTCTTCGAGCTGGGCTACTTCGACGATGTGCAGATCCGCATGGAAGACGCCCGCGGCGGCAAGCGCGTGGTGTTCGTGGTCAAGGAAAAGCCCCGCATCCAGGCCGTGAGCGTGGTGGGCAACTCCGAGATCAAGAAGGACGACATCCTCGAGGCCATGGGCACCAAGGCCGGGTCCGTGCTCAACATGCAGGTGCTGGCCGACGACCTGGAAAAGGTCCGCGAGCTCTACCGCAAGAAGGGCTACTACCAGACCACCGTCGAGTACAAGCTGGAGCAGACCGACCCGCGCATGGCCCGGCTGAACATCGTGGTCAAGGAAGCCCAGAAGCTCTACATCAAGAAGATCACCATCAACGGCGCCAAGCAGGTCGATCCCTCCGACCTCAAGGACCAGATGGGCCTCAAGGAGAAGAACTTCCTCTCCTGGATCCTGCAGACCGGCGTGCTCAAGGAAGAACTGCTCGAGCGCGACTCGGCCGCCATCGAGAACTACTACACCAACCACGGCTTCATCGACGCCCGCGTGGGCCAGCCCCAGGTGGATATCAAGGACGACGGCATCTACATCACCGTCCAGGTGGAAGAGGGTGACCGCTACAAGATGGGCAACGTCGGCTTCAAGGGCGACCTGCTGCTCGACGAGAAGAAGCTGAACGAAATCATCAAGCTGTCCGAGCTCTCCAAGAAAAAGGAGTTCTTCGACCGCTCCGTGGTGCGCGAAGACATCACCAAGCTCAACGAAGCCTACTCCGACATGGGCTACGCCTTCGCCGAGACCGATGTCGACATGCAGAAGCGCGGCGACGAAAAGATCGTGGACCTGACCTACATCCTCAAGAAGGGACAGAAGGTCTACGTGCGCCGCGTCACCGTGGAAGGCAACGACCGCACCCGCGAGAACGTCATCCGCCGCGAACTGCGCCTCTCCGACGGCGACCAGTTCTCCGGCACCAAGCTCAAGCGCTCCAACGAGCGCCTGAACAAGCTTGACTACTTCGAGAAGGTCGACGTCGAGACCGTCCCCACCGAGAACCCCAACGAAGTGGACATCCGCGTCAAGGTCAAGGACAAGAACACCGGCTCCATCTCCGCCGGTATCGGCTACTCCACCTACGACTCCGTGTTCGTGGGCGGCTCAGTGGAGGAACGCAACCTCTTCGGCAAGGGCTACCACGCCCAGTTCCAGGGCATGTTCTCCGGCGTCACCAACCGGTTCATGGCCTCCTTCACCAACCCGGCCGTGTACGACTCCAACCTCTCGGCGGGCGTGGACGCCTTCAGCACCTTCCGGCGCTACTCCGACTACTACAAGCAGTCCCAGGGAACCATCGTCCGCTTCGCCTACCCGCTGGGCGAATTCACCACCCTGCGTTGGGACTACCGCCTCACCCGCGACGACGTGTACCACACCAACTACTACTCCGCGTCCATCATCCGGGAGTCCAAGGGCATCCACTGGACCAGTTCCGTGCTGGTCGGCATCACCCGCGACACCACCGACAGCCGCACCAAGCCCACCAAGGGCACGGTCAACGACTTCTCCACGGAGTACGCCGGCCTGGGCGGCGACCGCGGCTTCATCAAGGAATTCTACAGCTTCAACTACTATCGCCCCCTGTTCTGGGAGACCGTGTTCCACGTTCGCGCCCAGACCGGCTTCCTGTTCCAGAACGGCTTCGGCGACGTCCCCGTCTTCGAGCGCTTCTATCTGGGCGGCATCGGCAACATCCGCGGCTACGAGACCGACAAGATCTCCCCCAAGGACCATGTCACCAACGAACGCATCGGCGGCGACACCATGTACTTCGCCAACCTCGAGTACATCTTCCCCGTCAGCAAGCAGTACGGCGTCTACGGCCTGGGCTTCTTCGACGCGGGCAACAGCATCTACCGCATGCGCGACGGGTTCAACCTCTCGTTCGTCAAGTCGGTGGGCGCCGGCGTCCGCTGGTTCTCCCCCATGGGCCTGATCCGTGTCGAGGCCGGTTACGGACTGGATGAAATCCAGCACAGCCAGCAGCGTTTCCAGGTTGGTTTCACCATGGGGCAGACGTTCTAAGAACCGCTTGACATTCGACGCAAAAGGGTATGTGAGCATCGCCTCGGGGTCGGGGTGGCCCCAAGGCGATGGACAGCAACCGCTTGGAGATCAAAGGAGAATATGAGAAATGCGTAACCTGCTGAAATATTTGGTTCTCTCGGCCGTGATCATGGCCATGCCCGTCCTGGCCCAGGCCGCCGATAAAATCGGCGTGGTCAACTCCCAGGACGTCGTGATGAATTCCGAGGCCGGCAAGCGCGCCATGCAGGAGCTCCAGAACAAGGCTAACGCCAAGCAGCAGGAACTCACCCGTCAGAGCGACGAGCTCAAGAAGATGGACGAGAACTTCCGCAAGCAGAGCGTGACCCTCTCCGCCGAGGCCAAGGCCAAGATGCAGAGCGAGATGGAAACCAAGTTCAAGAAGATGATGGACGACCAGAACACCTTCAACCAGCAGATGGGCCAGGAGCAGACCAAGGTGCTCGAGCCCCTGATGAAGGTCTTCGACCAGGTCGTTGCCGAGTACGCCAAGAAGAACGGCTTCAGCATGATCGTGGAGCGCCGCGCCGTCCTCTTCGTGGGCAGCGGCCTCGACGTGACCGCCGACATCACCAAGGACTTCGAAGCCGCCGCCAAGCGCGGAAAATAACGACCGATTGTGAGTCAGGCGGCTTCCCGGACAGGGGAGCCGCCTTTTTTTTACCCCAAAGGAGGCGACATGGACCAGCTGCCCATCCCCTTCACCAAGATTCTTGAACTGCTGCCGCACCGCTACCCGTTCCTCCTGGTGGACCGGGTCATCTCCTACGAGAAGGAGACGTCCCTCACCGCCATCAAGAACGTGACCTTCAATGAGCCCTTCTTCCAGGGCCACTTCCCGGATAAGCCGGTCATGCCCGGCGTGCTGCTCCTGGAAGCCATGGCCCAGGCCGGAGGGCTGCTCCTGGCCTTGTCGCGAGAAGGGCTCGGCGACAAGCTCTTCATGTTCACCGGCATCAACAACGCCAAATTCCGCAAGCCCGTCACCCCCGGCGACCAGCTCACCCTGACCTGCTCCAACGTGAAGCAGAAGCTCTCCCTCTGGCGCATGCAGGGACGCGCTACGGTGAACGGCGAGCTGGCCTGCGAAGCCGAACTGACCGCCGCAATAGTCGATCGGGCCAAGCTGTAGGGAAATGAGGCGTTCGCTGGTCTAAGGACGGCGATATTCAAAAAGCAAAGGCAGGGAGCGCGGCATTGCGCGCTCCCTGCCTTCTTTCTTGGCAAAACTCGCATCGATCGACGCGAAGCGAAAGGGGATTCCAAAGGGACTGGTCCCTTTGGCCGCCGGAGGCTTCTTACCTCAAAGCCTCGCGCAGGGCAGCGGCGAACGCCCGCACGTCCTCCTCGGTGGTGTCGAACGAGCACATCCAGCGCACTTCGGGCGCGTCGGCCGGTTCAGGGTTCCATACGTAGAAGAAGTACTGCTCCTGCAGTGCGGCCACGGCCCTGGCTGGGATGCTGGCGAAAACGGCGTTGGTCTCCACCTTGCGGGTGATGGTCACGCCGGGGACCTCTTTGCACAGATCTGCCAGCAGACGCGCCATGGCGTTGGCGCTCCCGGCATTGTCGCGCCAGAGGCCGTCCGTGAGCATGGCTGAAAACTGGGCCGAGATATAACGCATCTTGGAGGCCAGCTGCATGCCTTGTTTGCGGATGAACTTGAATTCGCGGGCGAGCTCGGGGCGGAAGAAGACCACGGCCTCGCCGTACATCATGCCGTTCTTGGTGCCGCCGAAGCTGAGCACGTCCACGCCGCAGTCGCGGGAGACCTGGCGCAGGGTCAGGCCGAGTGCGGATGCGGCGTTGGCGATGCGCGCGCCGTCCATATGCAGGAACATGTTGTTGGCGTGGGCGGCGTCGGCCAAGGCCCGGACCTCGTCCGGGGTGTAGACGGTTCCGAGTTCCGTGCATTGGGCGATGGAGACCACGCGCGGCTGGTTGTGGTGCTCGTTGCCCACGTCGTGCAGGGCGTGGCGCAGGTCGTCCGGCCGCAGCTTGCCGTCGGGCGTGGGCACGGCGACGAGCTTGCAGCCGACCATGCGTTCGGGCGCGCCGCATTCGTCCACGTTGATGTGGGCCGAGCGGGCGCAGATGACCGAATTGAAGGACCGGGCCAGGGTGTTCAGGGAGAGGACGTTGGCGGCGGTGCCCAGAAAGACGAAATAAACGCGGGCGTCCTCGCCGAATTCACGGCGGAAGGCGGACTGGGCGTCGCGGGTCCAGGGATCGTCGCCGTAGCCCACGGCGTGTCCGGTGTTGGCGTCGGTGATGGCTTTGAGGATCCGGGGATGGACGCCTGAGTTGTTGTCGCTGGCGAAGCTGCGCATGGGAATGTCCTTGGTCTGTGACGGTGGATGCGGTTCGGGGAAAGATGCTTGGCGCGTGGTTCTGCGCGGCGGGCCTTTGTGGCGGCAAGCCGTAGGCGCGCTAGGTCTGTGGGTTGCCGCTGGAGAGGACAAAATCCTCGTGCATGGCCATGCGCAGGGACTGGGCCTCGATATCGTCGATATGGCGGACCATGAGGCGCACGAGCCGGTCGTCGAGCTTGCCCTGTCCCGCTTCGTCTTCAAGCACGAGCAGGGCTTTTTCCTTGGGAAGCGCGGGCTTGTAGTGCCGTTCCATGGTGATGGCGTCGTAGATGTCCACGATCATGAGGACGCGGGCAATGAGCGATATTTCGCCGCTCTTGAGACCGGAGGGGTATCCCGATCCGTCCAGACGTTCGTGGTGCTGGCTGATGGCGCAGAGCAGGTTGCGCATGTGCTTGGGGAAGGGGATGTGCTGGAGGATGCGGTAGCTTTCGGTGGGGTGGCGTTCGATCTCCCGGCGTTCGGCAGGGAGCAGGTTCCCCCGGGGCACCAAAAGCGCCAGCGATTCCTCTTCGGAGAGCACGGGAACGGATTTTCCGTAGGCGGTGATCTCCTGTCCGGAGAGCTCCACTACCAGCGAGGCGTCGTCGCGGCTGATGGTGTCGGAGCGGTTGATGCGCCGCAGCTGTTCGAAGTCCTCCTGCCATTGCGAGCCGGAAAGCTCGGAGAGCAGGGCCATGCGCATGCCGATGATGGTCATGTGGCTGTCGGGCAGCCGGGAGCCCTTGGTGAGCACCTCTTCGCGCACGCCGATCTTGCCCACGTCGTGCAACAGCCCCGCGTAGTAGATTTCGGTCAGGTTGGCGTCGTCGAAGGTGACGTCGGGGAAGAATTCCTCATCCCGGTGCACCACCTGGGCGAGTGCGGCGGCCAGCCGGGCGACGCGGTGGGAGTGGCCGGCGGTGAAGGGGTCGCGGGCGTCGATGGCCGTGGCCAGGGCCTGGAGCAGGGCCTGGAGCAGCTTCTGGATGTCCTCGAAGTGGACGGCGTTGCCCATGGCCGTGCCCGCCACGGAAGCCAGGGTGGTGACGTACTGGAGGTGCTTGGCCTCGATGTGCACGTCCCGGGCCGTGGCCAGCACCAGTGCGCCCACGCGGGACTCGGCGGCTACGATGGGGGCGGCCAGCAGGGCCTTGATGCCCGGGACCTCGCCATGCCAGCGGGCGTCGGCGTCCAGGTCGCTTATGATTTCGCCCTTGCCGCCGCGCATGATGTCGGCGAACAGCGTGCCGGAGGCGATGCGCTCCAAGTGGTGCTCCTTGGCCGGGCCGAAGGAGGCGAAGGGCATGGTGTATTCCGAGCCGTTCTCGCGCAGGAAGATCACGCCCATTTCGGTGGGGAGCGTGCCGGACTGGCACTCGGCCAGAAGCGCCCGGCCCACGTCGCGCAGCCGAAGCGAGGTGTTGAGCCCCACGGTGGCCCGGTGCAGCAGGGAGAGCTCACGGTATTTCTGGAGCGTGTCGCAGGCCAGGGCGCGCCGGGCCTCGTCCTGCCTGAGAAGCAGCTCCAGGCTCTGAGCCAGGAAATCCGCGACCTGCTGGACGTTTCCGGTCTGGAAATGGGAGCCGGACGGCTCCAGCGGCGCCACGACCACGTGCCCCACCGGGGAGCCGTTGGAGGAGAAAGAGGAACTGAAGCGTACCGCGCCGGGGCGGTCCAGGTGGTCCTCGGTGAGCCCCAGGGAGGCGAGCAGCGCGCGCCCCTGGACCACACCCAGGCCCCAGCCCGGTTCGAGCAGGGCCTTGGCCTTTTCCAGCAGGGGGATCAGGTCGTGGTTTCTGAGGAATCTGCGCAAAACCATGTGGATGAACGTCTCACGGAGCCGCGGCGCTACCTTGGTATGCCCAGCAGGGATCTGGCGGTGTCCAGGACCTCGTCGGGATCGAAGGGTTTGGTCATGTAGAGCTTCGCGCCAAGTTCGAGCCCCTGGCGACGGTCCACCTCCTGGCCCTTGGCCGTGAGCAGGACGATGTTCAGGGCTTTTCCCAACGCCGGATCTTCGTTGAGTTTGCGGCACACTTCGTAGCCGCTCAGCTTGGGCATCATGATGTCGAGGAATACGAGGTCTGGCTTTTCCCGGCGGATGAGCGCGAGCCCTTCCTCACCGTTGGACGCCGTGACGATGCTCACGCCGTGCTCTTCCTCAAGATCCTCGAGGGTTTGTTCAAGGAGCATCCGGATATGTATTTCGTCGTCGACGATGAGAATCTTGCCGGGCATCAAGGCTCCTTCCGATGGGCGTGCGCGCTTTGTGAAGCCAGCATACGCCAAATGACGGCGAAGGTGAAGAGCCCTGAAACGGGGTACGGAGGGGAAAGGGCGGCGGTGACCCCGCCGCCCTTCATGCAACGATCTAGTGGCCGGAGCAGGAGCCGGTGGAGCAGGAACTGCCGCATCCGCCGCCGCCGAGTTCCAGACTCGAGTTGATCTGGAAGCCCATGTAGGAGAGGTCAACCGTGATGGGTTGAGCCTTGCTCATCAGTTCCTTGTCAACAATGAACGTATAGCCGTCGGCATCGAACACGTCGTCAGTATCTTTTGACTCGTCCAGAGCCAATGCCAGCCGGGGGCCAGCTCAGCCACCTGAGGAAAGGTACACGCGGATGGGGGATTTCTCCTTGTCCGCGAAGTACGAATCAAGCTGCTTCTTTGCAGCTTCGGTGAGGGTAAACATGGGAGCCTCCTGGGAAGTTTGCATCGTCGTGATAGGTAAGCTCCGTGTGGGTGTTTGTCAAATGTTGGGATTATCTATGAGTTGTATTGGTGATCGCGGCTAAAATGGCCAAGCCCCGCCAGGCTGGCGCCTGGCGGGGCTTGGGAGGCAGATAAGAAGACTCCCGGAGCGCTTTGCAATGGGCGAAAGCACTCCGGGAGCGGGTCCGTACGTCTAGGAGCAGCTGCCGCCGGAGCAGGAGCAGCCGCCGCAACCGCCGCCACCGAGTTCCAGGCTGGAATCAACGCTGAAACCGGAGCAGGCGAAGTCGATGGTGAGGGGCTTGGCCTTTTCGAGCAGCTCCTTGTCCACGACGATGGAGTATCCGTCGACCTGGAACACATCGTCGGAATCCTTGGGCTCGTCCAGGGCCAGGGTGAGCCTGGGGCCGGAACAGCCGCCGCTGGAGAGGAACACGCGGATGGGCGCTTTTTCGTTTTCCGCGAAGTAGGCGTCGAGTTGGGTCTTGGCGGGCTGGGTGACAGTGACCATGCAATCCTCCGTGAATGCGATTCTCTGGCTAATGTAGTAGGTCCGGGGAGGGGGTTGGTCAAATACGAATCCGTGATGCGCCGGTTTGCCTTGGCCGGTGAATTCGGATAGAAACTATAAAAAACAGCAATGCTTGGAAGGGTCATGAAGCGTCAGAAAATAGTGATGAACGGCAAGGAAATGTCACGCACCCTGGAGCGCCTGGCCTTTGAAATCCTGGAGCGCCACGGCGAGTGCACGGAACTGGCCCTGCTCGGCGTGCAGCGCCGGGGAGTGGAGCTGGCCCAGCGCCTCAAGCGGATCCTGGAGTCGCGCCTGGGCTGCGAGCTGCCCCTGGGCAAGCTCGACATCAACCTCTACCGCGACGACTGGACCAACCTGGCCCACCAGCCCCAGATCAACCAGACCGACATCCCCTTCAGCCTGGACGGACGCAAGCTCATCCTGGTGGACGACGTGCTCTATTCCGGGCGAACCGTGCGCGCAGCCCTGGAGGCCATTCTGGATTTCGGCCGCCCCCGCAAGGTGGAGCTCCTGGTCCTGGTGGATCGGGGGCACCGCGAGCTGCCGGTGCAGGCCGACTACATGGGCAAGCTCCTGCCCACCTCCCGCGACGAGCGGGTGGACGTGTACGTGAAGGAGCTCGACGGCGAGGACAAGGTCCGCCTGGCCGGCGAGGACCCGGCCTCGTGAGGCGGGCCGCCTGGGGCGCACTGCTGCTTGCCTCCGTGCTCGCCGCCTGGGGCTGTTCACGCGTGGAGGAGTACCCCCCGCAGGAGGTGGACGAGTTCCTGCGGGGCTGCGAGGAGGCCGCCGTGGACAAGCTCAAGGACCAGGGCGGTTCCGAGGAGGCCACTCGCGCCAAGGCCCGGCAGTACTGCGCCTGCGCCGCCGAGAAGGTCCAGAAGGTCATCAGCTACAAGGATTTCAAGAAACTGAACTCCAAGAGCCTGGACCAGCCCTCCGCCGATTCCGCCCCGGTGCGCAAGATGTTCGAGATCGTGGCCCAGTGCCAAGCGGAGATTCTGGGACAGGCCAAGCCCTGATTTCCGGGCGGCGGCGTATCTTCGCGCCCTTGCCCGCGTTCTTCTCAGCGAGCGGGTTTCGTCAGCTGGGCCGGTCTCCGCTTGAGGGGCTCGTGCGGGCCTCGCCCAGACGGAGGATGGACCCGGCCAGATCCTTGTATCCAAGCATGGAGAACGCCTGGGCCAGAACGTCGAACACCTCGCGGGACGCGGGCTCGCACGCGCGCATCCGTTCCGCGAGCTTGCCCAGGCAGGCCCGCGCCTGCTTCTCTCCCGCCACCTCTCTTGATCCCTCTTCCGGCTCGCCGCCGCCCAGCACCGTGAAGAAGGCCGACATGGACTCCACCAACAGGGGGTCAGTTTCCGGTTCGGGCTGGATCAGAGCCAGCAGCTTGCCCGCCTCGACGAAGTGTCCTTCGGTGGCTTCCAGCCGCGACAAGCGCAGCACGTCCAAGGAATACTCGTGCAAGTCAGGAATGGGGCTGGCCTTGAGGCATTCCACGGCCTTGGCCAGGCTGGCTTTTTCGTCATCCGTCCTGTTTTTCTTCATGAATTCCTGGGCGTTCCATCGGTGGATCCGGGCCTTGAAATTCAGAAGCGTCGCCCTGACCGCCGGGACGGCCGGACGCGACAGGCGAGCGTCCACGGGCGCGAGGGATTTCTCGCCCTGGCCCAGCCGGTACAGGACCAGCGCCAGGCGCATGGGGGGCAGCTCCGCGTCGGGGTCCAGGGCGGCGGCCGTCCGGTAATGCCTTGCCGCCGCGACCGGATTCCTGTCGCCCTCCAACTGGGCGCCCAGGAGCATGTGCATCCCGCTCAGGCCCGGTCCCGTGCCGGCTCCTCGCGTCCGGGCCTTGCGCAGCACCCACGGCGTCGCCGCCTCGATCCCGCCCGTGAGCATGGCGCACTGGGCCATGCCGTCCAGGGAGTCCATGCCGTTCGGGTCCGTGGCGAGGGCCTTTTTGAAATACTCCTCGGCGTCGGTGTACTGGCGGGAGACGTACAGCAGCCAGGCGTGCATGTTGAGCGCAAGATAGGACCTAGGCGCCTTGTCCGCCGAACGCCGCGAGAGTTCCAGGTCCAGGTAGGACCGTCTGCCCAGGTGCGAGAACACCATGTAGGACCCGTAGGAGAGCCCGAAGGCGCGTAGCGCGCCGGAGGTGCCGGTGATGGGGGTAAGGGCCTTGGCCGCCTGCTCCGGCGGGAAGGCGAGGCCCGCGTCGCTCCCCAGGAAGTCAATGAGGGCGCGGCGGCAGGCCACCAGGCCCATCTGGGCGTCGATGGGGAGCGTGGCGGTGAAGGTCTTGCCCCGCTTGATGTCCAGGAGCCAGACCTGCGCCTGGAGCCCGGGCAGGATGCGCCCACCGAGCACGTAGCGCGCCCCTTCGCGGGCGGCCCCGGCCAAGGGCTCCCGCCAGGGGCGCTTGCCCAGCATGTAGGACTGCAAGTCCCCGGCGGTGGGGAAAGGCCCGCCCATGTGGCGCAGGAGATAGGTCTCCTCCACGGCCGGGTGCAGGGCCAGGAGGTTCTCGATGACGTTCTGCATCGCCGGGCCGAGGCCGTCGTAATCCGTGCCCTCGGCGGGCTGCAGGGGCAGCACCAGGGCGCGGTCGGCCGCGCCGGCCTGGGTGGCGCAAAGGAGCACAAGGGCGCAGAGCGCGGCGGCTTTCAGGCTCGGCATGGCGCGGCGGACGGTCAGCGCTTCATGCGCACTTCCGTTCCGACCCCCTGCTTGGTGAAGAGTTCCAGGATGATCGAGTTTTCCACACGGCCGTCAACGACATGGGCCTTCTCCACGCCCGACTGCACGGCCTCCATGCAGCACTTGAGCTTGGGGATCATGCCGCCCTTTGCCACGCCATCCTCGATGGCCTGGCTGGCCTGGCGCAGGTCCATGGATTCGATCAGCTTGCCGCTTACGTCCAGCACGCCGGCCACGTCGGTCAGGAGGATCAGACGGCGCGCGCCGAGCGCCTGGGCCACGGCCCCGGCTGCGGTGTCGGCGTTGATGTTGTAAGTGCGGCCCTGGTCGTCCACGCCCACGGGAGCGATCACCGGGATCACGCCGGAGTCGGTCAGCGAGCGGATGAGCGAGGCGTTGACGTGCACCGGCTCGCCCACGTTGCCCAGGTCGATGATCTCGGGCGGGGCGTCCTCGCGGGTGAGCACCATCTCCAGCTTTTTCACCTTGATGAGCCAGCCGTCTTTTCCGGAGAGCCCCACGCAGGTGCCGCCGTGCAGGTTGATCAGGTTGACGATTTCCTTGTTCACGCGCCCCACCAGCACCATCTCCACCACGTCCATGGTGGCGTCGTCGGTGACGCGCAGCCCCTCGCGGAACTGGGACTCGATGCCAAGCTGAGTCAGCATCTTGCCGATCTGCGGGCCGCCGCCGTGCACGATCACCGGGTTCACCCCGATGTACTTGAGCAGCACCACGTTCAGGGCGAAGCTCTTCTTCAGGGCCTCGTCCTTCATGGCGTGACCGCCGTACTTGATGACCACGGTCTGGCCGTGGAACTTGCGGATGTAGGGCAGCGACTCCAAAAGCACCCGGGCCTGGGTGTGGGCGAGATTTTCCATGGCGGTATCCTTTAGAGAATGTAGCGGGTCAGGTCGCGGTCCTCGGCCACGTCCTTGAGCTTGTCCCTGACGTAGGCGCGGTCGATGACAACCGTCTCCCCGCCCCGGTCCGGGGCTTCGAAGGACAGGTCCTGCACGATCTTCTCCATGATGGTATAGAGCCTGCGCGCGCCGATGTTCTCGGTCTCGTCGTTGACCTTCTGGGCGAAGGAGGCCATCTCGTCCAGCCCCTCCAGGGGGAACTCGATGTTCACGTTCTCCGTGGCCAGGAGGGCCTTGTACTGCACGGTGAGCGAGTTCTGCGGCTCGGTGAGGATGCGCAGGAATTCGTCCTTGCCCAGGGCCGAGAGCTCCACGCGCAGCGGGAAGCGCCCCTGCAGCTCGGGCACCAGGTCCGAGGGCTTGGAAAAGTGGAAGGCCCCGGCCGCGATGAACAGGATGTGGTCGGTCTTGACCATGCCGTACTTGGTGTTGACCACGCAGCCTTCCACCACGGGCAAAAGGTCCCGCTGCACGCCTTCGCGGGACACGTCCGGCCCCGACCCGCCCTGGGAGGAGCGGCCGCAGATCTTGTCTATCTCGTCGATGAACAGGATGCCGGTCTGCTCCACGCGTTCCCGGGCGGATTCGGCCACCTTGTCCATGTCCACCAGCTTCTCGGATTCCTCGGCGATGAGGATGTCGTAGGCCTCGCGCACCTTGAGCTTGCGGGCCTTCTTCTTCTGGGGGAACACCTTGGAGAACATGTCCTTGAACTGGCTCCCCAACTCTTCCATGCCCGGCATGGCCATGATCTCCACGCTGGGGGAGGGCACGGTGACGTCCATCTCCACCTGCTTGTCGTCGAGCGCCCCTTTTCGCCAGAGCTGCCTGAGCTTCTCGCGGGTGGATTGGGCCTCCTCGGCGGCGGACGCGGGCACGGCGGGCTGGGCTCCGCCGTAGAAGGCGGCCTCGCTCTGCCGCGAGGCCGGGAGGAGCAGGTCCAGCAGGCGTTCCTCGGCGGACTTCTCGGCCTTGACGCGCACCTTCTCGGCCTCTTCCTGGCGCACCAGCTGCACGCCGAGTTCCATGAGGTCGCGCACCATGGACTCCACGTCGCGGCCCACGTAGCCCACCTCGGTGAACTTGGTGGCCTCCACCTTGTGGAAAGGCGAACCGGCGAGCTTGGCCAGGCGGCGGGCGATCTCGGTCTTGCCCACGCCGGTGGGGCCGATCATGAGGATGTTCTTGGGCGCGATCTCGTCGCGCAGGGCCGGATCGATCTGCTGGCGGCGCCAGCGGTTGCGCATGGCTATGGCCACCATGCGCTTGGCCGGATTCTGGCCCACGATGTATTTGTCGAGCTCCGAGACGGTCTCGCGAGGGGTGAGCGTGTTCATTGTCTGTCCACGGTCTCCAGGACGATGTTGGAATTGGTGAAGACGCACAGTTCGGCGGCGATGTCCATGGCCTTGCGGGCGATGTCCGCCGCGCCGATGTCCGTGTTTCGCGCCAGGGCCCGGGCCGCGGCCAGGGCGTAGGTCCCGCCGGAGCCGATGGCCGCCAGGCCGTCGTCGGGCTCGATGACGTCGCCTGCGCCTGTGAGGATCAGGATGGTTGCGGCGTCGGCCACCAGCAGCATGGCTTCGAGCTTGCGCAGGAACTTGTCCTTGCGCCAATCCTTGGCCAGCTCCACGGCGGCGCGGGTGAGGTTGCCGGAGAACTCCTCCAGCTTGGCCTCGAAGCGCTCGAAGAGGGTGAAGGCGTCGGCGGTGGAGCCCGCGAACCCGGCCAGGACCCGGTCCTTGTACAGGCGGCGCACCTTGCGGGCCGTGTGCTTCATGGCCACGGCCTGTCCGAAGGTCACTTGTCCGTCGCCGGCCATGGCCACGCCCGAAGCGTCGCGCACGGCCAGTATGGTGGTGCCGTGAATGTCCATTAGGATACCCTACAGGATTTGGCGGGCCATGCCCAGCCAGGTTTCGAATGCTTGGGGGAAATAGAGCACCATCCATGCTTCGCGAGTGTCCCCTTGCGTGACGCCCCGCTTGAGTTCGGTGAGGGCGATGGGCGCGGCCAGCTCCACGGGATAGCCGTAGGCTCCGCAACTGATGGCCGGAAAGGCCACGGTGTCGATGCCGTGTTCCCGGCACAGGGCGAAGCACGAGCGGTACGCGCGGGCCAATGCCTCGGGCTCGCCGGAATTCCCGCCGTGCCAGATGGGCCCCACCGCGTGGATGATGAAGGATGCGCTCATATCGAAGCCCGGGGTGATGGCGGCCTCCCCGGCCTTCAGTTCGCCGCGCGCGGCGATGATCTCCCGGCAGGCTTCGGGGAGCCTCGGCCCGGCGGCCCGGTGGATGGCCCCGTCCACGCCGCCGCCCCCGGCCAGGCGGGAGTTGGCCGCGTTGACCACGGCCCGGGCCGGCCATGAGGCGATGTCGCCCAGGGCCAGGTGCAGCACCCCGGTCGGGAACTCGAAGCTGGTCACGGCCTGAAGGTTCCGGCCCAGGACTCGTCGATCTCGGGGCCCATGACCGCGAGCCCGGCTCCGGCCGGATCGAGGATTTCGGCGGCCAGGGCGCGCACCTCGTCCAGGGTGACGGCCTCGAAGCGGGCGGCGGTCTCCTCGGGGGGCACGAAGCGGCCGAGGATCAGCTGGTTGCGGGCCAGCCGGGACATGCGGTCCTCGCTGGACTCCAGGGTGAGGTACAGCACGGACAGCAGGTGGTCGCGGGCGTGCTCCAGCTCTTCGGCGGTGACGCCGCCCCCGGCCAGCTTGCCGATTTCCTCGCGCAGGCAGGAGAGCAGCTCGCCGGTGCGCTCGGGGTCCACGGCGGCGTAGACCTGCACCACGCCCTGGCGGGTGAGGGAGTTGGCGAAGGAATAGACCGTGTAGGCCAGTCCCCGGCGCTCCCGCACTTCCTGGAAAAGGCGCGAGGACATGTTGCCGCCCAGGATGGCGTTCAGGATTCCCATGGAGAAGCGGCGCTCGTCGGACGCGCCCATTCCCGGAAAGGACAGGGTGACGTGGCTCTGCTCGGTGTCGCGTTCCCTGAGAAACGCCGGGGGGGCGTAGCGGCCGGGAGAGGGGCGAGCGCCCGCGGCGGCCGGTTCCAGCGCGCCGAAACGCCGGGCCACCATGTCGCGCACGCGGTCGTGGTCCAGGCTTCCGGCGGCGGAAACCAGCATGCGCCCGGGGCGGTAGTTGGCCGAGCGCCAGGTCTCGAGGTCGGAAAGTCCGAAGGAGCGCACCGTCTCGGGCATGCCCAGGATGGAGTGCCCAACCGGCGAGCCGGGCCACATCTCGCGCCAGAAGGCCTCCATGAGGCAGTCTTCCGGGTCGTCCTCCACCATGGCGATCTCCTGGAGCACTACGTCCTTCTCTCGCGCCAAGTCGTCAAGGGACGGGCGCGGCGACAGGGCGATGTCCGCCAGGATGTCCAGGGCGTCCTCCAGGTGGGTGTCCACCACCCGGGCGTGGAAGCAGGTGTGCTCGCGGCTGGTGTAGGCGTTGGAGTATCCGCCCAGGAGGTCCAGGGACTTGGCGATGTCCAGGGCGGAGCGCCGGGCGGTGCCCTTGTAGGCCAGGTGTTCCCAGAGGTGGGCGGTGCCCTCCTGGCCAGGGGACTCGTGGAGCGATCCGGCTTCGATCCAGATGCCGAAGCTTACGCTGCGCGCGCCGTCCAAACGTTCGGTGGCGATGCGCAGGCCGTTGTCCAGCACATCGAGGCGATGGTCGTAGAGGTGGGTCATGCACGCTCGCGGAAGTACGGCTTGCCGAGCCCTGCGGGGGCGTTGCCCCGGCGTCCCAGGGCTGCGGCCAGGCTCAGGGTGAGGATGGTGAGGATGTACGGGAGGATGCGCAGCACGTAAAGGGGCACGAAATGGGCGCCAGTGGCCTGGAAGAAGAACTGGAGCGCCGACAGGAATCCGAAAAAGAGCGCGCCGAACAGCGCCCCCATGGGCCGCCATCCGGCAAAGATGACGATGGCCACGGCGATCCAGCCCTGGCCACCACTGATGCCTTCCTTCCAGCCGGGGGTGAACACCAGGGAGAGGTAGGCCCCGGCCATGCCCGAGAGAAACCCTCCCGCGGAAAGGGCCAGCAGGCGGGTGCGGCCCACAGGAGTGCCCATGGCGTCGGCGGCGGCCGGGTTCTCGCCGCAGGCGCGTACCATGAGCCCCAGGCGGGTGCGGGTCAGCAGGAACCACAGCACCAGGGCCACGCCGATGCCCACGTAGACCAGGGCGTTCTGCTTGAACAGCACGGGGCCGACGAAGGGGATGTCCTGAAGGAAGGGGACGGGCGTCTCCTGCACGCGGAGGCCGATCTTGCCGATGAGCCCCCGGCCCAGGTAATTGGATAGGCCCGTGCCCAGGATGGTCAGGGCGATGCCCGAGAGCAGCTGGTTGGCCCCCAGGCGGATGGCGAAGAATCCGTGCAGGCAGGACAGCAGCGTCCCCACGGCCCCGGCCGCGGCGAAGGCCAGCACCGGGCTGCCTGTCACGAAGCCCACGTAGAAGCCCGTGAGGGCTCCCATGAGCATGAGGCCCTCCTGGCCGAGGTTGATCACCCCGGCCCGTTCGGCCAGCACTTCTCCCTGGGCGGCCAGGAGCACCGCCATGGAGGACTTGAGCGTCAGGGTGAGCAGGAATGCGAAATCGTTCATGGCTCTCGGCTCTCTAGCACGCGCTCGCACACTTTCCAAGAGTCCCGGCGGCGCGCGCCCGGTTTCATCAGTGGGAGGTGCCGATGAGCGGGATCATCTTGGGCGGGTTGAAAACGTCGTGGTCCAGGCGCAATTTCTTGCGCATGCCCTCCAGGTAGCCGCAGTTGTAGGTCACTTTGGTCAATTCGAAGGGCAACGGGGCCTTGGAGCAGACGGCGATGAGTTTGCCCGCGAAAAACACCGGGTAGTATTTTCGGATGTCGCCGGGGTAGGTCACGGTGACGGGGGGCTTGTCGGGGTGGAGGTGGGCCAGCTCGCGCGGCGGGAAGCTCACCTCGCGCACCTCGCTGGCCTGGGCCATGCGCAGGAAGGAGACCTTGTCCGGGATGTCCAGGTAGAGTGTTTCGATCTTGAGGCCCGCGATGGCCAGAAGCTCCACGAAGCTGGCCGGAGTGTACCAGCGCAGGTGCCCGGTGTGCCAGAATCCGGGGCCGTAGTGGAACTTGCCGCGCAGGATTTCGTACTGGAGAATCCAGTAGTGGATGTTGGGCGTGGAGATGATCATGCGCCCGTCGTCCGCCACCAGCTCGCGTACCTTGGAGAGCGTGACCCAGGGGTCGAAGAGGTGCTCCACCACGTCGTGCAGGATCACATGGCTGAAATAGCCAGCGAATTCCGGGGGCAGGCTCTGGCCTTTCTCGTAGTCCTCGCGCCAGACGCGGTCCACCAGCCCCTCGAGCAGGCCGGCGCTACGAGGGTCCACTTCCAGGGCGTGCAGGTCGGTGCAGCCCTTGTCGCGCTTGAGCCGAAGGATCAGCCCGCCCTCGCCGCTGCCGAAATCCATGATGCGGCTGGCCCCTTCGGGGATCATGTTGAAGACGTTGCGCCGGAAGGTGGTGTTGGCGATGATGAGATCGATGACGTCCTGCTTGCTGACCATGTGCCCTCCTGCGCGGCCCGTGCGTGGCCTGGGCAGGCTACCCCAGGGGAGTGGGATTTCAAAGCGGGAAACGATTGACACGGCGGCCGCCGTATGGCTCATGCTGGAGGCTAACCCCATGAACCCGTCAGCAGGAGAAAAGCCATGACCACCTGGATCTGGGTAGCGCGCTGGCTCAAGAAGCCGGGAAACGAGGCAGAGGTGAAATCCGCCGCACAAGCCATACGCAAGCACTGGGAGGAGTCCGCCCTGGACCAGGGCCTGGACCCGGCCAAGAACGTCACCACCGCCGAGGGCGAGAAGGAGATCCGCGTGGGCATCTCCGAGGAGATGGACGAGGAGTTCCGCGAAGCCTCCGGAGAGTGGCGCTACTACTAGCCGGGTCTAGCGTTTCTCCGAGCGGGTCTGCAGCCACAAAAGGCTTAAGAGCAGCGCCGCCTCGATGACCAGGCTGGCCGCCGAGGGCAGTCGCATCCTGGTCTGAAGGTATTCTCCGCCCACCAGGACGGCGGCCAGCGCAACGGCCCCGATCGGCGCGAAACCGGGCTTGAGCCTGGCCAGACAGGCCACGATGACCCCGTCGTAGCCATACCCCACGGACAGGCCCTGCTGGAGCCTGTGGTGGATGGCCGTGACTTCGGCCATGCCCGCGATGCCCGCGATGGCCCCGCTCAGGATGAGCACCCACAGGCCGCGCCGGGCCGCGTTCATGCCCGCGTATTCCGCCGCCTTGGGGCCAAGGCCCATCACGGTCAGCTCATAGCCCCAGCGGGTCTTGGCCAGCACCCAGGCCAGAAGGCCCGCGCCGAAAAGCCCCGCCAGAAGCCCCGGATGCACGCGCGTGCCGGGGAAGCGGGGCAGGGTGGCGGCGTCGGCGAACATGGCCGTGCCGGGGAAGCCGAATCCGGCCGGATCGCGCCAGGGGCCGAAGTACAGGTGCTCCATGAGGGCGATGGCCACGTAGTTGAGCAAAAGCGTGGTGATGATCTCGCTGACCCCCAGGCGCGACCTGAGCCAGGCCGGACCCGAGGCCCACGCCGCCCCGCCCAGCGCCCCGGCCAGGAAGAGCAGGGGGACCAGGACCGGGGCCGGCAGCACCGTGCCGTACCACAGGGCCACGGCCGTGGCGAACACGCCGCCCATGACCAGCTGGCCCTCGCAGCCGATGTTCCACAGGTTCATGCGCGCGGCCAGGATCACGGCCAGCCCCGTGAGGGTGAGCGCTGATGCCTTCACCAGCACCTCGGAGAAGCGCGCGAAGGAGCCGAACGCGCCCGCGAACATCACCGAATAGGCTTCCAGGGGGTTGGCCCCCAGAAAGGCGAAGATGGCCGCCCCGGCCAGCAGGGGGATGACGAGGGCCAGGCTCCACAGCGCGGCCTTGCTCTTCAGGAAGGTCATGAACGTACCCCTTGCGCCCCGGGCGGGTTCCATCCGGTCGCGGTCATTGCTGCACTCCCGCCATCATGGGGCTTATGCGGGCCACCTGGTCCGGGTCGGATGCGTCCACCACGCCCAGTATCCTTCCGCCGAACATCACGGCCACCCGGTCGGCCAGGGTCAGGGCCTCGGTGAGGTCGCCGGTGACGATGAGCACCCCGGCGTGCTCGCGCGCGGCCAAAAGACTCTTCCACACGTCCTCGGACGCACCCACGTCCAACCCTTGCGTGGGCTGGTGCACGATGAGCGCTTCGGGCAGGCGCGAGAGCTCGCGGGCCAGCAGGAGCTTCTGGAGGTTGCCGCCGGAGAGTTCCCCGGAAGCCTGCTCCGGTCCCTGGGCCCGGATGGCGAAGCGGCCGATGGCCTCGCGGGTGGCGGCGGCCCCCCCGGCCCAGTCCAGGAGCATGCCCCGGGTGAAGGCCGCGAGCCTTGTCAGCAGGAAATTGTGGGTGAGGGACAAGCTCGGGATGCTGCCCTCGTGGTGGCGATCCTCCGGCACGTAGGCCAGGGTGTCCTTGGGGGCGGCGGCCCAGGCAGGGGCATCAAAGGCGCCCCCGGAGTACTCCACGCTCCCCGAGAAGCTGGGGGCGAGCCCGGCCAGGGCCTCGGTCAGCTCGGTCTGGCCGTTTCCGGCCACGCCCACCACCGCCAGCACCTCGCCTTTGCGCAGGCTGAAGCTCACGTCGCGGAACGCCGGGCGGTCCGGCTCGCCTCCGCCGGTGAACCCGTCCAGGCGCAGAACTTCGGCCCCCATGCGCACCTCGGGCTTGTCGATGGCGAAGATCACCTCGCGGCCCACCATCATGCGGGCCAGGTTGCGCTTGCCCCCGGCCTCGGCCGGGGTGGTGCGGGCCACCAGGCGGCCCTTGCGCAGGATGGAAATGCGGTCCGAGAGCTCCAGGGCCTCTTCCAGCTTGTGGGTGATGAACACGATGGTGCGCCCTTCGCGGCGCAGGGTGCGCAGCACCTCGCAGAAGCTCTCGATCTCGGTGGGGGTGAGCACGGAGGTGGGCTCGTCGAAGATGAGCACGCGCGCGCCCAGGCGCAAAAGCTTGAGGATCTCCACGCGCTGGCGCTCGCCCATGGACAGGTCGCGCACCCGGCTCTCGGGGCGGGCCTGAAGGCCGAAGCGGTCGGAGAGTTCGCGGATGCGCGCGGATTCGGCCTTGAGATCGAGCATTGTTCCGCCGCCGGCGGCCAGGGCCACGTTCTCGGCCACGGTGAAGGCCTCCACCAACATGAAGCGCTGGTGCACCATGCCGACGCCCTGGGCCAGGGCGTCGGCCGGGGACTTGAAGCGCACGGCCTTGCCGTCGAGTTTGATCTCGCCTTCGTCGGGGCTGTAGCGCCCGGACAGGATGGACATGAGCGTGGACTTGCCCGCGCCGTTCTCGCCCAGAAGCGCGTGGATCTCGCCCGCGTGGGCGGTGAGGCTCACGCGGTCGTTGGCGGTGTTTTCGCCGAAGCGCTTGGTGATGCCGGAAAGTTCCAGTGCAGCGCTCATTGGGCCTCGCGGAACTGCGGCGCGGGAAGCTTGGCCAGGTACACCAGAGGCTCAAGCGCCGGGTCGCCCTCGATGGCGGCGCAGGCCACGGCCAGGATGGGCGGGGGGCAGCTCAGGCGGGCGAAGCGCGCGGCCTGCTCCACCAGGGCCTGCATGGCCAGCATGGTGGAGCCGGTTGAGACCACGTCGTCGAAAAGGATGATGCCGTCGGTGGCCTCGGCCACGATGGCGAGCGAGCGTTCGTACAGGGCCAGGAACTTGTCGCCGCTGGTGATGGAGTCCGCGCCCACCTGCAGAAGCGGGCGGCGTCCGGGCTCCATGTGGGGCTTGACCCGGTTGTGGGCCACGGCGATCTCGTCCAGGTTAAGCTCGAAGGCCGTCACCTGGGCCAGCTGCAGGGCCTTTTCCACGGCGGTGAGCATGGTGACGCGTTTCTTGCCCTCGATGAAGGGCTTCAGGCGCGCGGCCAGCAGGCGGCCCAGGTCGCGGTTCAGGCGGGTCTGGCCCACCAGGTCCAGGGAGGCGATGCGCACCTCCCCTCCGTCGGAGGGTATCCAGACCCAGGGGATCTGGACGGTGTAGTCCAGGCCCTCGAAACCGAGGGTGTACTTCTCGCCGGACTCGCGCACGGGGCGTTCGTATGCCATGTGGGCCTCGCAATAAAAAAAGGGGGACGGCCCCGGGTAAGAGCCGTCCCCCGCGTGGTGGGCTCTTACTCGGGCAGCTTGCCGCTGACGCCCTTCAGGAGCCAGCGCATGGTGTAGAGCTCCTGCACCGTGGCGCGCTTGCCTTCGGGGATCATCACCTTGCCGTCCTGGTCGACCATGGGTCCCAGGAAGGAGTTGTCGGTGCCCTTCTTCATGAGGTCGAGCTCGGCCGTGACCTTTTCGCGCACTGGGGCGGGCACCTTCTCATTGAAGGCGGAGAGTTGGATGGCGTCCTTCTCGAAGCCCCAGTAGAGTTCCTCGGGCTTCCAGGAACCTTCCAGCTTGGCCTTCACGAGCCTAGTATAAAATTCGCCCCAGTTCCAGATGGTGGAGACCAGAACGCACTTGGCTCCGAAAGCGGAGGCGTCCGCGCCGTAGCCGATGGCCGGGACGTTCTTGGCGCAGGCGGCCAGCGAGGCGTCGGGGGTGTCGGCCATCTGGCGGATCAGGGTGCAGCCGCGCTGCACCAGGGCCTCGCTCATGGTGGTTTCGCCGATGGGGTCGCGCCAGCTCTTGAGCCAGACCACGGTGTTCACTGCGTCGGGGTTGAACTTGGCGCCGGATTCCTTGAGGCCGCGCAGCAGGCCGTGGGTGAAGCCGTTGATGCCGCGGATGGGCTCGGGGATGGGGTTGGTGGAGACGGTGCCCACGTTGCTGTAGCCCATGAGCCCGGCCATGTAGCCCACCAGGTACTCGCCCTGCTCGATGCGGGCCATGTAGGTGCCCATGTTGGGGGCGGTCTTGTAGCCGGAGCAGTGCTCGAAGGCCACGTCGGGGAAGTCCTTGGCCACCTGGAGCATGGGGTCCATGTGCTCGAAGGTGGTGCCGAAGATCATCTTGTAGCCGTCCTGGGCGTACTGGCGGAAGACGCGCTCGGCGTCGGCCGCGCCGACGTTCTCGGTGTAGCTCACCTCGATCTGGTCGCCGAACTTCTTCTTGAGGGCCTCGATGCCCACGGCGTGGGCGTGGTTCCATCCCTGGTCGTTGACGGTGCCGATCAGGGCGAATGCAACCTTGAGTTTTTCGGCCTGGGCCAGGCCCGGCAGTGCTGCGAGCACGGCCAGACAGCAGATGACGATGAGCGAACGCCTGCGCATGGAGCCTCCTTGAGAGCGTTTTGTTTCGTGTCGTAACGCCCCCGTCAGATGCCGTATTTGCACGGGGATGTAAATCGTTTGGCGCCAGCGGGAATCGCGCGCGGAAATCCTTGTAATCAAGGCGTGACGGGGTGTAGGCTCTGGCCCATGGCGGACTATCAGCGCACACTGGAAGACGAGATTTCCGGCCTCAAGGGCCAGGTGGCCGACCTGACCCGGCGCGAACGCCACTGTCAGATGCTCAGGCGCATGCTGGACGACCTGCGCGAGGAGTACCTTTCCCTGGCCCAGTCCGCCCCGGACGCAATCATCGCCTCCGACGCCAAGGGGCGCATCGTGTTCTGGAACCAGGCTTCCCAAAACCTTTTCGGCTACGAGCCGGGCGAGGTCATGGGACAGGGGCTCGGCTTCCTTATGCCCGAGCGCTACCACGCCCTGCACGAGCGGGGCTTCGCCCGCGCCCTCGAGGCCGGCCACGCCCTGCGGCCCCATCTGCCCTCGGAATGCGCCGCCATCCGCAAGGACGGGACCGAGTTCCCCATCGAGATCACCCATTCCAGCTGGAGCCGCGCGGGCGACATCTATTTCGCGGCCTTCATCCGCGATATCTCCGAGCGCAAGCACTACGAAAAGTTGCGCGAGGACGTGGAACGCATCATCCGCCACGACCTCAAGTCCCCGCTGCTGGGCATCGTGGGTTTCGCCAAGCTCCTCATGGAGGACCATGGCCTGCCCGAGAAGCAGCGCGAGTGGGCGCGCCTCATCCACGACTCGGGCATGCAGATGAACCACCTGCTGGCCAACTCCCAGGCCATGCTGCGCATCCACCAGGGGAGCTACCGCGTCACCCCCCGGCCGGTGAACCTGGTCAGGCTGCTGGCCGACCTGGGCAAGCGCTTCGAACCGGCCATGCGGGAAAAGGGCGTCTCCTTCGCCTGCGAGATCGACCCGGTCGCCGATCCTGACAAGGACTGCGGGGTCATGGGCGAAGAGGCGTTCCTGGACGACATGCTCTCCAACCTCATCAAGAACGCCGTGGAAGCCTCGCCCGAAAACGAGCCGGTGGTGGTGAACGTGGTCCACGAGGCCGGGCACGTGGTCATCGACATCCACAACCGTGGAGTGATCCCGGAGCACATCCGGGAGAAGTTCTTCGAGCCCTACGTCACCAGCGGCAAGAAGGGCGGCACGGGGCTCGGCGCGCACAGCGCGCTGCTCATCGCCAAGGCCCATGCGGGCGACATCACCTTCACCTCGGACGAACCCGAGGGGACGCACATTGTGGTCCGCCTGCCCGAGGGGTCGGGACAGGAGTAACCGCGACTCCGTCCACGGCGAGCGAACCCTGCCGGATGGCAGTCCTCCGTGATCTTCCGCACCGGAGGGTCAGCGCTCAATCACTTCCTCGAACACGTCCTGGAGCTTGAACTCGTTGTAGTGGCGCACCTCCACGTCGGAGAGGAGCTCCATGATCCGCTCGGCCTGGGCCTCGCAGCCGGGCACGGCGTTATCCTTCAGATATTGCGAGAGCGTGCCGCGCAGGTCGTCGAAGATACGGGCGGCGGCCTCCTTGACCACTTCCTTGGAAACGAACTGGGCGTATTGCCGTGAATAGAGCTCGCACTGCTTGTCTTGCATGATGTCCGGTGAGTCGCTTGATGCGTCGCTTGCCGGCGCGCGGCCGGGCGTTTGTCCGCTGGATCAGAAATCCTTCCAGGCCAGAAACCCCAATTCGTCGATCTGCCCCTTGAGGGGCAGCTTCACCGCGCAGGCCACGCCGCCCTCGGTCCGGGCCAGGGACACCTTGCCGAAGCACTTGTGCGCGGCGGCCCGGGCGATGGGCAGGCCGAAGCCGGTGCCCTGGGACTTGGTGGAGTGAAACGGCAGGTAGAGCTGTTCCACGTCCTGGTCCTTGGGGAGTTCGCCGCTGTTCGACACCGTCACGCTCAGATGGCTGGGCGTGGCCTGGTCCACGGACGAGGTCAGCACAAGCCTGCGGTCGCCCTCGGGCATGGCTTCCAGGGCGTTTACCAGCACCTCCTTGAAGATTTCCCTGAGCAGGTTCGGGTCCGCGTCCACTTCGGGGTGGTCCGGATCGAGCGAGACCTCGGGCTCGAGCCCCTGCGGCCAGTTCGGCCCGGAGCGCAGGCCGTCCAGGGTCTGGCGCAGGAAGGGCTCCACGGCCACGGCGGCGAAGGTCGGTTCGGCCAGTTCGATGGAGTTGCAGGTGGAGATGTCGCGGGTCATGCGCTCCAGGCGCAGGGCCTCGTCCAGGATCACCTGGGCCATGGCGGAGACTTCCGGGCCGCCCGAGCGCATGAGGCGCGTGGCCGTGCCGCCGATGATGGTGAGCGGGTTGCGGGTCTGGTGGAAGAGCCCCTGCAGGAGCGGCTCCGCGATCTCCGAGTGATAGGAGGAGTGGCCCTTGGCGCGAATCATCAGGCACAGGTCCAGGAGGTCGTTGACGGCCGAGGCCACTTTGCCGCGAAAATCCGGGGGCACGTCCTCGCGCACGGCCTTGATGAACAATTGGCGGCACTTGACCTCGCCCAGCATCACGTATTGCAGGTCGATGCCCAGCCTTGCCGCCGTGACCCCCTGCTGCCAGAGTTCGCGCAGGAATTTTTCGTCCCAGGCCCTGGTCCAGAGGGTGGAGTACCAGTCGGCCCAGAAATCCTTGAGGGCCCCGTCGAAAAATTCCAGGGTCATTTCCAGGCGCACGCGCGGAGCGGTCTTGCGCACCAGGGCGTCGATGTAGGCCCCGGCCTTGCGGGCGCGGGCGGCGAGCTTGTCCGCGAAGGGGCGGATCACGGCGAGCTTGGATTCGTCGAGGCCGATCTCCTTGCGGAAGAACTCCAGCCGGGCGACGGGAACGTCTGCGTTCATGCCTGCCTCGCCGTGGAACGTGTTGGGGCGGCCTCGCGCCAGGCGCCTCCCGCTACTGCGACTCCTTGAGCGACTGGGCCGCTACGAAGCCCGAGGCCCAGGCCCAGTGCAGGTTGTAGCCGCCCAGGTGTCCGGTTACGTCCAGGATTTCGCCGATGAAGTACAGGCCGGGAACGCCCAGGCTCTCCATGGTCTTGGACGAGATGGCCTTGGTGTCCACTCCTCCGGCGGTCACCTCGGCCTTCTTGTACCCGGCCAGCTCCTTGGGGGTGATTTCCCAGGCCGTAAGGCGCTTGACCAGCCAGGCCAGTTCCTCCTTGCGCAGCTGGGCCACGGGCTTGGCCCCCAGTTCCGGCGGCGCGATCATGGCCGCCAGGCGCGAGGGCAGGAGCTTGCCCAGCACCGTCTTCACCTGGGACTTGGTGCCGCGCGCCTTGGCCAGGATGTCCTCGGGGGACTGGTCCGGGGTCAGGTTCACCACCACGGGCTTGCCCTGCTGCCAGTAGGAGGAGATCTGCAGAACGGCCGGACCGCTCAGGCCCTTGTGGGTGAAGAGCAGGGCGTCCTCGAAGGACGTCTTGCCGAACTGGATGCGCACCGGAAGCGAGATGCCCGACAGCGCCGCCATCTGCCAGCCCTGTCCCATGTTCAGGGGGGTGAGGGCGGGGCGGGGCTCGATGAGGTCCAGCCCGAAGGTCTCGGCCACGCCGTAGCCGAAGCAGGAAGAGCCGGTCTGGGGCCAGGCCAGGCCGCCGGCCGCCACCACCAGGTTTTTTCCGGGCACGGTGCCGCCCGGGTAGGTGACGCGGAAATCCTCGCGGCGCTCGATGTTCTTGATGCGCGCGTTCATGTAGAAGTGAACGCCCGCCTCCTGGCAGAGCCGCTCCAGCAGGTCGGCCACGGCCACCGCGCCCTGGCGGCAGAAGAGCTGGCCGTGCCCTTCCTCCACGCTGGACAGTCCATTCTGCTCCAGGAATTCCTTGAAGGCCAGCGGCGCGAAGCGCGACAGCGCCGAGACGCTGAAGTGCGGATTGGAGGAGAGAAAGTTCTCCGGCGTGACCCTTGTGTTGCCGAAGTTGCAACGTCCGCCGCCGGTGACCTTGAGCTTCTTGCCGGTCTGGGTGTTGTGGTCGAACACGGCGACGCTGAGGCCCCGCCTGGCCGCTGTGAGGGCGCAAAACAGGCCGGAGGCCCCGGCGCCTATGATGACGACATCGTATCCGAGCATCCGTCAATGATACGGCATAGCGTAAGAAGGGGCAAGACGTGTCGGCGGCGGCAGGGGCATCCCCGGCGAAAAAGGGTGTTCCGGGCGGCGCGCCGTGAAGGCCGGAGGCGGGTTCGCCGGGCAGATCCGGTAGTCCGCTGGCAGCCTGCGGTCAGCCCGTGGCTGAGAGGCCCGCGCCTTTGGGGCCCATGCCCGCGTCGTCGCGGAGGATCCGCCTGCCCCCGGCGTAGGAGGAACTCCACACCGGGTCGTCCAGGGAGCCGGTCTTCACCGCTCCCCCGGAGCTGGCGGCGTGCACGAAGGTGCCTTCCCCCATGTAGATGCCCACGTGGTGTACGCCTTTCTTGCCGAAGAACACCAGATCGCCCGGGCGCAGGTCCTCGCGCTTCACAGGCTGGCCCTGGCGGAACTGCTCGCGTGAGTTGCGCGACAGCTCCACGCCGCTTCTGGCGTAGACGTAGCTGGTAAGCCCGGAGCAGTCGAATCCCTGACGCGGGGTTTCGCCCCCGACGGTGTAGCGCCTGCCGAGCTGGGCCTTGGCGGTGAGGGCCAGGGCGCTCGGGTCGGCGGCGGCCAGGGACGGCGGAAGATCAAGCGGCAAAGGCTTGGCGGCGCGGGGCGCGCGCGGCGGCGGTTTGACGGCCGAGGCCCAGGCGCGAAGGGCGGCCTCGTCCTCGGCGGAGAAACGGGCGGGGGCGCCTGCCGCCGCCTGGTCCCGCGATTGCCCGGCCGGGCTGGCCTGGGCGGATGAGGGAACGCTGGATGAGGCTCCGGAGGCGGCGCTGGCGGCGCCAGCCGCGGCGGCGTTGTCCTGCGTGGCGGCCTTCTCCGGGGGCACGGGCTGGCGGGGCCATTCCACCGCGCCCCAGACGACTCCCGGGGGAGCGGTGGAGGGCGCGGAAAGATGCGTGGCGGCGTGCTGCCCCGTCAACGTCCTGCCGGATGCGCCGGGGGCGTTTTCCCCGGGCCTCTGCACCTCGCCGTGCACTTCGCCGCTTCCGTGCCCGGACAGCGGAGCGGCCCGGGCCGAGTCCAGGGCCTCGGCGAAGCCTTCGTCCCTTGGTGACAGGGTGGGCAGCGCGGGCTTCGGTTGCAGCCTGGGCTGGAATATGGGCGGGACCTGTTCGACGGCCATGGGGCATCCTCCACGGAATGCCCAGCAAACGCCGTGCCTAGAGGTCCAGTTCCAGGCCCACGGGGCAGTGGTCGGAGCCCATGACGTCGCTTTCGATCCAGGCGCGCTTCACCCTGGGGCGCAGCTCCTCGGACACGAAGAAGTAGTCGATGCGCCAACCCACGTTGCGCGCCCTGGCCTGGAAGCGGTAGTCCCACCAGGAGTAGTGGCCGCCGTCCTTCTCGAACATGCGGAAGGTGTCCACGTAGCCCGCCGCCACGAACGTATCCAGCCAGGCCCGCTCCACGGGCAGGAACCCCGAGGTTTTCTCGTTGGATTTGGCGTTCTTCAGGTCCAGCTCGGTGTGGGCGGTGTTGACGTCGCCGCAGACCACGATGGGCTTTTTCGCGCGAAGCTCCTGGGCGTGGGCCAGGAAGGCGTCGTAGTAGCCCAGCTTGTATTCCAGCCGGTCCGGGCCCATCTGGCCGTTGGGGAAATAGACGGTGAAGAAGTGGAAGTCCGGATATTCCAGGTGCAGGAGCCTTCCCTCGCCGCCGAATTTCGGGTCGGGCAGCTCGGCGTTCACGGCCAGGGGCTCGGCGCGGTAGTACACGCCCACGCCAGAATAACCCTTCTTCACGCTGCTCGATGCGAACACGGTCTTGTAGCCGTGCACCTCGGGAAAGCCGTTTTCGTGGTCCTTCTGGAGCTTGGTCTCCTGGATGCCCACCACGTCCGCGCCGCAGGTTTCGAGCCACTCGTGGAAACCCTTGCCCGCCGCGGCGCGCAGCCCGTTCACGTTCCAGGAATAGAGTATCATGGCGCTTCCTTATGATATGGTCATGAGCCTGGCCGTGACGGCGCTTCCGTCGTAGCCGATGATGGCGTAGCCGCCCGAGGACAGGTCGCCGGGATTGATGACGACCGTCCTGCCCAGGGTGTCCGTGCTGCGGGCCTCGTGGATGTGGCCGGTCAGGCACACGTCGGGCTGGGCGCGCTCGATGAAGCCGCGCACCGCCGCCGAGCCCACGTGGGCTCCGGGGCCCACCACGTCGGTGGTGGTGCCATGGGGCGGCGTGTGCGAAACCAGGATCACGTGGTCGAAGGCCTTGGCCTGCTCCCAGGCCTGCTCCAGCCATTCTCCCAGCTGCGAGTCGGGCACTTCGCTCGGCGTGTGGAACGGCGTGGGGCCGGACCAGCCCACGCCCATGAGCGCCAGGCCCGGAGCCAGCTCCACGCATCGCGCGTGGATGCCCATGCCCTTGCCGTCCAGCCAGGACTGCACCGGCTCGTGGTCCATGTTGCCGATCTGGGCCAGGATGCGGGGATTTACGGCCGCCACGGCCTCGATCACCCGGCCGGCCTCGGCCACGCCGCCCTTGATGGTCAGGTCGCCGCTTATGATGACCCCGGCCGCGCCCGGAAGCTCCGGGATGCGCGTAAGGCTTGCCGTGTGGCCGTGGATGTCGCCCATGCCGATCCAGTATGCCGCGCCGCTCATGCAGGACTCCCTGGGAAAGGTTCTTTGCCGCCGAAGTGCGGCATGTTAGCATAAGTCATGAAGCCGCTCAACGCGAACACGGGAAACGCCCCGGGGCCGGACAAGGCCGCGCTGCGCAGGGCCGTGCTGGCCCGGCGCGCCGGGCTCTCGCCGGATGAGGTGCGCAGGGCCAGCCTCGCCGCTTCGATCCTGGTGGACGGGCTCGACCGCTGGCGCTCGGCGCGCGAGGTTATGGTCTATTTCGCCTTCAAGGGCGAGGTGGAGACCTCGGCGCTCCTGGAGGGCCTGTGGCGGCGGGGCGTGCGCGTGCTGGCCCCGCGCTGCCGCCCCGGAGAGGCCGGAGTGCTCGACGTGGCCTGCGTCACCTGCTTCGAGGAGCTGGCCCCAGGAGCCTACGGCATCCTGGAGCCCCATCCCGAAAGCTGCCCGGCCCTGTCCGGCTTCGCCCCGGACGTGGCCCTCATCCCGGCCGTGGCCTTCGACCGCCGGGGCGGCAGGCTGGGCTTCGGCCAGGGATACTACGACCGGCTGCTGGCCGGGCCGGGGTTCGAGAAGACGTTTCTCATCGGGCTGGCGCATCCGTTCCAGGTGGTGGAGCGCCTGCCGCTGGAGCCCTGGGACAGGCCGGTTCACGCCGTGGTCACGAGCGAAGAGGTTATCCGGGTTCATCCTGGAGAGTGAGCGAGAGGAGAGAGCATGTCCGTAAGCGTCATCGAGTTTTCCTTCCCCGGCGTTCCCGGGGTGCGCGCCGCGTTCACCACGGCCGAGTGCGGCCCGGAGCGCGGCAATATTTCCTATAACGTGGCCAAGGACCCGAAAGCGGTGCGGGCCAACCGGGAATCCCTGCGCCTGCGCCTGGGTTTTGATTCCTGGTGCTCGCTCAAGCAGGTGCACGGCACGGACATGGCCTTCGAGCCCGGGGCCGTGGCCCCGCACGAGGCGTCACAGGCCGAGGCCGACGGCTCGACCACATCCGAGCCGGGCCGCGCCCTGGTGGTCAAGACCGCCGACTGCCAGCCCATCCTCATCGCTCACGAGAGCGGCAAATACGTGGCCGGGCTGCACGTGGGCTGGCGCGGCAACGTGCTGGAGTTCCCCCAGAAGGGCGTGGCCGCGTTCTGCGAGCGCTACGGAATCGAGCCGGGGGAGCTCCTGGCCGTGCGCGGCCCGAGCCTGGGTCCCGGGGCCAGCGAGTTCAAGAATTTCGAGATGGAGTTCGGGGAGAGGTTCCGGGATTTCTTCGACCCGGCCACCCAGACCGTGAACCTGTGGCGGCTCACCGTGGCCCAGCTTCTCGAGGCGGGGCTCAGGCCCGACCGCATCTTCGGGCTGGACCTGTGCACCCACAGCCTTTCGGGGTTCCATTCCTACAGAAGGGACAAGGCCGATTCGGGCAGGCAGGCCAGCCTGATCTGGATCAGGTAGCTGGAATATATTTTGGCATAGCCCTATATGTATTTTGCTTTTTTTCTTGCCACGCATACTCGTGTTGAATAGATTCGCGCCCGAGTTTGGTTTGGCTGCGCATATTCCGTGCGCTGTCCCTGCGCGGAGGCGATTGCGGCCGCCATTCCGCTGTTCGCGAACATGCACGCCATGGGAGTCCGGCATATGGAGAGCCTCTCGAACCTCTCGCCCCTGTCCAGAATGCCCAACCTGTCCTTCCGGAAGCTCGGCTACGCCTTGGTTCTGGGGGGGATTCTCCTGGTCCTGTCCAAATCGTTCTACATCGTTGACCCCACGGAAGTGGCCATGGTGCGCCGGTTGGGCGAGGTCCAGCCGGGGCTTATGAAGCCCGGAATCCACTTCAAGGTGCCCTTCCTTGACACGGTAGACTTCCTGGCCGTGTCGCTCATGCGCTTCCCCTTCCCCAAGACCGTCTTCTTCACCTCCGACAACCAGACCGTGGAACTCGGGCTGTCGGTTTCCTACCGGGTGCCCGAAACGTCGGTGGAGAAGCTCCTTTATCAGGTCGGCCGGGTCGGCAACGTAGACGTGGCCGAGAACATGCGCCCCATCATCATCCAGCGCATCCGCGAGGTGGTGGCCCGCAAGAACCTCACGAGCTTCAACATGGGCATGGGGGACATCACCCAGGAGATCAAGAACTCTATCGCCCTGGCCACCGCGGACTGGATCAGCGTCGTGGACGTCCAGATTGTGGAGTTCGACTTGGCCGCCAGTTTCAAGAAGAGCAACGAGGCGGCCGTGCAGGCCAAGAACGACGCCATAGCCGCCCAAAACGAGCTGGCCAAGGTCCAGGCCCAGGCGGAACAGGCCAAGGCCAAGGCCGACGGTGAAGCCGAAGCCCTGCGCAAGAAGGCCAAGGGTGACGCTGACGCCAAGATTTTCGCGGCCGAGGGCGAGGCCACCCGGATCGAAAGGATCGCGGCTGCCGAGGCCACGAAAATCGAAAAGACCGCTCTGGCCGAATCCAACGCCATCCGCCTCAAGGGGACGGCCGAGGCCGACGCCCTGTCGCTCAAGGCCAAGGTCATCGCCGCCAATCCGCAGGTCACCGCGCAGACCTGGGCTGAGCGTTGGAGCGGCCATGTCCCGTCGACGGTCATGGGCAGCGGCCAGAATTTCGTGCCGTTTTTCAACGTGCAGCCCGGGAAATAGGCCATACCGGCGGTATCTTTCGACAACGCCTCCAGGCGCGGCGCGGTTTGGATAGGGAGATGAAAAACGGAGGAAGGCGCTGAACGCGGAATGTATTTTCGGGCCGGGCGGTGTCGGCCCTGCTATCAGATGTAAGAATAGTTTACAGATCGAATCACCTCGTCAAGTGATAGCTGCGCGGAAAGATTGAGGATGACGCGCGGCACGAATCTTGTTTGTTCATTCCTTCGATCCCGGTCGTATTCCGTACCATGCCGTTATTCCAGCAGGGGAGGCGGTCATGACCAATACCGCTCGAAGGCAAAAGTCGGTCCCGGTTCTTCTGTTCCTGTTCACAACCATGCTTCTGGCAGCTGGCCTGGCCACGGCGACACCGGCCGCGGCCGACGTCGTGTTCTTCAGCACCGGCGATCCGGACGGAAAAATCGCCACGCTTTCGCGCACGAGCGCGGGCGGCAAGCTGGAAACGGAATCTGCGGACGATTTTCTGTTGTCTACCCCCACGCGGATAACCGGGGCAACGTTCACGGGGCTCCTGACATCCGGGGCTTCCCTCGTGGACATCGACTCCGTGACCGTGGAAGTCTACCGCGTCTTTCCCAAGGATTCCACCGATCCACCTTCGGGAAATGTTCCCACCCGGGCGAATTCCCCTTCCGACGTGGCGCTCGACAGCCGCGACAGCGTGGCGGGCTCGCTGTCCTTTTCGGTCACGGCCCTCGGTTCCTTCACGGCGGCGAATTCGGTGGTCAACGGCATCAACAAGATCCCAAACCAGAACACACTGGGCGAAGGCTCGGTGACGGGAGAGGAGGTGCAATTCGATGTGGATTTCATCACTGCCCTTAACCTGCCGCCGGACCACTATTTCTTCGTGCCCCAGGTGGACTTGTCCTCGGGCGATTTTTTGTGGCTTTCCGCGCCGAAACCCATCGTTGCCCCAGGCACTCCCTTCTTGCCCGACCTGCAAAGCTGGATACGTAACGCGAACCTGGCCCCCGACTGGCTGCGCGTGGGCACGGACATCGTTGGCGGAACCTCTTTCAACGCCGCTTTCTCGCTTTCGGGATCACCCGTTCCCGAGCCGGGCACGGTCCTCCTGCTCGGCGCGGGCCTGACCGGCCTCGCTGCGCTGAGGAAGAAACGCGGTTCGCGCGGCCCTCACTCCTGAGGGGGCTGGCGGGTGTGACTGAAAGGACGCCGTGCGATGCCTCCGGCGTCCTTCTTTTGTTCGCCCAATGGCCTTGCCCCGTGGCCCCGAAACGGGCATAATTACCTGATGATGACCGCCCGTGTTTTTATCCTGTCCGCGTTCCTGGCCCTGTCCGCCTCCGCCGCCCATGCCCAGGTCACAACCCTGGAGCAGCAGGAGGCCATCTGGGACCAGCTCCTGACCGCCGTCAAGGCCGATCCCTCGTCCCTCGTGGCCGACATCAAGTCCTTCGTGCCCCAGTACGGAAACTACTGCGGCCTGCAGGCCACGGCCGCCGGCGCCATCCCCATCGACTGCGTGGATGGGGCCTGTTTCCAGCACGACGCCTCGCCCGGCTATTCCTCGTCGAATCCCACCCTGGCGCAGGTGGTAGCCGCCGACCAGCAGTTCATCGCCAACCTGAGCTTCACCCAGGCGTCCACGCCCTACGGTGAACTCTACCGCAACGCGGCCATCCAGCTCTTCGAGGCCAAGACCACGTACGAGCAGGCCAACTCCGTGACCCTGATCACCCCCTGCGCGGACTGCCTGAACACGCGCTGAGGGCTTGGCGGTCAGTTTCCGCCGGAGCGGTCGACACCCATCCCGACGCGATTTCTGTGCCGTGCCCTGCGAGCGCCGGGGCGTTGCCCTAGATATTTTTCAAAAACCTCTTATTTCTTGAACAACCGGACAGCACCGGTTGTTCTGCCTCCCGACAAAGGCTGCGTGCGCCGCCGGAGCGGTGCGCTGGCGGCAGGCACCTGCGGCGCCGCGTAAAAAATCGGCGCGGGCAGCGCCGTTGTCACGGTACTTTCGCTTGCCAGCGGGTCCCCCGGGCCGTATGGAGGGGCCTCCCAAAATACTGGAGATCAATCCCTATGAACATGTCTTCCAACGACAGCATTAGAAATATTGCCATCATCGCCCACGTCGACCACGGCAAGACCACCCTGGTGGACGCCCTGTTCCGGCAAAGCGGCACCTTCCGCGAAAACCAGGAAGTGGACGACCGCGTCATGGACTCCATGGACCTGGAGCGCGAGCGCGGCATCACCATCGCCGCCAAGAACTGCGCCGTGTCCTGGAAGGGCGTGAAGATCAACATCATCGACACCCCCGGCCACGCCGACTTCGGCGGCGAGGTCGAACGCTCCATGGTCATGGCCGACGGCGCGATCCTGCTGGTGGACTCCTCCGAGGGGCCGCTGCCCCAGACCCGCTTCGTGTTGAAAAAAGCCCTGGAGCGCGGTCTGTCCATCATGGTGGTGGTCAACAAGATCGACCGCAAGGACGCCCGCCCCCAGGAAGTGCTGGACGAGGTCTACGACCTGTTCATCGACCTGGACGCCAGCGAGGAGCAGCTGGACTTCCCCGTGCTCTACGCCATCGGCCGTGAAGGCATGGCCAAGACCAGCCTGGAGGGCGAGGGCACCGACCTGACCCCGCTCTTCGACGCCATCCTGGAGCACATCCCCGCCCCGCGCTACGACTCCACCGCCCCCTTCCAGATGCTGGTGGCGGACTTGGGCTATTCCGACTTCCTGGGACGCCTGGCCATCGGCCGGGTCATGAACGGCGTGGCCCACCAGAACGAGACCCTGGTGTGCATGGGCGAGAACGGCGAGGTGAAGCAGCTTCGCGTCACCCGCCTGCAGACCTACAAGGGCCCGAGCCTGGTGGACGCCACCGAGGCCACCCCCGGCGACACCATCGTGCTCTCGGGCATCGAGGACGTGAAGATCGGCGACACCATCTGCACCGCCTCCGCCCCCAAGGCCCTGCCGCGCATCACCGTGGACGAGCCCACCGTGTCCATGAAGTTCGCCATCAACACCTCTCCCCTGGCCGGGCGCGAGGGCAAGCTCGTGCAGTCTCGCAAGATTCTGGAACGCCTGGAGCGCGAGTGCCTGTCCAACGTGGCCATCAAGGTGGAGCAGAGCGAGGACAAGGACAGCTTCATCGTCAAGGGCCGCGGCGAGTTCCAGATGGCCATCCTGATCGAGACCATGCGCCGCGAGGGCTTCGAGCTTTCCGTCAGCCGTCCCGAGGTCATCTACAAGGAAGAGAAGGGCAAGCGTCTGGAGCCCATCGAGAGCGTGTTCGTGGATTGCGAGGAGACCTTCCTCGGCGTGGTCACGGAAAAGCTCGCCATCCGCAAGGGCCGCATGGTGAACCTGGTGAACCACGGCAAGGGCCGGGTGCGCATGGAGTTCTCGGTGCCCTCGCGCGGGCTCATCGGCTACCGAGACGAGTTCCTCACCGACACCAAGGGCACGGGCATCATGAACTCGCTCCTGGAGGGCTACGAGCCCTACCGGGGCGACTTCCCCACCCGGTTCACCGGCTCCCTGGTGGCCGACCGCATGGGCGTGGGCGTGGCCTACGGCCTGTTCCACCTGGAGCCGCGCGGCGAGATGTTCATCACCGCGGGCGACCCGGTGTACGAGGGCATGATCGTGGGCGAGCACAACCGCGACAATGACCTGGACATCAACCCCTGCAAGGAAAAGAAGCTCACCAACATGCGCGCTTCGGGCAAGGACGAGAACTGCGTGCTCACCCCCATCCGCCCCATGACCCTGGAGCGGGCCATCCACTTCGTGCGCGACGACGAACTGGTGGAGGTGACGCCCCTGTCCATCCGCCTGCGCAAGGCCGAGCTGAACGCCGGAAAGCGCCACATCCTCTACGGGCAGAGGAAGAAAGAGAAGGCGTAGTCCCAGCGGGACCTTTCGGGAAGCGAACGCGGAATCTGCTGACGCTTCCGGCCGTTAACAAGAGAGACGAACCCCCCGCCGGGGCGGACGCTTGGCGTCCGTCCCGGCGTTTTTTCGCGCCGCGCTACTCGGACATGTCGCCCGGTCCCATGGACTCACGCGCCAGGCGCACATGCTGGCAGACCTGGGTGATCTCGCGCTTGAACTGCTCGAAATCAATCTGCATGCCATTCACGTAGGCGCTCCACCCGGCACTGGATTTGGCGTAGTGCACCGCCTCCTCGATTTCGGCCGGGGTGGCTCCGTTCAGCTTGGCCATCTCGGTGTGGAAAAAGGCGCAGTACCGGCATTTCGTGATGGCGGAGATAGCCACCCCCATCAGCTCCCGGTACTTGGCGGGGATTTCTCCGGGCGCAAGCTGCACCTGCTTGAACAGGCTCCATTCGAGTTCCAGGGTCGCGTCCGGAATTGATTTGAACATGGACGGCACAAGGCCAAACATCTCTTCCATTTCCTTGAAGATCTCGGCTCTGGTCATGGCGACCTCCCGAAGCTTATTAACTCCACCCTCTCATATGACACACCGGACTCGCCGCGTACACCGGAAATCCAACTGGGGGGCAAAGAGCCAGAGGGCATTGACGCCATATCCGTTCAGGCGCATGGAGAGACGATCCGGCATAAGGAGGTCCCGCCATGCGCCTTTTCGCGTCCGTGCTCGTCGCGTCGCTTCTGGCCCTGTCCGGCATCGCCCAGGCCCAGTTGCTGCCCCAGGCCCTGTCGTTTTCCGACATAAGCCTGGCCCAGTCCTTCCCCCAGGCATTGGCCCAGTCCCTGTTCGACATCTCCCAGGCCCAGCCCCTTCCCCAGTCTCAGGCCCAGTCCCTGTCCGGCATTGCCCAGTCCCAGACCCAGGCCCAATCCCAGACGGGGGCGGCCTCGCTTCCGGCCACGGTGGCCGCCTCGCCCACCATCGCGGGCTCGCCCTACCAGGTGACAAACACCGTGACCTACTCCAAGACCGCCACGGGGCTCTTAGTGGTGCTCACTCCGGCAGCTCTCAAGGGATCAGGGTCGCTGGCCGGGCATACGGAGGGGCTGACCCTGGAGATCCCCGACTTCTTCATCAAGCAACTGTTCTTCTAGGAGGCCCGTCATGAAGACCCTCGCCCTCGTGCTCGCCTTGGCGGCTCTGTCCTGCCCGGCCCTGGCCGCCCCCCTGGGGACCCAGACCTCCCAGTCCACGACCTTGAGCGTCAACGTGGATTCCTTCGCGTATCGGCTCACCGCGCTCATGAACCTTGCCAACACGGCCCAGGGCATGTCCGTGTCCGTAGGGCCGGGCAACCTGCAATCGGTCGCCCAACCCGCCGGCCCGGTGAATAACTCGAGCTTTTTTGAAACCTTCACCATCCCCATGTCGGTGATCAACTTCTTCTACTAGACCATGATACAGGCATTCGTGATTTTCGCCGTGCTGCTGGCCGCCTGCCCTGTCTCAGGGGCGGACCTCACGTCCCGGGCCGACCGGCTCCTGGGCATCGCCTACCGTCCCGACGGAGTGCTCGATGAATCCGGGCGCTGGACGCTGTTCGAGCACCCGGAGCAGAGCTTCGACACTCCCGGGCTCAATTGCTCGGGATTGGATTACGCCCTCATGCGCCTCCTCGCGCCCGGAACCGTGACCACCCGCCAGGCCGCCCGCGACCGGCAGGGCGACTCCGGGCCGGGCGCGCCCATGGGCCAGGACTGGGACTTCGGTTTCGACCTGATCCTGAACCTCTCCGAGGGGATGACCAGGACGTGGCTCCTGCCCGAACCACGCCCCGCCACCGGACGGGAGAGCGGCCGGGACATGCTTGGGTTCGCCACTTCCGACCAGGGCGCCTGGAAAAAGGCCCTGGCCCAGGTCCGCCCTGACCAGGCCGTGCTGGTCAGCTTCAGCCAAACCGGGCGGCGCATGGGCTACACCCTCCAGCACTACCACGTGGGAGTGATCCTGCCGGACGCCTCGGGCGGGCGCTGGCTGTATCAGGCCACGCCCAAGTCCGGGGCGCACAAGGTGAACCTGGCCGACCCGTCGGGCATGGCGCGGTTCCTGAGCTTCTTCTCCGGCGGGGACAAGAGGGCGCTCCTGCTGGCCGTGACCCTGCCACCGGGGCGCTGAGGCGATCGGCCTCGCTTGGCGCGTGCCCGGCGGGCGTTCGGTCCTGCCCGTTGCCGGTGGCGCGGGCGCTGCCCGGCCCGAAGTTGCCCCCCGGGCGCAAACAGGCTACACCCCTGGCCCACCCGAAGACACCGCCAAGGAGCAGCACGTGGGCAAGGAAAACATGACCCTGGAAAAGATCACGACTCAGCCCGAGTTCGACATGGAATACTACATGGAGATCAGCGGGCTCATGCGCATCGAGCAGGGCCTGGCAGAGCTTCTGGAGAAGTACTGGTTCAAGTGGGAGAAGGAGCTTCATGCCTACAAGATGGAGCCCACCAAGAAGGATGCGGACGACGGTTTCCTGCTGGTCTACCTGGACGAGGACACCGAGGCCGACGTGCAGCGGGCCTTCGAAGAGAACAATCACCACGGTTTCGCCTATCACCATCTGGCCATCACCCTGGTGATGTGCGCGGCCCAGAGCGTGATGCCCGAACTCATCGGCGGCTGCATGCCCCTGCCCGCCCCTACCCGCGAGGCCCGCAAGAAGTTCAAGAAGCTCGGCCTGGAATGGAACGAGAGCGGCTCCTCCATGAACCGCACCTACGTCGTGCTCACCCCCTATCCCTACAAGGGCGGCTGCGAGACCTGCGCCTCTTGCGACACCTGCCCGTCGAGCCAGATGCGCGAGATCGGGCGCATGGAGGAATAGCCCCCCATCACGGGGCGGCGACGGCCTGGGCCAGGGATCAGAACCGCATCGTATCGTCGCCGGAGGGCGCCATGAAGATGGAAGGCATCGCGTTCTGCACGACGGATTGGAATTCGGTGGAGAAAACGGAGCATCCCGGCGACCCAGGCACGGCGCAGTGGAGGACCCGCACGTTCGGCGATTCGTCCAATCCCATCCGCGTCCGGGTCGTGGAGTATTCACCCGGCTACCGCGCGGACCACTGGTGCAGCAAGGGGCACGTCCTGTACTGTCTGGAGGGCGAGCTCGAGACCACCCTCGAGGACGGCAGGAAATTCATCCTGACCCCCGGCATGAGCTACCAGGTGGCGGACAACGCCGAAGCCCACCAATCCTACACCGCCACCGGAGCAAGACTGTTCATCGTCGATTGACGGCTCCCTCGGCTATCGCGGCGCGCCTTCGGGCGCGCTTTTTTTGTCCGGATGTCCGGCCGGAGGACGCTCTCGCGGGAAGAGTAGGGAAACCCTACCGGTCAAAGGGCGAAAAACGGGACAATTCTACCCAGTTGCGATTGCTCCTTGCTGAATCCTTGCACACTGATACAAACCCTTCCCATGTCGGTTTTCGCTTTAGTCAGGATATTCCACCGCTTTTTCGTGCTTGTCCTGGGCGAAAATCGATCAGCCATCCGGCTGTTTCTCGCCGGCGTTCTGTTCTGCCTGTTTTCCCCCACATGGGGCCGCTGCGATGAGCCTTTGATCCAGAAGAACATCCGCATCGGCATCCTGGCCAACCGGGGCATCGCGAACTGCCTTGAGGATTGGGGCGGCATGATCCGCTCCGTGGCCAAGGCCCTGCCGGAATACGACTTCACGCTGGTGCCCCTTCCGTTCGAATCCGTGGATGACGCCGTGGTGGCGGGCTCCATCGACTTCGTGGTGGCCAACCCGGCCATATACGTCAATCTCGAGGTGCGCCACGACGTCATCCGTATCGCCACGCTCATCAACCATGCCGCGGGTCGGGCCTCGGACCGGTTCGGCGGGGTCTTCTTCACCCGGGCGGACAGAAAGGGCATCGACACCCTGGGCGATCTCCGGGGCAAGAAGCTGGTGGCCACGGCGCGCTATTCGCTGGGCGGCTGGCTCATGGGCTGGCACACGCTGCGCCAGCACGGCGTCGACCCCGACACGGAGCTGGCTTCGCTCTGGTTCGCCAGCACCCACAACGACGCCGTGGATGCCGTCCTGGGCGGCCAGGCCGACGCGGGCGTGGTGCGCACCGACACCCTGGAGCGCATGGCGGCCGAGGGTCTGCTCCGTCTGGATGACATAAAGGTCATCACCCCCCCGGGCTTCAGGCCGGATCCGACGTTCCCCTTCCTCTACAGCACGGACCTAGTGCCTGAATGGCCCTTCGCCAAGCTCAGCCACACGTCCGACGAGCTGGCCCGCCGGATGGCGGCGGCGCTGCTCACCATGCGCCCCGGGCAGGGGCACGCGGTCGGGCATGAGGGGTGCGAGTGGACCGTGCCGCTGCCCTACGAGTCCATCCACGCGATCATGCGCGAACTGCGGGTTCCGCCCTATGAGGAGTTCGGCAGGGTGTCCGTGAGGGATTTCATCGGCCAGCACCTGCCCCTGGTGCTCCTGGTCGTGCTGCTTCTCATGAGCTTGACGGCTTCCGTGGCCTATTTCAGAAGCTTCAACAAGCGTCTGCACCTGGCCATGGACAAGCTGCGCCAGGCCGAGGCCGAGCTGACCGTGCAGGCCAACACCGACATCCTCACGGGGCTGCGCAACCGCAAGCGCTTCAACGAGATAGTGGAGCGGGAGATCGTCCGGGCCCTGCGATACAAGAGGCCCCTGGCCATGATCCTTTTGGACCTGGACCATTTCAAGTCCATCAACGACAGGTTCGGGCACCCCGTGGGGGATTCGGTGCTTATCGCCGTGGCCGGGCTGATCGCGTCCCTCGTCAGGAAGACCGATTTCGCGGCCCGGATCGGAGGGGAGGAGTTCGCCGTGCTCATGCCGGAGACCGGGCTCGAGGACGCGGCCGACACCGCCGAACGCATCCGCGCGGAAGTGGAGTCGGCCGTGCTTGCGCAGACCACGTCCGGGCCGGCCTCGTTGACGGTGAGCATCGGCGTGGCCGACGTGTGCCCGTCCATCCAGAACTATTCGTCGCTCTACACGGCTGCCGACCAGGCCCTCTACATGGCCAAGAAGAGCGGGCGCAACCGGGTGGAGAAATCCACGGCCTGCCTGCTCTAGTGTGGCGTCCTCTTCGTGTTGTTCAGGGACGCGACGCTAGGCCGTGTCCGCCTCGCCGGGCATGGGCAGCCGGATGATGAATTTCGCCCCCACCCCCGGCTCTGAGTCCACCTCGATGCTGCCCCGGTGATTGGACGTGATGATGAAATAGGACACCGACAGGCCGAGCCCGGTGCCCTGGCCGGGCTGCTTGGTGGTGAAGAAGGGCTCGAAGACGCGCCTTCTCACGGCCTGGGGCATGCCGGGGCCGTTGTCCTCCACCTCGATGCGCGCCTGGTCTCCGTCCTTTTTCGTGCGCAACACTATCTTCGGCTGCCGCCCGTCCTCGAAATGTTCCCGCAACGCCTGCGAAGCGTTGCGCAGGAGGTTCATGACCACCTGTTCGATCTGGGTGGGGGAACACTCCACGGGCCCCAGGGTCGGGTCGTATTCCCGCTCTATGAGGATGTGCCTGAAATCGTAGTTTTTCTTCAGGTCGTAGTCGTTGGAGCACAGCTCCACGGCCGTGTCCAGGATGTCCTCGAGGTGGGAGAGTTCGTGGTGGGAGTCGCCCTTGCGGCTGAATTCGAGCATGTCGGCCACGATCTTCGCCGCCCGGGACGCCGACTGCCTCATGCCTGACAGCAGCCCCATGATGTCGCGCTTGTCGATGAAACGCCTGAATGCGTCAGAGTCCAGATCCGCTTCCCGCAGGGCCTGGGCGGTCAAGGGGGTGTCCGGATCGAGGCGCTTCTGCACCACCTGGGCGCCCTGGAGGATGCCGCTCAGGGGGTTGTTGATCTCATGGGCCATGCCGGCGGCCAGGCCGCCCACGCTCATCATCTTTTCCGACTGGATCATGAGTTCCGACATCCTGACCCGTTCGGTGACGTCGTTGACCACGAGCAGCAGATAGGGCTTGGAGTCCACATCGAAGCGGGCGAACATGCAGTCCAGCACCAGCTCCTTTCCCGAGGGCGTGCGTATCCTGAATTCCTTGCGGCGCGGCCCAGACCCGGCCAGGGCCTCCTCGGCCAGGGCGGCCATGCCCGATTTTCGCCAGGAGGGGATGTTCCTGAAGTCGTCGATCCGATGCTGCTCCATCCGTTCTTCGAGCAGGGACTCCAGCAGGTCGTTGGCCACCAGGCATTGCCTGGTCTCGCCGTCGTGGACGCAGACGCCCATGGGGGCGTGGCGCAGGATCATCTGGTTGATGGCCAGGCTCTTGCGCAGGTCGTTTTCGGCCCGTTCGCGTTCCGTGACGTCCGTTACGGAACCGGCCACCCGGTAGGGCTTCCCGTCCGGTCCCCGGAGTTCGAAGGCCCGGGCCAGGACGGTGCGCACCGTGCCGTCGGGGTGCACCACCCGGTAGTGGGATTCGTACTGCCCGGACCCCAGGGCGGAGCTGAGCAGGTCCTTGATGCGCTGCACGTCATCGGGATGCACGTTGTCCAGCCACGAGGCGGGATTGTCGTACAGGCTCTGGGGCGAGTTGTCCCAGATGCGCTCGTAGGCGGGGCTGACGTAGAAGAACTCCGAGTAGTCCGGCGCGGCCAGGAAGAATATCTGGTCGATGTGCTCGGCCATCTGCCTGAAGCGGCTTTCGCTTTCCTCCACCCGCTCCATGGCCGCATGCAGCTCGCTGACATCCTGGACGATGACCAGCAGCCTGTCTTCCTCGTGCAGTTTCACCAGGTCGATCTCCGCCAGGATGTACTCCCCGTCTTTGCGGCGGTAGCGCCGCTCGACCCGGACGGTTTGCCCGGGGGCGAGCCTCCCCGTGGTGCTGGAGACCGGCTGGGCGGCCAGGTCCTCCGGGTGGATGAAATCCTGGGCGTTCAGGCCGAGGAATTCGTGGGGCTCGTAGCCGAGGATGGCCGACGCCTTGCGGTTGGCTGACAGAACGCCCGCGCGCATGCTTACCAGGAATATACCCAGGGGGGCCAGTTCGAAGAGTTCGCGGTAGCGGCCCTCGCTGACGATGAGCCGCTGGTGGATGCGCTCGAAGTACCAGAGCAGCTGCCCGAGTGCCGCGAGCATGCCCAGGCACGCTCCGATGATGAATCCCCAGGGGGCGAACCAGGGCACCGTGGTGAGCAGCGGGAAGTCGAGCTTGTGCGCTCCCCAGGCGATGAACGACCAGCCGGCCAGGCTGTCGCCGAAACCGCGGGGCCTGGACAGCTTCAGGAAAAAGACCCCTGTCCAGATCTGCAGGAATCCGGCGTAGACGTACACCGGCACGCCCGCCGCGTAGCGGGACTGGCCGGCCACGGAAGCGAAAATGACCCACGCAGCGACTGCGCAACCGGTCCAGGTCAGATGCTTCGGCCAGCTCCGGCCGGTCATGACAAGCGCCCCCTGGAGCAGGGACATGGCCTGGGCGACGAGGCAGAGGTGTCCCAGCACGGGCAGCCAGGATGTCGGACCCAGGAGCACGTCCGAGAGATGGAATGCGTTGCGCAGGGTGTAGAAGGCCCAGGACCATGTCCACCAGGCGAAGAAGCGCTCTTTGTGTCGGGAATGGATGTAGAAGTAGGCCAGCAGAAGCGCGAGGCCGCTGGCGATGCTCGCCGACACCGCCGGAGTGATCCAACTGTTCATGTCAAAACCGCAGGGGGGTCAAAGTCCGGGGTACTGCCGGGCACGATGCCGATACGCCTGGATGCTGAATACTTCCGGGGAAAGGGAGGGTCAAGCAGGGCCGGCAGGAGCGGGCGGATAGATGCGGCTGATATGCAGCGTGGCGCGCCATCGCAACTAACGATTTGTCCTTTTCGTTCCAATGGGTTCCATTGCTTTGATACCGGGAACGCCCGGGTATCGGAGCTTGCGTGCCAGAAACGTATCCGGATCACTGGTCTTTCGACGATGAATTCGACAGCGGCGAGGAGTCCTGCGGCCGGGTGATCATCAATCTCCATTCCTACGTGAAGGAGCTTGCGCCCGGGACACGGCTGCTGCTGATCTCCCGCGATCCGGCCGCCCCGGCGGAGTTCCCCGCCTGGTGCCGCATGACCAGAAACGCGCTTCTGGACGCGGCCCACCCGTACTACCTCATCGAACTCAAACCCGAACTGAAGGAGAACCTCCATGGCTGAGAAGTTCTGCGTCACCATCACCCATTGCCGCACCGACGGCGACAAGGCCACTGTGGGCTTCGTGGTGGCCAACGCCGCTCTGGGCAGCGAAAAGGACACCATGGTGTTTCTCTCCACCGACGGCGTGTACTGCGCGGTGAAGGGCGAGGCCGAGAAGATCGACGAAGGCGCTCCCTTCGCCCCCTTGAAGGAACTCATCACCAAGTTCGTGAATGCCGGGGGCAAGATCTGCGTGTGCACCCCCTGCCTGAAAAAGCGCGGCATCGCCGAGTCCGACCTCATCGAGGGCGCGGTCCCGGCGGGCGGGGCGGTGTTGGTGGAATGGCTCAGCTCCGGCTCCCCCTGCGTGGCCTACTGATCAGCCTTCCATGACCACCCTTTCAGCCGACGATCTGCTTGCGCTGTCTCCCGACAGGGTTTTCGACGGGGGCGACCTGGACTGCGGCTCCGGCCTTGCCCTGCTCATCCGGGAGAACATGCTCTGCGTGAGCCCCGGCGGGGTGCTTGAGATGATAAGCCGCGAACCCACCGTGGCAGATGAGCTGCCCCCCTGGTGCAGGCTCTCCGGGCACGAGCTTTTGGGCTCCCTGCCGGGCCAGGGCGGGACGCGCTTCTTCCTGCGCCGGGGCGTGGCGGTCTCGCGCGGCGAGGCTGCCGAGGCCGAGCGCCTGGCCCTGGAAGAGGACAAGCGCCGCGCCAGGCAGTACGAATGGCGGCTGCGGGTGCGCGCGGGCGAGGGCCAATCCAGCACGGTCTATTGCCGCAACTTCTCCTGGACCCTGGGCCAGCCCGCCTCCTTCGAGGAGCGGGACCGAAACCCCAGCGCCGTGGAGGCCCTGCTCGGAGCCCTGGGCGCGGCCCTGGCCACGGGCTACGCCACAGAGTGCGCGCGCGACGCCCTGGAGATCGACGACATCGAGCTCACCGTGAAGGGGCGGCTCACGAACATCCTGGCCCACCTGGGCATGGAGGAGGGCGACCCGTCGTTCGCCGCCATCGAGGTGCGCTGCTTCGCCTCCACCCTGGACGACGAGGGCAAGGCCCGGGCGGCCTGGGAGCGGGCCGTAGCCCGGTCTCCCGTGGCGGCCACCCTGGCCAGGGCCGTGGACCTCAAAGCCTCCTTCACCATCGCATGAGCATGCTCTCCGCCCGCGGCTGCGGCTGTCCGGGCCAACTCCCTAACAGAACGGCAGGCACCCCATGAGCTCCTTCACCACCACCCAGGTGGGCAGCTGGCCCCGCTCCAAGAAGATGCTGCGCGCCTTGCGCGACCGGCGCACGGGCAATATGACCCGCGCCGCCTTCGACGCCGTGGCCGACGAGGAAGTGCGCCGCACGGTGCGCATCCAGGAAGAGGCCGGGCTGGACGTGGTGGTTGACGGCGAGCACCGCCGTGACAACTTCTACTCCTTCGTCACGGACAAGCTCGAGGGAACGAAGCTCATGAGCCTGGCAGAGATGCTGGGCGAGATGGAGGACAAGTCCGGCTTCGAGGAGATGCTCACCACCCTGGACGTGCCCGCCTCGGCCATCCGCAACCCCACCTGCACGGGCAGGTTGTCGCGGCGCGAGCCCCTGGCCCTTGAGGACTTCCGTTTCGTCAAGTCGCTCACGGACAGGCCGGTGAAAATCACCTTGCCCGGCCCGTACCTGCTCACCCGGTCCATGTGGGTGAGCGCCTACACCAAGAAAGCCTACGCCTCACAGCGTGAAATGGGCGACGACGTGGTGCGCGTGCTGCGCGAGGAGCTTCAGGACCTGGCCGCCGCCGGGTGCGAGTTCGTGCAGTTCGACGAGCCGGTGCTCACCGAGGTGGTCATGAGTGGGGAGTGCGGCCGGCGAACGTTCATGTGAGCGACGCTCGCCACCCGCCGGGACGTGGGTGAAGAACTGGATTACGCGGCCGAACTGATAAATACCGTCATAGAGGGAGTGGAAGGCCCCCGCATCGGCCTGCACATCTGCCGGGGCAACTGGAGCACCAGGGAGGAGGTCCTGCTCACGGGGGACTACCGTCCGCTTCTGCCAGCGCTCACCAAGATGCGCGTGCACCAGTTCGTGCTGGAGTACGCCACGCCCAGGGCGGGCGAGATCGAGGTGGTGGGGAGGGAGCTTTCCGGGGCGGTGCCGGGATCGCCCAGGCCGCGCGAGTTGGGCCTTGGCGTGATCAACCCGCGCACTACGGACGTGGAGACCCCGGAGGAGATCGTGGCCCGGGCCGAATCGGCCCTGCGCTTCTATCGGCCGGAGCAGCTCTTCCTCAACACCGACTGCGGGTTCGGCTGTTTCGCCAGCCGCTGCGTCAACGTCGAGGATGTCGCGGCGGCCAAGATCGCCAGCATCGCCCGGGCGGCGCGCATGCTGCGAGACAAGCACGGCGGCTGACGTTCGGGCGTCATCCAGTGGAGTGAGCACCAAAACAAAAGGGCCCCGAGGGGCCCTTAGCTTTCAGCGAAGAAAGATTGGCTTAGCTCTGGGGAGCGGTGGCCTTCTTGGACTTCTTTTTCTTCTTCATCATCTCGGTGTAGGAGCTCTTGTCGGAGGAAGAGGACTTGCCTTCGAAAGCGAAAGCGACGGAGCTCATCAGCAAGCAGGAAGCCACGGCGAGGATAACGGCCTTTTTCATTTTCAATCTCCTTGGGTTGTCAACCATGTTGCGTAGCGTCGAGAACGATTCGGACCGCCGGGTTACGGCAATCGCGTGAGAGAGAGCTACCCGGGCGTCTATTACCGGTTCCTTTCAAGGCGATTACAGAAATGAAAGGCATGCGAACCGTCCCGCGTTGACACTGCCTCGCACCGGGACTAATTTGCTCCCAACCATGCGCATACTCCTTGTCGAAGACGATCCCAAGATATCGGCGTTCATCGCCCAGGGGCTCAAGCAGAACGGTTTCGCGGTGGACCAGTGCGCCGATGGCCAGGACGGCCTGCACATGGCCCTGACCGAGTCCTACTCCGCCGCCGTGGTGGACGTGATGCTCCCGGGCATTGACGGGCTCAAGCTCATCGAGGAGATGCGCAAGAGCCGCATCAACACCCCGGTGATCATCCTCTCGGCCAAGCGCTCCGTGGACGACCGGGTCAAGGGCCTCGAGACCGGCGGCGACGACTACCTGGCCAAGCCCTTCTCCTTCGCCGAACTGCTGGCCAGGCTCCAGGCGCTCATTCGGCGGTCCACCAGTTCCGCCGACGCCACCCACCTGAGCGTGTCCGGGCTGTCCATGAACCTCCTGACCCGCGAGGTCACGCGCGACGGCGCGACCATCGGGCTCCAGCCCCGGGAGTTCGCCCTGCTGGAGTTCTTCATGCGAAACCCGGGCAAGGTGCTCTCCAAGACCATGATCATGGAGCACGTCTGGAACTACAACTTCGATCCGCAGACCAATGTGGTGGACGTGCTCGTCTGCCGCCTGCGCAACAAGATCGACCGGGATTTCGAACCCAAGATGCTCTCGACTCTGCGGGGGGTAGGCTATGTCCTCAAGCCTCCTCGACAGGATTAGGCACAGCACCGCCTCCAAGCTCACCGCCAGCTACGGTTTTCTCTACATCGCGAGTTCGCTGTTTCTTTTCGTCATCGCCTACATGCTTCTGGCCAACGTGGTGCGCGCCCAGGACCAGAAGCTTCTGACAGAAAAACTCAACGAATACGGATATATCGAGCGGACAAAAGGAGTCGGCGCGCTCATCGAGTTCATCCGCCGCGACAACGAGGAGGATACCGAGCCCGACTATTTCGTGCGCATCCTTGACCCGGCCCGGCGCGAGCTCCTGACCATCGCTCCGCCGGGATGGTCGGCCGTGCCCAAGGAGGAGCTGGACACCCAGGCCGCAGAGGGCGTCAAATGGTATCTCTGGGAGCAGCCGGGCTTGGGCGGCGGGGTGTACGAGTTCTCCTCGCGCAAGCTGGCCAGCGGGGCGTTCCTCATCGTTGGCGGAGACGTCAAGCAGCGCGAGGAACTGCTGGCCGAATTCCAGCGCATCTTCCTGGGCATCACCATCACCGTGGTGGTGATCGGCGTGGGCGTGGGCGCGGTGCTGGCCAACAGGACCCTGGCCCCCATCCGCGACCTCATCTCCACGGTGAACTCCATCGGGCGCGGCAGCATGGCCGCGCGCGTGCCCACCCGGGGGACGGACGACGAGCTGGACGAACTGGCCAGCCTGTTCAACTCCATGCTCGAGCGCATCTCGCTGCTCATCCAGGGCATGCGCGACGCCCTGGACAACGTGGCCCACGACCTGCGCACGCCGCTGACCCGGGCCAAGGCCGTGGTGGAGACGGCGCTGCAGTCCAACCTGAGCAAGCAGGGGCTGCGCGAGGCCCTCATGGACATCGCCGAGGAGAACGAGCGCATCCGCACCACCCTGAACACGCTCATGGACATCTCCGAGGCCGAGACCGGCACCATGCACCTGTCGCTGGAACGGGTGGACGTGGCCGGGCTCATCGAGGAGAGCGCGGAAATCTACGAGTATCTGGCTCAGGAAAAGGGCATCATCCTGGTGCCGGACTCCTCGCCGGGGCTTTACGCCGTGGCCGACGCAGGGCGGGTGCGCCAGGTGCTGGCCAACCTGCTGGACAACGCGCTCAAGTATTCCAAGCCCGGCGGGCAGGTGTTCGTCACGGGCTGGAACGAGGACGGGCAGGTGCGGGTGCTGGTGCGCGACGAGGGCGAGGGGATTCCGGGAGAGGACATCCCGCGCATCTTCGAGCGCTTGTACCGAGGCGACAAGAGCCGCTCCCACCGGGGGCTTGGGCTTGGGCTGTCGCTGGTGAAGGCCGTGCTCAAGGCCCACGGCGGGGACATTCAGGTGACCAGCGAAGTGGGGAAGGGCAGCGAGTTCGTGTTTTCCCTGCCGGGTGTCGGACAACCGGCAGGCTAGGCAGAGCAAGGAGCATTGGATGGCTCAGCTGCACAGATCAGCGGCGACGCTTCGGATAATGGGCGACGAGTTGATTCCACAAAGCATCACCAAGCTCCTTGGTTGTGAACCGACATCCAGTCACACAAAAGGCCAAGTTGTTGGAACAACCAGCACGGGCAAGGAGATAGTCAGGAAGAGCGGGATGTGGCGGCTTGAGGCAACAGACTGCGAACCGGAAGATTTGAACAAGCAGGTTGCCGAAATACTCGGCAAGCTCCCTAACGATCCAGGCGTATGGGCACAAATTTCCAAACAGTTTAGAATGGATTTGACTTGTGGTTTTTTTATGAACGAATCCAATGAGGGTGTCGTGATTTCGATAGAAACGCTGTTGGCTCTGGGGCAACGCGGGATTGAGCTTGATCTTGATATCTACGGGCCGACTCAAAACATTAACATATGTTGCCCTTGTCCTTGTGGGAGCGGTCAAACATATGGTGAATGCTGTGTTCCAAAGTTGGAGAACTCTAGGAGTGAATAGTGATCAGTGCCGGTCCGATTAAGAGCACCATTTAACATACCCTCAAGTGCTCAGAACATCGGCCCCCTGGGCCAATGCTCGCTCCTCTCCTTGAACACCTGCTCCAGCCTGGCGTATTCCCTCCTCTCCTCTTCCGACTTGGCCAGGTTCCTGGTCTTCTCCATCTGCATGCGGCTTTGCTTCGGATCGTTGGCGTACACCGCCGCGTAGGACAGATTCAGGTAGGCGTGGAACAGGTCCCCCGCCTCGCCGTAGATGCGTCCCAGCTGCTGGCGCACTTCGGGGGATTCCGGCGAGAAGGTGGTCACCTTGCGCATGAGGTTCAGGGACTCGATGTAGTGGCGCTCCTGGGCCAGGATTTGGGCGTAGGCGGCGGAAGCCACCATGTCCCTGGGGTTGGCGGTGACGGCCGCGCGCAGGAGCTGGTCCGCCCGGTCGAACTCGCGCAGCTTGAGGTAGAACTTCCCTGCCTCGCGCAGCCACAGGGCGTCGTTTCCGCCCTCCTTGAGCGCCTCGTCGAAAGCCTGCTTGGCCTTGGCGTTGTCGTTGGTGCGTCCCAGCGCCATGGCCAGCCCCAGGCGGTCGAGCTTGGTCATGGCCGTGCCCTTCTTGCCATAATAGCCGATGACCGTGGCCGGGTCCACGTAGCGGGCCCGGATGATGGTCTGCACGCGCAGGAAGCGCTCGTCGCGGTCCGGGCGGGTGGCCACGTCCTTGGGCATGCGGCTGACGCGCTCTGTGAGGTAGCCGATGCGCTCGGTGATGTCCGGGTGGGTGGAGAGGTAGGCCGGGATGGAGCCGTAACCCTTGAAGATCTTCATGCGCTGCATGATGTCGAAGGCCTGGGGCAGACCGCGCGGCGGGTATCCGGCGGCGGTGAGGTAGTTCATGCCCACCTCGTCGGCCTCGCGCTCGTCGTCGCGGGAGTAGTTGAGCATGGTCTGCTGGGCGGCGGCTTGGGAACCCACCATGACGGCTGCCCCGGCGTCGCGCTGGCCGGTGGCCGCGCCCAGGGCGAACCCGGCGATGGCCCCCAGGATGGCGGCGATGCTCACGATGCTGCCCTGTTCCACGCGCTTGGCGATGTGGCGCTGAGTGACGTGGGCCAACTCGTGGCCGAGCACGCCCGCCACCTCGGATTCGTGCTCCATGTTCAGGACCAGGCCGGTGAACACGAACACGTATCCGGCCGGAGCAGCGAAGGCGTTGATGGCGTTGTCCTGCACCACGGCCACGTTGAACTTGAACGCCTGGGGCGGCATCTGGCGGGCGAGGCGGTCCACGATGTCGCGCACGTAGTCCACCACCTCGGAGTCTTCCACCATGGGCAGCTTGGAGCGGATGAGCACGTTGAACTTGTCGCCGAGCTCCTTCTCCTCCTTGATGCCGAAGTTGAAGATGCTGGCCTTGGCCGGGGCCACGGCCAGCGGGGAGGGAAGCGCCAGGGCCAGCGCCAGGACCAGGGCCAGGGCGCGCGGGAAAATGCCGCTTGAGCGGTGTGAGCGTCGCTGCATGAGAGTGTCTATAAACCCTTCGGGGGAGTTGGCAACCCGGATGAGGGTGTTGTCAATCTAGCCGTCCCGGCGGAGCGGATGGTTACACGCTGGACCAAAAAAGAAGGCGGACGAAAGATCGTCCGCCTTCGGGGGCGCTGTGCGAGCCACCTGAACTAGCGGTTCATCATGTTCAGGAATTCTTTATTATCCTTGGTGCCACGCATCTTGTCCAGGAGGAACTCCATGGAGTCGATGGAGCTCATGGGGGCCAGGAACTTGCGAAGAATCCAGATCCGGTTGAGCTGTTCCTCGGGCAGGAGCAGTTCTTCCTTGCGGGTGCCGGAGCGGTTGATGTCGATGGCCGGGTAGACGCGCTTCTCGGCCAGATGGCGGTCCAGGTAGAGCTCCATGTTGCCGGTGCCCTTGAATTCTTCGAAGATGACCTCGTCCATGCGCGATCCGGTGTCGATCAGCGCCGTGGCCATGATGGTCAGCGAGCCGCCTTCCTCGATGTTGCGGGCGGCGCCGAAGAAGCGCTTGGGGCGCTGCAGGGCGTTGGCGTCCAGGCCGCCGGAAAGCACGCGGCCGGAAGACGGGGTCACGGCGTTGTAGGCGCGGCCGAGGCGGGTGATGGAGTCGAGCAGCACCACCACGTCGCGCTTGCGCTCCACCAGGCGTTTGGCTTTCTCCATGACCATCTCGGCCACCTGGACGTGGCGCTGGGGCGGCTCGTCGAAGGTGGAGCTGACCACCTCGGCCTTCACCGTGCGCTCCATGTCCGTGACTTCCTCGGGGCGCTCGTCGATGAGCAGCACGATGAGGTAGACGTCGGGGTTGTTGGCGTTGATGGAGTTGGCGATGGTCTGCAGCAGCATGGTCTTGCCGGTGCGGGGCGGGGCCACGATGAGGCCGCGCTGCCCGTGGCCGATGGGGGCAAGCAGGTCGATGACCCGCGAGGAATAGTTCTTGTCGCCGTTCTCCATCATGAGGCGGCGGTTGGGGTAGAGCGGGGTGAGGTTGTCGAAGAGGACGATGTTCTTGGAGGCCTCGGGGGGCTGGAAGCCGATCTCGGAGACTCGAAGCAGCGCGAAGTAGCGCTCGCCCTCCTTGGGGGGGCGGATCTGGCCGGAGATCACGTCGCCCTTGCGCAGGCCGAAGCGGCGGATCTGCGAGGGAGAGACGTAGATGTCGTCCGGACCGGGCATGTAGCTGTACATGGGGGAGCGCAGGAAACCGAACCCGTCGGGCAGGATCTCCAGGACGCCTTCGCCGAAGATGGAGCCGTTCTGGGAGGCGCAGTTCTGCAGGATGCCGAAGATGAGTTCCTGCTTGCGCATGCCGCTCGGGTTTTCCACGTTGAATTGGACGGCCAATTCCATGAGCTCTGGCATGCTTTTGAGCTTGAGATCGGAGAGATTCATCGAGGACTCCAGAGGATGTTGCCGGGGACCGGGGGCGTTACGCTCCGGCGGCCGGACCGGCGGGGGATGATGGTGCGCCAGTAATCTCGGCGCGGTGGTGCAAATCGACTGTTTGGGACATGGCTGTTCGCCACAGGGCGAAGATTCAATTGTTGAGGGATTGGCTCGTAACCGCGACAACCTGGACGAGCCTGTGGGCGTACCGTTTAAACGAAATACATCCCGCAGATCACAAAATCAGCGCAACAATGCCGGGTTGAACGACATGCGGCAAATACGTCCGGAAGATGTTAGGTCCTCTACGCTTTGCTGGTAGTTTGTTGCGAAGTATGGCGTGATAAAATCAACGGCTTGCCCAAAGGCTCCATATATCATTTTGACGTGGTGTCAAGGGCGCACCCGGCGGGAGGAAAAAAATGGGCCGCTTCGGGGCGCTATTCAGGCTGCTTGGGCTTCATGACGTCCTCGAAGAGGGCGTTGATCTCTTCCTTGACGGCGTCCTGGGGGGTGTCCAGGGCGTAGGCCACCTCGAGGGTCAACAGGCCCATGGCCTGCTCCAGCAGCCTGCGTTCGCCGAAGGAAAGCTCCTTGCCGCCGCCGATGAGCAGCAGTTCCTTGAGCACGTAGGCCACATCGGCCAGGTTGCCGCTTTTGAGCTTCTCGGAATATTCGCGGTAGCGACGGTTCCAGTTCTGCCCGGTGTAGCCGGTGAAGGTGGAACGGTCCTTGAGGGACTCCATGATGTCCCTGGCTTCCTGGGCGGGGCAGACGTGGCGCAGCCCCACGTTGGAGGCGTTCTTGACCGGCACCATGAGCGTCACATTGTTGGTCAGGATGCGCACGATATAAAAATCGACCGACTGTCCGCCGACCGTCTGGGACTCGATGCGCTCGACTTTGCCCACACCCTGGGCAGGATATACGACCAACTCGTCCAGAGAAAACACTTGGGCGATACTCCTTACGGTGACGGCGGCCAGGGAAAACGCGGTGGATGTGCCCCGCCCGGGGCGGAGGGCAGGAAAACCTGGCTCCGCAGGGCGATGGGCCGCGCGCTGGCGAGGACGCAATACGACACGCTTGTATTCTTACCTCAAGTGAAATAAAGAGTCTACCCTTGTCCCCCCGGCTGGGGGGCGGCCGAGAACTGCCCGGATTCGCGCATGGCCGCCTCCAGGCCCTCCTTGAGATACAGACGCAGGGCCGCAGCGGCCGCCGGAAGCACTTTTTCGACCGTTTGGCGCTCGTCCGGGCGGAAATCAGCCAGCACCCAGTTCGATACGTCCATTTTCCCCTCGGGGCGCCCGATGCCCAGGCGAAGGCGCACGAAATCCTGCGAGCCGGTCTCGGAGGCGATGGACTTGAGTCCGTTGTGTCCGGCCAGCCCGCCGCCCTTCTTCATGCGCATGCGCCCAAGCGGCAGGTCCAACTCGTCGTGGACCACCACCAGGTCGTCCATGGTGAGCTTGTAGTAGCGCAGCACGTGGGCCACGGCCCGGCCCGAGAGGTTCATGAAGGTCATGGGCTTGAGCACGAGGATCTCGCCCTCGATGCCGGTCAGGCGAAGGGCGTGCAACTCGCCGTCCTTGCCCATGGAGAGCTGGCGGGCCGTGCCCGATTCCAGCAGGGCGTCCACGGCCATGAACCCGAAGTTGTGGCGGGTGCGCTCGTATTTGGGGCCGGGATTTCCCAGGCCCGCGATAAGGGTGTGCGGGGGCATGGCTTTCCTCAAAAATCATGGCCGGAGCTGCCCGCAGGCTGCCCCGGCCATGGAACAAAACGGAGTAGCGCGGTTATTTCGCGGCTTCGGCCTCGGCTTCGGCGGCGGGGTTGATGACGCCCACCACGGCGAAGTTCTGGTCGAACACGGCCTTGACGCCCTCGGGCAGGGCCAGGTCCTTCACGCTGATGTGCTGGTTGATGTTCAGCTCGGTCACGTCGATGACGATCTCGTCGGGGATGGCCGCGGGCAGGCAGACCACTTCCAGGGACTCGCGGTAGATCTCCAGCTTGCCGCCGACGGTCACGCCCTTGGCTTTGCCGGTGAACTTCACCGCGACGTGGATGTGCACCGGCTTGTTGGGATCGATGCCGTAGAAGTCCACATGGTCCACCTGGTTCTTCCAGGGGTGGGCCTGGACCACCCAGATCAGGCTGGGATGGGTCTGGGTCACGCCGTCCTTTTCGATGACCAGGTCGAACACGTGGGAGGAGCCCACCTTCTGGTAGAGCTTGCGGAAGGGCAGGTCGGCCACCACCACGGGGATGTTGGTTCCCTTGTCGTCGTAGAAAATGCCGGGCACCATCTTCTCCGCGCGCAGGCGGCGGTTGGGGCCTTTGCCTTTCTCGGCGCGGCTCTGCACGGTGAGGCTCAGTTGTTCCTTCATGGGATATCTCCTTGTTCCGCCTGGAGGCGATGCTAGCTAGTCTTGTTGAAAAGGACGCTCACCGAGGATTCGGTGTGGATGTTGTGGATGGCCTTGGCCAGAAGTCCGGCCACGGACAGCACCTTGATCTTGCCGCAGGCCTGGGCCTCGGGGGTGAGCGGGATGGTGTTGGTCACCGCCACCTGCGAGAACGGCGAACCGCACAGGCGCTCGATGGCCGGGCCCGAGAGCACCGGGTGGGTGACGCAGGCCATCACGTCCTTGGCGCCATGTTCCAGCAGTACGTGCGCCGCCTGGACCATGGTCCCGGCGGTATCGATCATGTCGTCCACCAGCACGCAGGTCTTGCCTTCCACGTTGCCGATGACGTGCATGGCCTTGGCCTGGTTGGGGGCGTCGCGGCGCTTGTCCACGATGGCCAGCCCGCATCCCAGGCGCTTGGCGAAGCTTCTGGCCCGCTCCACGCCGCCCGCGTCGGGGGAGACCACGGTGAGGTCGCCCTGCACGGTGTCGCCCACGTACTCGGCCAGGATGCCCATGGCGAAGAGGTTGTCCACGGGCACATTGAAGAAGCCCTGGATCTGCCCGGCGTGCAGGTCCACGGTGAGCAGGCGGTGCATGCCCGCCACCTGGAGGAAGTCGGCCACCAGCTTGGCGCTGATGGGTGCGCGCGGCACCACCTTCCGGTCCTGGCGGGAGTAGCCGTAATAGGGCACCACTGCCGTCACCCGGGAGGCGCTGGCCCGCTTGAGGGCGTCCAGGATCAGGCACAGCTCCATCAGGTGGTAGTTCACCGGCTTGCAGGTGGGCTGGATGACGAACACGTCCGAACCGCGGACGTTGGCCCCGATCTCCACCCTGATCTCGCCGTCGGAGAACTGGCTGACCATGGAGGGCAGCAAGGTGCAGCCCAGATGGTCGCAGATGGCCCTGGCCAACTCGGGGTTGGCGTTGCCGGTGAGTATCTTCAAATCCCCGTGGGTTGCCATATGAGTCCCGTGTGAAAAAAGTGGCTGGGGAGGAAGGATTCGAACCCTCGGATGCGGGGACCAAAACCCCGTGCCTTACCGCTTGGCGACTCCCCAACAGATGATGCCGTCACAAAAGGGCGCAAAAGACAGACGTCTGCGGCCCCGAAAGAGCCGAGACGGCAGCAATCGCCCTGGCGGGGTCACGGAAAAGACCGAACACCGCCGATCCGGATCCGCTCATGCAGGCCGCCGCCGCGCCCAGAGCCAGAAGCCGCTCCTTAAGGAGCCGCACGGCCGGGTGGCGCTTGAAGACCACCGCCTCAAAGCAGTTCGCCATGAACGTCCCGGAAACGCAAAAAGGCCGCATACTCGCAGGGCAGAGGCTTGTCAAGGCCGGTTTGGATCCTTGCCGTCCCGTGATCCCGTGAGACTCGTCCCAGGCCCGGTAGGCCCAGGCCGTGTCCACCCGCTCTTCCGGCATGCACACCAGCATGGTCAGACCCGACAGATCGCAGGCGGCGGGCGTGAGTTGGTCGCCTACGCCCGTGGCCCAGGCCGGGGCGCCGGTGAGAAAAAAAGGCACGTCGGCCCCCAGGCGTACGGCCAGGGCGGCGAGTTCGTCGGGCGACAGGGCCTTGTCTCCGGCGCGGGCGTTCAGCCAGGCCAGCAGCGCCGCCGCGTCCGCGCTGCCCCCCCCCAGGCCCGCTCCGGAGGGTGTGCGCTTGACCAGGCGCGCCGCGAGAGCGGGGCGAAAGCCCGTGAGGGCCGCGAATGCCTCGTACGCCTTGGCCACCAGGTTGGATCGGCCCTCCAGGGCCTTGTCCGAACAGGTCAGGGTGAGGCCCGCGGACTCGGGCCCCCCCGGCGTGAGCTCCAAGGTGTCGCTCGGCTCGGCCACAGGGAAAAAGAGGGTCTCCAGCTCGTGATAGCCGTTGTCCCGCACCCCGGTGATGTCCAGGTACAGGTTGACCTTGCAGCCGACGGTGACGACTTCCGGCATCATTTTCCGGGCAGGGGCACGGTGCGGAACAGGTTCTGCTTGTTGCGCTTGATGAGCAGCAGCACCACTCCCTTCTTGGAGGCGTCCTCCGCCAGCACCTTGCTCAAATCGGCCACGGAGTTCACCGGGGTCTGGTTGGCCTCCAGGATCACATCCCCGGCCTTGATCTCGGCCTCCTCGGCGGGCGAGCCCGGAACAACGCCCACCACGCCCAGCCCCTTGCCGGGGGGCACGTTCAGGGCGCGGGACTCCTCGGGCTTGAGGGGGCGAAGGGAGAGGCCCAGGTCGTTGGTCGCGGCCTCGTCCTCGTCCTTGCCTCCGGATCCGCCGGGCTGAGTCTTGGTGATCTTGGCGCTGTCGCGCTGGCCGAGCACGGCCGTGAGCTTCATGGTCTTGCCCTTGCGCCACACGGTGAGCTCGGCTTTGCCGCCGGGCCGGATGCCCGCGATGGCCCGCAGGAGCGCCCCGGCGTCCTTCACCGGCTGCCCGCCCACCGCGGTGACCACGTCGCCCACCTGCACCCCGGCCTTGGCCGCCGGGTCGCCCTCCATGACGGCGGTGATGAGCGCGCCTTCGGGCTCGGGCAGGCCCAGGGCCTTGGCGGTGTTCTCGTCGACGTCCTGGATGGAGACGCCCAGCCAGCCGCGCTTGACTTCCTTCTGCTCGCGCAGGTCGGTGATGACCGCCTTGGCCATGTTGGAGGGGATGGCGAAGCCGATGCCCTGGCCCGAGGCGATGATGGCGGTGTTGATGCCGATGACCTTGCCGTCCAGGTCCAGGAGCGGTCCGCCGGAGTTGCCGGGATTGATGGAGGCGTCGGTCTGGATGAAGTTGTCGAAGGGGCCGGCCCCGATGACCCGGCCCTTGGCGCTGACGATGCCCGCCGTGACGGTGTTCTGCAGACCGAAGGGATTGCCGATGGCCATCACCCAGGCCCCCACCTTCATGGCGTCGGAGTCGCCGAATTCCAGGAAGGGCAGGTCGCCGCCATTGTCGATCTTGACCACGGCCAGGTCCAGTTCGGGGTCGCGCCCCACGACCTTGGCCTTGAGGGGCTTGTCCTGTCCGCGCAACTGCACCTTGATCTCGTCGGCTTCCTCGACCACGTGGTTGTTGGTGACGATGAAGCCGTCCTTGGAGATGATGAAGCCCGAGCCCATGGAACGCTGCGGAGTGGGGGTCTCGTCCTTGAAGCGGCGCTCGAACTGCTCGAAGAATTCGTCGAAGGGGCCGCCCTTGGGGTGATTCTTGAAGAACTCGCGCATCTTGTCCTGGTTCTTCACGGTGCGGGTGGTGCTCAGGTTCACCACAGCCGCCCCGGCCTTTTCGGCCAGTTCGGAGAAATCGGGAAGATTCACGCGGGCCTGGGCGGGGAGGGCCAGGAACAGGGACAGAACGGCAAGGACGGCCGGGATCAACCGGGGCATGGGAGACTCCTGGGGGCTCGCAAAAAAAGCCGGGTGGCGTTGAGGTGTATCACTATATCCCTCTTGGGAGGAATGTAAACCGAATAGACTTGCTCCTCGCGGCCACTTGGAGACGGCTTCTTTAACAGCGGACCGGCAGTCCCGGGCGTGCGCCGCAGGCGAGACCCTCCTGGCGCGGATGGTCTTCACCGCCTGATGCCTGTGGAATGTGTTGACCAGGGAAGGGGCTTTGACTATCTATCTCTTCCCCGTGGTCCCGTAGCTCAGGTGGATAGAGCGGCCGCCTCCTAAGCGGCAGGCCACAAGTTCGAATCTTGTCGGGACCACCATGGAAATCAAGGGTTTACAGCGATGAGCTGTAGGCCCTTTTTCTTTGGAGGACGACCTTGTCCTTCCTAAGTCAGCCCTCCCCATATTCAGATTGTCCAAGGTGAAAATCAGGTGGAAAGTCGACAGAGTGTCGCTTGGTGCTCCGTGAAGAAGGGAAACGAATACGTGGCTGGAAAAGAGTCCAAGAAAGCCTAGACCGCTACATCCCATTATTATATCGAATCGAGGGAACGTTCAGCGCCTGGCTCAAGGGAGCAGGCATCACTCGCAGACAGGCTGATGAAAAACTGCTCATCGCTTGACGCTGTGAAACGAAAGAGTGGTCCGATTTGTCTTTGTGTTTTCTGGATGTATGTGGGGTGGTTGTATGAACCCGGCAACGCAAGGGGAATCCGATGTCTCTGAATAACTTCAAGATTGGGTCTAGGCTATTTTTTCTGGTGGGTGTTTCTTTGTTATTCCTGATATGCCTAGGATATTATGGTATTCATAGCGTCTCAGTCTTGAACGACTCGGTTGGTGTGCAATTAAAGAATGCAGAAAATGTTAAAAATGCCGTCAATCAGGCGCGCACTGCTCAGGTCGAATTCAAGAAACAAGTGCAGGAATGGAAAGATATCCTCATCAGGGGAAACAACCCTGATAGTCTGAAAAAGTACACCGATTTATTCAAGGAATCACATGCGTCAGTCCTCAAGAACTTGAGGGATTTGAAAGTCACGCTGCAGCATCTTGGATTGCCGGTCGATGAGGTTGACAGGGCAATCTCCATACATGTTGCTCTCTTCGAAAAATATCTCAACAGCTTGAAGTCGTTCGACACCAGTGACGATGATACGGGAAAGAAACTGGATAAAATGGTTGCCGGTATTGACCAGGAGCCGACCAGGATGATTGACGGCATTGTCGATGCGATATCCGCATCGGGTGATAAAATACAACAGGCCAGCCTGAATGAGGCCGCCACGCTTTACGCCAATGTTCGGATGATGTTCATAATAGCAATAGTTGTCGCATTGGTTGTGCTCATGATTCTTTCTCTGGTGATCATACGGACGATCACAGTCCCGTTGCGACAGAGCGTCGTTTTCGCGGAAGCCATCGCCAAAGGTGATCTCGGCGCCCGCCTGGCCGTGGTTGGAACGGATGAAGTCGGCGTTCTGGCGGACTCCATGCGCCTGGTGGCCGAGGAGGAACAGCGGATTGCAAACGTTTCGGAACAAATCGCCCTGGGGAATCTGGATGTGCAGGTTTCTCCTCGCTCCTCGCAGGATATTCTGCTCATCTCCATGGGCAAGCTCCTGGCTGCTGAAAAGGAAATCGCCGCTGTTGCGGAGAAAATGTCCCTGGGCGACCTGAATGTCGAGGTCAGGAAACGCTCCGACAAGGACGTCCTGATGGCCTCCATGACCGCTCTGATCGAAGCTGAAACTCAAGCGACAGAGATAACGCAAACGCTCGCCAACGGCGACCTGCGGGTGAAGGTTTCCAAACGCTCGGATAATGACGCCATGCTCGAATCGTTGGGCAAGATGGTGGAGACGCTGACCAATGTCGTCGCGGAAGTGCAGGCCGGCACGGAAAACGTGGCCGCCGGCAGTCAGCAGCTCTCATCCTCGGCGGGAACCCTTTCTCAGGGCGCGTCTGAGCAGGCAGCTGCAGTGGAAGAGTCCTCGTCCTCCATGGAAGAGATGAGCTCCGGCATCCAGCAAAACGCCGAAAACGCCCGGCAGACCGAAGCCATTGCGGTCAAGGCCGCAAGTGATGCCAAGGAATCCGGCGACGCGGTGGGGCAGACGGTGCACGCCATGAAGGAGATCGCCGGAAAGATCACCATCATCGAGGAGATCGCCCGCCAGACAGACCTTTTGGCGCTCAATGCCGCCATTGAAGCGGCCAGGGCAGGCGAGCACGGCAAGGGGTTCGCCGTGGTGGCCTCGGAGGTGCGCAAGCTGGCCGAACGCAGCCAGGAGGCTGCGGCGGAGATCACCAGGCTGGCCAATGAAAGCACGAGCGTCGCCGAAAAAGCGGGCATGATGCTGACCCAACTGGTGCCCAATATCCAGAAAACGGCGGAACTGGTGCAGGAGATCAGCGCTTCCACCCAGGAGCAGAGCTCCGGAGCGGCCCAGGTGAACAAGGCCTTGCAACAGCTCGACCAGACCATCCAGCAAAACGCCAGCGCATCGGAAGAACTGGCGTCCACGGCCGAAGAGCTTTCGGCCCAGTCGGAGCTGCTGCAGTCCGTCATCACCTTCTTCAGGGTGGGGGGCACCCGTAGAACGCAACCACGACGCGCCCCGGGCGTTTCGAAGCCTCTGGCTCCGGCCAAGGAGCCCACGGCGCTGGCGGCTTCCGGCCAGCAACGAAACAAGGGGGTGCGCATCAGCTTGCAAACCGAAAACGCAGCGGACGAAATAGATTCGTCCTTTGAGCATTTTTAACGGCCCCTTCTCAGCGTCAAGGAGCAACCAATGGCCGATGCCGCCAGTATAGACACCGAACGGTTTCTGACCTTCACCCTGGCCGGGGAGCTGTTCGCCATCGCCATCACCTCGGTGCGGGAGATCCTGGATATGGCGGAAATAACCCGGATCCCTCAAATGCCCCCGGCAATGCGGGGCGTGGTGAACGTGCGGGGCGCTGCCGTTCCGGTGATCGACTTGCGCTTGCGCTTCGGCCTGGAAGCGGCCGAGCGAACCGTGAACACCCGGATTATCATCGTCGAGATCAGCACCGGCGACGACACGATCACCCTCGGGGCCGTTGCCGACTCGGTCAAGGAGGTGTTGGAGCTGGACGCCGCAAACATCGCGCCGGTTCCCGCCATGGGCGTGGCCGTGAACACCGCGTTTCTGCGCGGCATAGGCAAGTGCAACGGCAGATTCATCCTGCTGCTTGATATCGGAAAGGTGCTTCATTCCGACGAGATCTTCATGCTCGACGAGGTGAGCCGCTCTCTCAACGACGTAAGCGTCATAGAGGGGCAGGCTGCCGCCGCAACGACGATCCCGGCGCAATAGCGCAGCAAGAGGGCTAGGCCGCGCGTGTTTGCTTCGTAGCAATGCCTTGTCGAACGGGCTGCCGGGTCCACCACCAGGAAGATGAAGGGGTTGCGGCGTGCGCCGCAACCCCTTTCCGGGAATCCGTTCCGGGCCGGCGCAGGCCCGGATGCAGGGAGTCAGCCATGCCCGAAGTGAGCGTCGTCATCTCGCTCTACAACCATGAACGCTATCTCGCCCAGTGCGTTGCCAGCGTGCTTGAGCAGACCTTTTCCGATCTGGAGGCGATCATCGTGGACGACGCCTCCACGGACGGGGGACTGGAACTGGCGCGCGCCCTCGAGCGCCAGGCCCCGGGGCGGGTGAAGGTGTACTCCAACGCCAGGAACCTGGGGGTGAGCCGCACCAGGAACTTCGGTGTCTACAAGTCCACCGGCCCCATCCTGGCCTTCCTGGACGCGGACGATTACTGGCTTCCGGAAAAGCTCGAAAGGCAGGTGCGCGCCTTCCGGGAGGACCCGGGGCTCGGGCTGTGCCACTGCTGCGCGGCCGTGGAGTGCGACGAGGCGAGCCGCCTTTGGCTGGGCGAGAACCGGGGCATGTCCGCCGCCGTCTTCGCCGCCTGGGCCGGGAGCTTCGCCGCCTTCTGCCGGGAGGCCGAGGGCTTCGGCCGGATCGACTACTTCCGGTGGCTGCTCACGGCCAACAACATTTGCCTCTCCACGGTGGCCGTGCGCCGGGACGCCTTCAAGCGGGCGGGCGGCTTCCTGGATGGCCTGCGCTGCCAATGCGAGGACTGGCTCCTGTGGCTCAAGCTCAGCATGCTCGCCGAGTTCCGGTCCATTCCGGATGAGCTCGCCGTCTACCGGTTCCACCATGCAAGCCATACCGCGCAGGTCTTCATGCGCCCGGATTTCGATTTCCAGAGCGTCCGGACCGAGGTGGTCGGGGCGGCCAGGAGCTTCGATCCCCCGCGTTTCGACGCGCTGTTGGAGGCCGTCCGGGCCCTCGGGAATCCTCCGACCAACACGTGACGCCCCCCGCCGCATCCGCCATGCGCGAACCTCGGAATCACTTAACAATGCGAAACTATATGGGAATCCAAGGTGACGAAGGCCCTTGGGCCGCTGGTGGCTTCCCCCTGTACAGCCTATTCACCAGCCTTCGATCTTTCGCTCCGGCCTCTCCCGGGCTGGACCGTGTCTCGCTTCGCCGGTGTCGTTAGACCGGTGTCCGCTTTGACGCTACCCCTTGCAAATCCTCCCCTTCGACTCTTCTTCAAATCCTCGTGTTGACAGCTTTTCCGGCCAGGCATAAAGAATAGTCACCTGTGAAATTTTTAACAAGGAGGCAGCGGTGAAAGTCAAAGACGCGATGTCCACCAGGGTGATGTACGTGAAGAAGGACGCCACGGCAGGTCAGGCCATGAGGCTCATGGCCGAGAACAATATGCGCCGCCTGATGGTGGACAAGGACGGCCCCGACGGCACGTACGGCGCAGTGACGGTGCGCGACATGATCCAGAAGGTGATCTCCGCGGGCCGCGATCCCGGTTCGGTCAAGGTCGCCGATGTCATGAACTCCTCCCTGTTCGCGGTGAAGTCCACGGACGACCTGCTGGCCGTGGCCAAGATCATGGACGAGAAGAACGTGGCGGGCCTGCCCGTGATCGACGACGGCAAGCTGGTGGGCGTCATCACCATGTGGGACATCCTCATCGCCAAGGGCGTGCACTGCAAGGTTTCGTAGACCGGGCCTGAGAGCCGGGCCGTTGGGCACTCCACGGGCGCTTTGGGCTTAAGCGCGCGGCGGGGACGGTTCGGCGCAGGATGATTCGAGAGAGCGCGATCCGGAAGGGGATGGGCCAGATGCCGCCCGGATCGCGGCAACTAAGACGTGCTTGCAACTTGTTGGCGGGGTCAAGGTTCTCGTGGGACTCCTTGGTCCATTTCAGGGGCAGGCTGCCTCTCCTTCAACCTGACGGTGCGCAGGCGCGCGCCGCAGCACCGCTCAGCCATTGGAGACATTATGGCCACGAAGAGAACATACAAGAACGACGGGCTGGTGAAGCCGCTGGAGGCGTTTTCCGCCAAGGCGGTTTACGGCAGCACGTTCTGCAAGCGTCCCATCGCCGTGCAGATTCTCGTTGATGACAACGTGCTCCGGGAGATCGGCGGCGAGGTGCAGTGCTCCTACAGCCGCCAGTGCCTGGGCACACTGATATCCATGGTTAAGGGAATGGACGTGGACTCGGCCTGGGAATTTTCCGGAGAGGACCTTAAGGGCAACCTGGAATACGTCGATCCCCAGTCCGACTGCGACACCTATGTGGTGGCCGCGTTTCGCCTGGCGCTGCGCAACTTCGAGAAGGGGGTGTGAGGCGCCGCCGAAGCCCGGATGGGGACTCCCGGCGGGCCGCCTGATGACGAGGGCCGGGGCGACAGCTCCGGCCCTTGCCGTTTCGGAGATGCTACGCCCGTTTTCAGGGCGGATGCGGCGGCGACGAATATACTAGAAGGCTGCGGGCAGGGATGTCCGGCTACTGCACGGTCATCCGTTCGCAGTAGGTGATGAACTTCCGGGCTTCGATGAATTCCGGATTGAGCGTGGTGGCGATGTTCAGGATGCCGATGCACTTGTCGATCTCGCCCTTGTCGAAGTGCACGCGGGCCAGGTTGAAATAGATGTTCTCGTCGTTCTTCTGTATCTCCAGCGCCTTGTTGAAAAAGGCGATGGATTCCTCCAGGTAGCCCTGCTTGCGCAGGTTGATGCCGAAGGTGTTGAGCTTCTGGCGGTATTCCAGCGAGAACGCGTCGTCCAGGCCCATGAGCACGTTGAGCACCTTGCGCAGCTTCAGGTATTCCTTCTGCTCCGTATATACGTCGCCGAGGCCGTAGTTGGCCGGGACGCTGACCTCGTCGATCATGAGCGCCTTGAGGAATGCCTTTTCCGCGTCGTCCAGAAGCCCCATGGAGAAGAACTTCTCCCCCTGTTCGATCTTGGATGTCAGGGACCTGAGCGCGGGCACCGTGTTGGCCTCGTAATAGCGCGGCTCAGGGGTGTAAGAGCGCAGGAAGTCGTTCAGGCCGGCCTGTTTCCGTATGCCGGAGGGCACATGGTAGACGTTGAGCGGCTGTACCTCCACGGCGGTCTGGTCCAGCTGCCGGGCATACCAGTAGGTCAGCTGGGCATGCCTGGCCTGGGTCGCGCCCGTGCCGACCTCGTCGGACTTGCGCAGGGAGAAGACCCCGAGAACTGATGGATAATCGCTCATGTGCAGTGGAATACGAAGTTTTTACTAGCAAGACAAGTTGGGGAAACAGGAAAAAATTTGTCAGTGATGTTTTATATAGTCATGGGGGTCATGGCGTCAGGAACCTTCCCGTGACCGATTCGGGATCGGCCATGATCTGTTCGGGCGTGCCCTGGGACACGATGCGCCCGCCGTATTCCCCACCTCCGGGGCCGAGGTCGATGACGTAGTCCGAGGACAGGATCACCTCGGTGTTGTGCTCGATGACCAGCACCGAGGCCCCGCGCTCCACCAGTTGGTGCAGCACCTGGATCAGCTTGCCCACCTCGTGCATGTGCAGGCCCGTGGTGGGCTCGTCGAGGATGTACAACGTGCCGGGCAGGCTGCGCTTGCCCAGTTCCCGCGAGATCTTGATGCGCTGGGCCTCGCCGCCGGAAAGTGTGGTGGCGGGCTGCCCCAGGCGTACGTATTCCAGTCCCACCTGCTCCAGGATCTCCAGGCGGCGCGCCAGGGCCGGGTAGTTCTCGAAGAGCCGCCTCGCGTCCAGCACGGGCAGGTCCAGCACCTCGGCGATGTTCAGCCCCTTGTAGCGCACCTCCAGGGTCTCGCGGTTGTAGCGCTTGCCGCCGCAGACCTCGCAGGTGACGTGGATGTCCGGCAAAAAGTGCATCTCCACGGTGATGACGCCGTCGCCCTGGCAGGCCTCGCAACGCCCGCCGCGCACGTTGAAGCTGAAACGCCCCGGCTTGTAGCCGCGCTTCTTGGCGTCGGCGGTTGCGGCGTAGATGTTCCGGATCTCGTCGAATATCTTGGTGTAGGTGGCCGGGTTGGAGCGCGGCGTGCGCCCGATGGGGGTCTGGTCGATGGAAACGATCTTCTCGATCTGCCGCGCGCCCTCGAACCCGTCGATGACGCCGGGCAGGTCCACCTTGATGCCCTGGGACAGGGCCAGGTGCTTGTACAGGGTGTCCACCACCAGGGAACTCTTGCCCGATCCGGAAGGTCCCGTGACGCAGGTCAGGCAGCCCAGCGGGATGGACACGTCCAGGTTCTTCAGGTTGTTGGTGCGCGCCCCCTTGAGGGTGAGGTGCCCCTTGGCCGTGCGGCGTTTCTCGGGGCGGGGGATGGACAGGTCCCCGCGCAGGTACTTGCCGGTGAGGGTGTCGGACTCCAGGAGGCTTCGCACGTCGCCCTGGTGCACGATCTCCCCGCCGAGCAGGCCCGAGCCGGGGCCCAGCTCGATGACGTGGTCCGCGCTCTCGATGGTGGCCTCGTCGTGCTCCACCACCAGCACGGTGTTGCCGCGCTTCTGGAGCATGCGCAGCGTGCCCAGCAGGCGCTCGTTGTCGCGCGGGTGCAGTCCGATGCTGGGCTCATCCAGCACATAGGTCACGCCCACCAGCCCCGATCCCAGCTGCCCGGCCAGCCGGATGCGCTGGGCCTCGCCGCCCGAGAGCGTGGACATGTTCCGGCCCAGGCTCAGGTAGTCCAGGCCCACGTTGGAAAGAAAGCGCAGCCGGTGGTCGAGTTCCTTGACCAGGGGATCGGCGATGACGGCGCTCGCTCCGGTGAAGGCCCGCTCGCCAAGCCACTTGAGCGAGCGCTCGATGGGCAGGGAGCAGAACTCGAAGATGTTCAGGTCGTCCACGCGCACGGCCAGGGATTCCGGCTTGAGGCGCGCCCCGTTGCAGGCCGGGCAGGGGCGGTTCTGGCGGAAGCGCGCCAGCTCGTCGCGCCAGATGGAGCCCATGGCCTGGCCCATGTCCATGAGCGCGGTGACTCCCTTCCAGCCGATGTCCGGGTCGCCCTCGAAAAGGGCCTTCCAGGCCGTGGGGGAAAACTCCTTGAGCGGGGTGTTCAGCGCGAAGCCGTGTCGCTTGCCCACGCCCTCCAGCTGGTCGCGGAAGCGGGCGTACACGCGTTCGTTCTTCCAGGGCAGGATGGCCCCGGTGAGAATCGACAGGCCCTTGTTGGGGGCCAGCAGGTCCGGCTCGAAGTACTCCACGCTGCCCAGGCCCGCGCACACCGGGCAGGCGCCCTGGGGGCTGTTGAAGGAGAAGAGCTGCGGGGTGGGCGGGGGGACGCTTATCTTGCAGGTGGGGCACACCGAGGAGGTGGAGAAGTAGCGGTCGAGCTTCTTGTCCACGTCGTGGACGATGAGCCGGTCGGCCCCCTGGGAGAGGGCCAGTTCCACGGAGTCGGCCAGGCGCTTGCGGATGTCCGGCCGGGCCACCAGGCGGTCGATGACCAGCTCCAGGGTGTGGCGCTTGTTCTTGTCCAGCTCCGGCAGGGGCTCCAGGGGCAACACCTCGCCGCCCACGCGCACGCGGGCGAATCCCTGGGACTTGAGCTTCTTGAGCTTGTCGGCGTGGGTGCCTTTCTGGTGCTCGACCAGCGGGGCCAGCACCATGAACTTCGATCCTTCGGGCAGGCCCAGGATGTCGTCCACGATCTGGTCCGTGGTCTGGGCCGCGATGGGAAGATTGCACTGGGGGCAGTGGGGCTTGCCCAGGCGGGCGAAGAACACGCGCAGAAAATCGTAGATTTCGGTCACGGTGCCCACGGTGGAGCGCGGGTTGCGCGTGGCCGACTGCTGCTCCAGGGATATGGCCGGGGAGAGTCCCTCGATCTTGTCCACCTGGGGCTTGTCCATCTGTGGCAGGAACTGGCGGGCGTAGGCGGACAGGGACTCCACGTAGCGGCGCTGGCCTTCCGCGTAGACGATGTCGAAGGCCAGGGTGGACTTGCCCGAGCCCGAGGGGCCGCAGACCACCACCAGCTCGTCGCGGGGGATGTCCAGGGTGAGGTTCTTGAGGTTGTGCTGGCGTGCGCCTTCGATGCGGATGACTCGCTTGTCGCTCATGAAAACTCCGGAATCGTTCTGAACAAGGGCAGATAATCTCTGTGCCGAAAAAGGCAAGGAGGAATCAGCCCCCCAGCATGTCGATCAGGAGCATCACGTTGAGCGCGATCACCACCGCCGCGATCACGGCGAGCACGGCCACCGTGGATTTTCGGTTGACCCACTTGCCCATCACTTTGCGCGAGGAGGTCAGATACAGCTGCAGCAAAATAGTGAACGGCAGCTGTATGGACAGCGCGATCTGCGAGTAGATGAGCCCCTGGAAGGGGTCGGGGATGGCCAGGATGATCAGGTAGGCCGCGAACAGGGTTATCCCCACGCCCCACTTGGTGTGGATGTCGTGGATGTTGTAGGGTTCCTTGAAGATGCCCGCGAAGATGGCCCCTCCGGCCATGCCCGCCGTCACCGACGAAGCCACCCCCGCGAAAAGGAGCGCCAAGGCGAAGACCACGGCCGCCGCATTGCCCACCAGGGGGGTGAGCAGGCTCTGGGCCTGCTCCAGTTCCGTCACCTGGGTCCCGGCCGTGTGGAAGGCCGAAGCCGCCAGGAGGATCATGGCCGAGTTGATGGCCCAGCCCACGATCATGGACACCAGGGTGTCGGTGAACTCGTACTTGAGCTGATGGTGGATGATCTCGTCGTTGTCCAGGTTCCACTGGCGGCTTTGGATGATCTCGGAGTGCAGGAAGAGGTTGTGGGGCATGACCACCGCGCCCAGCACGCTCATGACGATGGGGATCGATCCGTCGGGGAAGGCCGGGATCACCCAGCCCGCCACGGCCTGGCCCCAGTCCACGTTGACCATGGACAGCTCGAACACGAAGGAGATGCCGATGAGCGAGACGAAGCCGATGATGTACTTCTCGATGCGCCGGTAGGAGTTGGCGAAGAGCATCCAGCCGACCACGGCCATGGTGAGAAGCGCCCCCAGCCACAGGGGCAGGCCGAAGAGCATGCGCAGGGCGATGGCCCCTCCGAGCAGTTCCGCCAGGGCGGTGGAGACGGAAGCCAGCACGGCCGAGCCCAGTACGGCGTTGGAGGCGGTGCGGGGCAGGTGGTGGGCCGCGCCTTCCGACAGGCACAGGCCGGTGGCGATGCCCAGGTGCGCGGCGTTGTGCTGCAGGACGATGAGCATGATGGTCGAGAGGGTGACCATCCACAGCAGGGTGTAGCCGAAGCCCGCGCCCGCGGCCACGTTGGCCGCCCAGTTGCCGGGATCGATGAAGCCCACCGTGACCAGGAGGCCCGGGCCGATGTATTTGAATATCTCCAGCGCCATGAAGCGCGGTTTGTGGCGCTCCGCCAGCCCGGAGAGGCTCTTGAACAGATTCATGGGAAGATATTGGAAGAGGAAAGCGCCCCTGGGGGCGCTTTCCAATGTTTCGGTTATTTATTCATGAGCCCCATGTACTCGGCCGTAGCCTTGGACACGATGTCGTAAAAACTGGCTTCCTTCTTGCCGGCCTTGAGTTCCTGCTCGGCCAGTTGGGCCTTGTGGGCGGCCTCCTCGAAGGCCTGCGCGTCGAGCCCGCTCATCTCCAGGGCTTCCTCTTTGGAGATCTGGCCCATCTGGGCGAACACGGCGGCCGTCACTCCCAATACCTTGCGGACGTTTTCCTTGGCCATGGAGTTCCTCCTTGCAATGGTCCTAGTCGTGGCATTTCTTCTGTATATTCAGGAACTCGTCCAGATTGTCCAGGAAAAGAGAAAAGATTTTGGGATCGAAGTGAGGGCCTTTCTCCTGCTCCGAGCGCATGACGGCCAGGGCCTTCTCGTTCGGGTACGCTTCCTTGTAGGGCCGAGCCGTGGTCAGGGCGTCGAAGACGTCCGCCACAGCGCAGATGCGCCCGAAGAGGGGGATGTCCTCCCCGGAAAGGCCCTTGGGGTAGCCCGTGCCGTCGTAGCGCTCGTGGTGGGAGTATGCGATCAGCTCGGCCGCCTGCAGCAGCTCCGAATCGGACTCGGCCAGAATGCTTTTGCCGATGACCGTATGGGTCTTCATGAGTTCCCATTCGTCGGGATCGAGCTTGCCCGGCTTGAGGAGAATCGCGTCCGGGATGCCCATCTTGCCTACGTCATGCATGGGGCTGGCCTGGCGCACCACGTCCACGTCGTGGTCGGGCAGGCCGAGCTGCCGGGCCAGCAGGGCGCTGTAGGCGCTCATGCGCTTGATGTGGCTGGCGGTGTTGTCGTCCTTGTATTCGGCGGCGGCCGACAGGCGCATGATGGTCTCGCGTTGCGACGCCTCGATGGAGAGCTGCATCCCCTGGAGGTTGTCCAGGGCCAGGCTCAGCGCTTCGGTGCGCTGGGTGACCATCTCCTCCAGGGACGCCTGGTAGCGCTTGACCTCGTCCTGGGACGCCTTCATGCGCAGAAGCGAGTCCATGCGCACCTTGAGTTCGGTGCGGTCGATGGGCTTGGCGATGAAGTCGTTGGCTCCGGCGGCCACGGCGGCCAGGCGGTCCTGCTTGCCGGTGAGGGCCGTGACCATGATGACGGGGATGTCGCGGTAGGCCGGGTCGCGGCGCATGCGGCGAACGGTCTCGAAGCCGTCGATGCCGGGCATGAGCACGTCCAGGAGGACCAGGTCGATGTCGGGCTTGAGCTTCTGGAGCACGGCCGCGCCGCAGTCGGCAAGCACCGCCACGTGACCCATGTCGCGCAGGAAGGCCGCGAGAACCTTGAGGTTCACGGCTTCGTCGTCGGCGACGAGGATGCGGCGCGGAGGCGTCGGCGCGCGGCCCTTCGGGGTATTCATGGGTTGATGAAAATCTACCAGGGAATAACGGTCTGGGCAATGCCGGAGTGTACTTTGCGAAGCCTATTTTCCGCATTTCCCGGACAGAAGAGAAGCATCCATGGCATCGAAAGGCGGACGAAATAAGGGGGAGCCTGAGCTCCCCCTCGTGTTGCCGGATATCCCCGGGCGCTCCGCCTGGCGGCAGGGCGCGTTCGTCCGGGATTTATTCCTCTTCCTCGAACCACTGGGCGGCCATGACTGGGCCGTAGTACAGGGCCTCGTCCTCCAGCTCCTCCTCGATGCGCAGCAGCTGGTTGTACTTGGCCAGGCGGTCCGAACGGCACAGCGAGCCGGTCTTGATCTGGCCGGAGTTCACGGCCACGGCCAGGTCGGCGATGAAGGAGTCCTCGGTCTCGCCGGAGCGGTGGGAGATCACCGTGGTGTAGGCGGCCTGCTTGGCCATCTCGATGCAGTCCAGGGTCTCGGTGACGGTGCCGATCTGGTTCAGCTTGATGAGGATGGAGTTGGCGATGCCTTCGTTGATGCCGTCGGCCAGGATGTCCGGGTTGGTGACGAACACGTCGTCGCCCACCAGCTGGATGGTGTCGCCCAGCTTGTCGGTGAGTTCCTTCCAGCCGTCCCAGTCGCCCTCGGCCAGGCCGTCCTCGATGGAGATGAGCGGGTACTTCTTGGTCAGCTCCTCGTAGTAGGAGACCAGTTCGCTGGAGGTGAAGGTGCGGTTCTCGCCGGCGAAGACGTACTTGCCGTCCTTGTAGAACTCGGAGGCGGCGGCGTCGATGGCCAGGGCGATCTCGGGTCCGGGCTTGTATCCGGCGGCCTCGATGGCCTTGATGATGTAATCGAAGGCTTCCTCATGGGACTTCAGGTTCGGCGCGAAGCCGCCCTCGTCGCCCACTGAGGTGACGTGTCCGTCCTTGGCCAGGAGCTTCTTCAGGGCATGGAAGGTCTCGGAGCCCATGCGCAGGGCGTCGGCGAAGGTGTCCGCGCCGATGGGCACGATCATGAATTCCTGGATGTCCAGGTTGTTGGGGGCGTGGGCGCCGCCGTTGATGATGTTCATGAGCGGCACGGGCAGCACCTTGGCGTTGACGCCGCCCAGGTAGTTGTAGAGCGGCATGCCCAGGAAGTTGGCGGCGGCGCGGGCGGTGGCCAGGGACACGCCCAGGATGGCGTTGGCGCCCAGGCGGCCCTTGTTCTCGGTGCCGTCGAGTTCGATCAGGAGGTTGTCCAGGGCGGTCTGGCGCAGGGCTTCCATGCCCACCACGGCTTCGGCGATCTCGCCCTGCACGTTCTCCACGGCGCGGCTGACGCCCTTGCCGGAGTAGCGGTCGGCCTCGCCGTCGCGCAGTTCGAGCGCCTCGCGCGATCCGGTGGACGCGCCCGAGGGCACGGCGGCGCGGCCCACGGCTCCGGAATCCAGGGTGACTTCCACTTCGATGGTGGGGTTGCCGCGCGAGTCGAGGATTTCCCTAGCCCAGACAGCAGCGATGGTGCTCATGATCGATTCTCCTTCACTTAGGATGTTCGGTTCGTAATTACGGCTTGCGACGGGATTTGCCCGCCTGGGCCTCTTCATACACGAGACGCAGGCCGTCGAGAAGAAGTTCGGGCCTGACGTTTGCAATCGCGGGACAGACGCGCGCCAATTGCGGGGCGAATCCGCCCGTGGCCACCACGGTGACGGGCTCGCCCAGGTGGTCTTCCAGGCGGTCCAGGATGCCCTCCACCAGGGAGGCGAATCCGAAGAGCAGGCCCTGGTTCAGGCTTTCCACGGTGGAGCGCCCGATGGAGAGCTTGAGCGATTCCGGCTCCAGGTCGATCTGGGGCAGCTTGGCCGTGTCCTGGGCCAGGGCCCGGGCCGAGGAGAGCACCCCCGGACAAATGAGCCCGCCCAGGTAGCTCGTGCCGCGCACCACGTCGAAGGTGGTGGCCGTGCCGAAATCCACGCTCACCACGCAGTGGGACGTGGCCGCGCGCCTGGCCGCGTAGGCGGCCACCAGCCGGTCCGCGCCCACCTGCTCGGGACGCTCGTAGCGGTTCTCCAGGGGCACGGGGATGTCCTCGGGCACGAAGCGGGGCACGCGGCCGAGAAAGCGGTTGCAGGCCTGTCGCAGCATGGGGTTCACCGGCGGCACCACGCTCACGATGAGGATGGCCTCCAGCTGCGACTGGTCGATGCCCTCGCGGGCCATCATGGCGGCCAGGTCCAGGCCCAGCTGGTCGGCCGTGCTGGAACGCGGCGTGGGCAGCACGTAGGACGAGAGTCCGGACTCCCGGCGGTGCAGGCCAATCTTTATGTTGGTGTTTCCGATGTCGAAGAGCAGAAGGGCCATGGGGTTCTCCGGGCACGCCGGGAAGTATTCGATGGACGCAAAGACGACCGAAGATAGACTATTTTCCGGGGGTTGAAAAGATGATACCCCTCCATGCGGGGTGTTACATTCCGCACTAAGGGGCACTCATGGATCCTAGTACGCTGATTCCTCCGGCGGACGCGATTCCCGCCGCGCCGTGGCTTTTTCGGGCCCTGCTCGATACGACCTTCACGGTCCACCTGCTGTTCATGAACGCCATGCTGGGGCTAACGCTCTTGGGATTCGTCCGCTCCCTGCGCCCGGCCCGGGCGCTCGGGCAACAGGCTACGATGGTGCCCACCGCCACGGCCCTGGCCGTGAACATCGGGGTGGCTCCGCTGCTGTTTCTGCAGGTGCTCTACGGCCAGTTCCTCTATGTGAGCTCCACGCTCATGGCCGTGTACTGGTTCGCCCTGGTGCTGGCGGTCATGGCCGCCTACGGCCTGGCCTACCGCCAGAAATACGCCCTGCACAAAAACGACCGGCGCGGCACGCTTCTGTGGGGAATCATGAGCGCGCTTTTCCTCTACGCATCGCTCACCCAGACCACCAACGCCATCCTCCTCGTGCGCCCCGACCTCTGGAGCGGCTATTTGGGTGATCCGGGCGGAACCCTCACCGCCTGGGGCGATCCCACCTTCACCCCCCGCTGGCTGCACTACGTGACCGCCGCTGTGGCCCTGGGCGGACTGTGCCTGGCCATGATCGGGCACGGCCGGGCCAAACGCCATGATCCAAGCGGCGAGGCCCTCAAGGCCGAGGGGCTTTCTTGGTTCGGCTGGGCCACCCTCATTCAGGCCCTGGACGGGGTCTGGTGGCTCGTGAGCCTGCCCAGGCCCCTCATGCTGGCCTTCATGGGCGGCGACCACGCGGCCTCCATGCTTCTCATGGCCGGGCTCGCGGGCACGGGCCTCGCGGTGGCCTTCGCCTTCAAGGGCAGGCTCATGCCGGCGGCGGCGGCGGCCGTCTTCACCGTGGCGGTGATGACCGCCATGCGCGGCGTGCTGCGTCAGCTCTACCTGACGCCGTTCTTCGACCCGTCCGGACTGCCGGTGGTCTCCGAGCCCTCCACCACGGCCATGTTCCTGGGCTTCTTCGCGGTGAGCATCGCGGTTGTGGCCTGGGCCGCCAGGCACCCCAAGACCGATCCCAAGGGGGCGTAAGCCATGGACTATCCCGTTCTGCACTGGACCTCCTGGGGAGGCGGGCTGCTCATCGCCCTGGTGGCCACCATCCACGTGTTCGTATCCCACTTCGCCGTGGGCGGTGGCCTCTTTATCGCCGTCATGGAGACCCGGACCCAGCGCCTGGGACTTACCAGCATGCGCGACTACCTGCGCCGCTACGCCAACTTCTTCCTGCTCTTGACCATGGTGGTGGGCGGGCTCACGGGCGTGGGCATCTGGTTCGCCGTGTCCATCACGGCCCCGGGCGCGGCCTCCAAGCTCATCCACGCCTTCGTGCTGGGCTGGGCCACGGAGTGGACCTTCTTCCTGGCCGAGATCGTGGTGCTCATCACCTACATGCGCTCCTTCGAGGGGCAGCGCTCCACCCGGCGGCTCATCCTGGCCTGGCTCTATTTTTTCTTCGCTTTTGGCTCTCTAGTCATCGTGCAGGGGTTCATCTCGTTCATGCTCACGCCGGGCGAGTGGGTCACCACCCAGCGCTTCTGGGACGGCTTCTTCAACCCCACTTACTGGCCCGGCCTTGTCCTGCGCTCGGGCATCTGCGCCACCCTGGCCGGGACTTTCGGGCTCATGACCGCCCAGGGCGTGGCCGACGAGGGCCAGCGCAAGAGCCTGTCGCGCTTCTGCGCCGTATGGGCGGCCCTGCCCGTGCCCCTGGTGGCCCTGGCCGGATGGTGGCACATCAGTGTCCTGTCTCCCGAACAGCAGGTGCTGGCGCGCGGGCTCTCGCCCGAGGTGGCGGACGGCATGCGTGCCTTCTGGTGGGCCGCCCCGGCCATCGTGGCCGGAGGAGCGCTGCTGGCCGGGGGGCTTCCCCGCAGGGCCGCCCGGGCCGTTGCCGTCCTGACCCTGGCCGCGTCGTTTCTGTTCATAGCCAGCTTCGAATACATGCGAGAGGCCGCCCGCCGGCCCTATCTCATCACCGGATACATCTATTCCAACGGCATTCTGGTTTCCCGTGCGGCGGAGCTCAACCAGGCGGGCGTGCTGGCCTCGGCCAAATGGAGCCGGGTGAAGTCCGTCACCGCCGAGAACCGGCTGGAGGCAGGCAAGGAGCTCTTCTTCCTGGAATGCTCCAGCTGCCACAGCCAGGGCGGGCCCATGCTCGACATGCTGCCGCGCTCGGCCAAGTATTCCACCACAGGCATGGAGGCGCTGCTTACGGGCCTGGGCAGGATCGGCACTTACATGCCTGCCTTCATAGGCACCCAGGCCGAGAAGAAGGCCCTGGCCGCCTACCTCACCGAGGGGTTGCACGGGGCTAAGCCCGCTCCGGATGTTCCCATCACCGGGAAAGACGAGGCCGTCCCGCCCTTCAACGACGACGCGCAGTACCTGCTCACGGTCTCGGCGGACAAGGGCGTCAACATGCTCTTCGACGCCAAGGGACAGTGGACGCTTTCCATCGGCGCGCAGGCGCTCACCGCGCAGCTTGTCAAGCGAGGCCCAACGCCTGAGCTGGTCACCAAGGATGTGACCCTCACCTACGCCGTGGAAGGGCAGGCGGCCGGGAATTTCAACGTCTCCGGCCGGGCCTTCCGGGCCGAGGGGATTCAGGTCTCGCCGTATGGCCAGTCGCCCGGCCAGCCAGCCGCAACGGCGGGCACAACCGGCCAGTCTACGGAGCCGGCGGTCGGCGCGGTCTCCGCGGGCTTCAATCCCTATCCGGTGGCCGTGGTCCAAGCCGCGGACCCTTCGGGCAAGATCCTGGCCGAGACCAAGGTGGTGCTGCCCGTGTCCACCGAACTCGCCTGCAAGAACTGCCACGGTGGCGCATGGACCCACGGCGTGGCGGGGCTGGCCGACGCCACGGCCCGCGACGTGCTCACGGCCCATGACCGCCTGAGCCGCACCGGTCTTCAAGGCCAGGCCCCCAAGGTGGAATGCCGCTCCTGCCATGACGATGCCGCAAAGGGTGGGAAACGGTCCCTGAACCTCTCCGCCGCCGTGCACGGGCTGCACGCGGTTTACTTGGCCGGACGCGGCTCCGACGCCTGCGACCTGTGCCATCCCACCAATCCCAAGGGGGCCACCCGCGCCTTCCGTGACCCCCACGCCGCCTCCGGCCTCGACTGTACCAGCTGCCACGGTCCTCTGGAGGACCATGCCCTGTCCCTGCTCACCCGCGAGGACGCCCAGGGAGTGGCCGCGGCTAAGCCGCTGCTTGCGCTCATCAAGCAGCGCGACAACGCGCCCGTGCCCCGCGCTCCCTGGGTGAACGAGCCCAAGTGCGTCACTTGCCACACGAATTTCGGTCCGCCCGAGGGCATGCAGGCCTACGGCAAATGGACCGAGGGGGCGGAGGACCTGTTCGTGGCCAAGCGCGACGACATGGACGCGCTCACCTGCGCCGCCTGCCATGGCACGCCACACTCGGTCTACCCGGCCGACAACCCTTACGGAAAGAACCGGGACAACCTCCAGCCGCTGCAGTACCAGCGCGCGGCCAAGACCTTGGGCGGGGCGAAGAACTGCAAGGCCTGCCATACCGTGGACATGGACATGCCCGTGCACCATCCGGGCATGGGGGTGCAGTAAGGGGGTGTGGCGCGCCAAGGCTGACAAGCAAAGCCCCGGCTGTTTACAGCCGGGGCTTTGCTTTTGTCCGGGCCTGGAATCGGCCAGACTGGTTGCCGACGCGCGCGCCAGGTTGTTTCCTTGACTCTTTTTCAGAAAAAAGGTGTTCTGCATAAGAGATCATAATCCCTTGTATCATGACCAAAATGGTCGAAATTCCCAGGGAGGAGCATCATGAAAAAAGCGTTCGTTGCGCTGCTGATGTTTGCGTTGCTGGCGAGTATCGCCTTTGCCCAGCAGTCCGGCACGAAGGATGAAGCCGTAGCCTTGGTCAAAAAGGCCGTTGCCCATTACAAGAGTGTTGGAAAAGAAAAGGCGTTCGCCGATTTCAACGACAAGAACGGCCCGTTCGTGGACCGGGACCTCTACATCGTCGTCTACGATATGAACGGCAATTGCCTGGCTCACGGCGCCAACGCCAAGCAGATCGGGAAAAACCTGATGGAGCTCAGGGATCCCGACGGCAACTACTTCGTCAAGGAGCGCGTCGAGCTGGGGAAGACCAAGGACTCTTTCTGGCAGAACTACAAATTCATCAACCCTGTATCCAAGCAGATCGAAAACAAGAGCATGTACATGGAAAAGATCGACGGCCTGCTGTTCGGATGCGGGGCATATAACAAATAAGTTCCATCCGGTGAGCCTTCCCCGCGAGAGCGAGGCGGATGTATTCGTCATTCTTGAGAAAAGGGCAGGGTAGAATGGCCAGGATGAGTATCAGCTTGCGGATCTACACCGGCTATTCGGTGATCCTCGCATTGTCTGTGTTCATATGGTTTGTCGGCTATTCGAACTCCGCCCGGATGGGGTTTGAGCTTGCCAACATCACTGACGTGAACATGAAGGCCCTGGCGGCGCTCAAGGACGTCAAGTTTTCCGTGCGCGAAACCATTGCTGCCCTGCGCTCCCAGCTCATTCCGGCGATCACGCCGGAGTTCCGGGCAGCCCAGAAGAAACTCTATTCCGAGAACACCGATCAGCTCAAGAACTCCATGGCCCAACTGGAAGGGCTCACGGGGGCGGCCAAAGCCGGCGAGGACTGGAATACGCTCCTCAAGGAGCAGCAGCGGTTCCTCCTTCTCGTGGAGAAAGTTGAAGCAGCGCTCGACGAGTGGAGCAAGGATACCTCAGATGTCCTTCTCTCCATGGAAGTGCTGGCGCTCGCCGCCGTGGACTTGCAGAAACAGAGCGATGTCCTCTTGTCCGTCCTGGACCGGGTGATCGTCCGCAACGACGAAATGATCGCCGAGGACAACCGGGACGCCAAGTCCGCGATCAGCACGGGCCAGTTCTACGCGCTGATGGCGCTGTGCATGGCCGGCGGAGTGGCGGCAGTGGTGGGCTGGCTCATCACCCGAAACATCCGCCATCCCTTGTCGGTCCTGGTCAAATACGCGGGCGACGTGGCGTCGGGAAATCTGGACGTGAAGGCCGAAGGGCGCTTCATCGCCGAACTTGACCTGTTGAAGATGAGCCTGGGAGCCATGGTGGATAAGCTCAAGGAGGAGATCCGCATAGCCGAGGCGAGGTCGCGCGAAACGGCCGAGCAGGCCGCCATCGCCGAGAACGCCAGCCGCGAAGCCAAAAAGGCCCAGGAAGCGGCTGAGACCGCCCGCCAGCAGGGCATGACCGATGCCGCGGAAGAGCTCGCGGCCATCGTGGAAAAGATTTTCGCTGCGTCCCAGAAGCTGGAAAGCCAGGTGGCCCAGGCGTCAAAGGATGCCCAGGTGCAGAAGCAGAGGCTTGAAGGAAGCCTTGCCGATCTGGGACACCTGGACTTCACCACCCAGCAGGTCTCCAGGGGAGCGAGCGAAGCGGCCTCAACCGCCGCCGAGGCCAGGGGCCAGGCCCAGGAGGGAGCCCAGGTCATACGCGAGGTCGTGGATTCCATCCATGCCGTGGAGACAAAGGCTTCCTCGCTCAAGGCCAACATGACGGACCTCTCCGCCCGGGCCGAGGGGATCGGGCGCATCATGACTGTGATATCCGACATAGCCGACCAGACCAACCTCCTGGCTCTTAACGCCGCCATAGAAGCGGCGCGGGCCGGTGATGCAGGGAGAGGTTTCGCGGTGGTGGCCGACGAGGTGCGCAAGCTCGCGGAAAAAACCATGAACGCCACCCGCGAAGTGGATGCGTCCATCAAGGGAATCCAGGACGGAACGCAGACAAGCGGCCAGGGAGTCGATCAGGCGGTTGAAGCCATCACCCATGTCGCAAGCCAGGTCGACACCGGCGGCAGCGCTCTAGGCATGATCGTGGAGCTCAGCCAGGAGGTCACACGGAAAATACGTCTGATCGACGAGGCCGTGGAGCAACAGACCGAATCCAGTCGCGGAGTATCCGGTTCGATACAGGAGATATCCCATTACGCCGAGGAGACGGCCGAGGCCATGTCCCAGGCCAGGGACGCGCTCGAGAATCTCGGATTCCTCGTGGACGAATTGCGCGGCCTCATGCGGCATTTGCAGGGCAGGTGAGTGTGGCTCCAAGCTCGTTCGTAGGACGCGTGAGTCAGGGGGCGCCGTAGAGTTCGGAAAACGAGGCGTGTTCGCTCGCGGGCAGCTGCACCAGCACCGGCGACTTGGCCGGGTCCAGCCATGCGGCCACGCGCTCCATGTCGCCAAGCGCCATGGCCGTGCAGCCTGAGGTGTACCCGTCTGGCTTGGGCCAGACGTGCAGGAAGATGCAGGACCCAGCTCCGGCCACTGATGGAGGCGCGTTGTGGGCGACGACGACCCCGATCTCGTACAGGCCGTCGTCCCGGCGCATGCGCTCGGAGCTGTTCCAGCCGCGCGCCGGCAGGGCCGATGCGTCCAGCACCTGGTTGTATCGGGGCGATGCCGGATCATCCACGCACTCGAACGCGGCGGTCATCTGCATGTAGGCGATCTTGAGCCTGCGGCTTTCGGCCTGGGCGTAGCCGAACGCCGGGCCCAGCCGGAATATCCCAGCTGGAGCTCTGCCGTCGCCCTCCCGCTTCACCGGGATGCCGCCGGAGTCGCCGCCAGGAGTGTCGTGCAGGCCGCGCCCCCAGCCCAGTCCGTTCTTGCCCAGGATAACCCGAATGGGCGCGCCGACCTGCCTCCACGGCCCGCCGGGCGAGCGCTCGTACAGGCGCATGACCCCGGCTCGGGAGTTCCAGCTGTCGGCCAGAACGAGCGCGGCCTGCCCGCTTTGCGCAACCATGTCGGGTTGCGCGGAAACGGGGCAGGCCGCAAGCAGCGTCAGCAGGCACGCGAGCAGAAGGACGGAAGGCGTCAGGGCCAGGCCCCGCGGGTTCATCTTAATCCCACTCGATGCCCTTCATTTCATCAGGCTTGTATTCAAACTCCACCGTCTTGACGGGGGTGTCTTCTCCGGAAGGCTCTCGCAAGGGCTTGCCGAGAATTTCGGACGCCTCCTGCTTGGGCTCCTGCTTCCGGGGCGTCCTGGCCTTGGGCTCCGAAGCATCGGAGGGCGCAGCCCCGGTCACGGGAGCCTCGGCGGCCTGAGCGCCCTCGCCCGAGGCGGGCTTCTTCTTGCGGCGGCGACGGCGCTTGCGCTTCTTGGCCTCGCCTTCGCCTCCCTCTTCGGCGTGCACGGTCTCGGCCTCGTCGAATTCGCCGGAATCACCGTGGTCACCCGCTTCGACCGCGACGTCAGGGCTTTCCCCGGTGAGCGTCCCGGCTTCGGCAGCGGGCTTGTCGCGGTCCCCGCGCCGTTTGCGCGAGGGGCGCTTGCGGCGCGGCTTGGATTCGGCCGGGGCCTCGCCTTCGGCGGCGACGGTTCCGGTCTCTTCTCCGGGCGCGGCTTCGGCGGCGGGAGCGGCCATGGGTTCGCGTTCGCGACGAGGTTCCCGCTCGCGCTCCTGGCGAGGTTCGCGTGCGCGCCTGGGCTCGCGGTCCCTATCCCTGTCCCTGTCGCGATCCCGGTCACGATCCCGGCGCTGTTCGCGGCGGGGCTCGGCGGGCGCGCCTTCGGGCTGGGGAGGCAGGGCGTGAAGGGTGGACTGGTAGCGCTCGTCCAGGAGCATGGCCAGGGTGGAGACGTCTTCGGACGCGGCCAGCTCCTTGGCCAGGGGAAGGAAGCGCTGCAGCCGGACCTTCTTGAGGGGCGGCATGGCGCGCAGTTCGGCTTCGAGAAGCGCGGTGAGCCGCTCGGCCACCACGGCGGAAACTTCCTCGTCGGTGGGGGCGGGTTTCTTGACGAAGTCGATGGTGAAACGCTGGCCGATGCGCTTGATGGCCAGTTCCTCCATGATGTTCACCAGGGTGATGGCCGTGCCGGAGGCCCCGGCGCGCCCGGTGCGCCCGGCGCGATGCACGTAGGACTCGGGGTCCTCGGGGGGCTCGTACTGGAAGACGTGGGAGAGCTCGGGGATGTCGATGCCGCGCGCGGCCACGTCGGTGGCCACCAGGAAGCGCAGGTTCTTCTTGCGCAGGCGCATGAGAACCTCTTCGCGCTTGGACTGGGAGAGGTCGGCCGAGAGTTCCTCGGCGTCGTACCCGAAGCCTTTGAGCACCTCGGTGATGTAGTGCACATTGGCCTTGGTGTTGGAGAAAATGATGGCCGAGGTGGGGTTTTCGATCTCCAGCAGGCGCACGAGGCAGCGGTCCTTATCCATGCCGGGCACCTCGTGGTAGAGGTGCAGGATGTCCGCCACGTGGACCTGCTTGGAGGACAGCGACAGGAAATTCGGGTGGTCCATGAACTCTTCGGCCAGGCGCAGCACGTAGGGCGGGTAGGTGGCCGAGAAGAGGAAGGTGGAGGTCCGGCGCTTCGGCATGTAGCGCTTGATCTCCTTCATGTCCGGGTAGAAGCCGATGGAGAGCATGCGGTCGGCCTCGTCGAAGACCAGCACGCGGATGTTGTCCAGGGTGAGGTTGCGGCGCAGCAGGTGGTCCAGGATGCGCCCGGGGGTGCCCACCACGAGGTGCGCTCCGGCGCGCAGGGCGTCGGTCTGCTCGCCGTATCCCACGCCGCCGTAGACGGTGCATACCTTGAGGCCGGTGTCCGTGAAGAGGGTCTCGGCGTCCATGGCCACCTGCTTGGCCAGTTCGCGGGTGGGGCAGAGCACCAGGGCCTGGGTCTGGGGCTTGTCCACGTCGAGCAGGTGGAAGATGGGCATGAGGAAGGCCCCGGTCTTGCCGCTGCCGGTGCGCGACTGGACCATGAGGTCCTGGCCGGTGAGCAGGTAGGGCAGGGACTTGGCCTGCACGGGCATGAGCGACTGCCATCCGGCGCGGGCCATGGCCTGGCGCAGGGGATCGGGCAGATCGTCGAGGGAGAGTTCGGGCAGGGACTCCTCGGGTTCGATGAGGGTCTGGAACTCTTCGGTGGCGTTGGGATTCTCGGTGGTGTTGTCCATGTGTACCTTGATCGGAATTGTATCCTTGCGGGCCGCGCCGATTGGGCGGCGCACAGAGGTGTACAGACTTTCCGGGAAAAGAAAAAGGCCCCCCGCAGGCAGGGGCCTTTGCGTGTTCCGGCGGGTTAGAATACGAACTTGACCGCGAGGTTGCCGCCCCAGTTGTCCGATCCTCTGGGGGCGCTGTCAAACCCGCTGCCGTGGCGGCCGTATTCGCCGATGTGCTGCCAGCGGCCGGCCAGCTGTATGCTGACCATGTCCGAGATGAAGTAGTTGAATCCCACCTCCGCCATTTCCGTCAAGTTGGAGGTATAGCCGTTGCGGGGAACCTTCACCGAGGAGAAGAAGCCGCCAAGGCCGATGCCCGCGAAGACGGAGTAGTTCGTTTCGTTGACGAAGTGGTACCGGACGATGGCGATGGGGCTGAAGGCCCCCACGGTTTCGTAGTTGTTGGCCCAGTTCGCGGGAATCTTCTTCTGGTAGACCGCGTAGCCCAGGAACTCGCCGCTGATGGAGAGGCCGGGAATGATGAAGTACCCCGCCTCGCCGCCGAAGGAGAACATGGAGCCGATGTTCTTGTTGGAGTTTCCGTAAAAGCCGACTTTCGGCTCCACGTAGAAGGTGCCGGCATCCAGGGTTTTGGCTTGAGCCAAGCCGGCGGTAAGACCGAAGGCCAGAAGCACACCGAGAATGAGAGCCTTTTTCGTAAGTCCGTTCATGATCTTCCTCCTTTAGCCGGAATTTCCAGCTATTAGTAAATCTACTCGCGGCAATCATCCATTGTCAAACTGCCGAAGCCAAAAAGAACATTACAAGATGTTCATTTTCCGCCGTGGGCAATTGAGACGCTCTTGTGTCCGGCGGCTGCCGGATCAAGAGAAATAACCAAGCGTATTGCTTGGTTGCAAGAGAAGAGACCCATAGCCGCAAGAGCCTGGGGTGGCATGGCGAGGAGCATGCGACATCCGGCGGGCCTGGAGCGCCGACCGGATCGAAAGGCATTCTTGAAGGCACGCGGGTGATGGGGTAGTTCTGGGCATTCGTTCAACCCTCGAGAGGAGGCGTTTTCTGAATACGTTCCGGATTATCCACGCGTGCCCTGCCGACCGGACCGCGTCTGCGAAATGCGGCCGTGCCTGGGCCGTCGCGATGGCCGTCATTTTATTGGCCGCGTTTCCGGTCCAGGCCCAATCGGTCAGGGTGGGCTATACGGTGACGGCGGTCCTGCCGCACGACCCGAAGGCGTTCACCCAGGGGCTTCTGCTCCACGAGGGCTCTTTCTACGAGAGCACGGGCCTCTACGGGCGCTCGAGCCTGCGCAAGGTGGAGCCATCCAGCGGGAAGGTTCTGGACTCGCGGGAGCTGGACAAATCGGACTTCGGTGAGGGCCTGGCCCTGGCGGGCGGGCGCTTCTACCAGCTCACCTGGCTTTCGGGGAAGGTGCTGGTCTACGATGCCGCCACGCTCGCCCCGCAAGGGTCGCTTCCCCTGGAAGGGGAGGGCTGGGGGATTGCCGCCACGCCTTTCGGCCTGGTCGTAAGCGACGGCTCGAACGTGCTCACCTGGCGTGATGCGGCCAGCTTCAAGCCCGTGCGCACCCTGGCCGTCACCGACAACGGGCGGCCGGTCATACGCCTGAACGAACTGGAGTGGGTTGAGGGGTTCATCCTGGCCAACGTGTGGCACGAGGATCGCATAGCGATCATTTCCCCGGCCACGGGCAAGGTGGCGGCCTGGATCGATTGCGCCCCTCTTCGGGCGCGGCTTCAGGGCCTGCCCGCCGAGTCGGACCTGAACGGGATCGCCTGGGATCCGACCCGGAAGAAGCTCTACGTCACGGGGAAACTCTGGCCCGCAATTTTCGAACTCGCCCTGGAGGGGCTGCCCAGACCATGAAAAAAGCCAGATGCAAGAACTGCCGTTACTGGAAGGGGCCCATCCCCTACGAGAACCGGTACTGTCCCCCCGAGGAGATGCTCAAGGGCGAATGGGGGTACTGCAAGCGTAGCGCCCCGCGCCCCCTCACGGAGAACATCGAGGCGGTGCGCGGCAAGACCCTGGTGGCCGTGTGGCCCGAAACCATGGCCCAGGACGTGTGCGGCGAGTTCGCGCTCATCCCGCTGCAGAAGGAGTAGGCCGCTAGGAAGCGCGGGCCTTTGCGGCGTATCCGCGCCAGATGAACCACGCCCCGGCCAGCACCATGGGCAGGGACAGAAGCTGCCCCATGGTCAGCCAGCCGAAGGCCAGGTAGCCCAGTTGCGGGTCCGGCTCGCGGATGAATTCCAGGCCGAACCGGAAGAGCCCGTAGAGCGCCAGGAACAGTCCCATGACCGATCCGGCGGGACGTTTTTTCGACGAGAAGATCCATAACACCGTGAACAGCACCAGCCCTTCCAGCCCCCCCTCGTACAGCTGGGAGGGATGGCGCGGCACGCCCTCCGCCCTCGGGTCGGGAAAGAGCACCCCCCAGGGCACGCTGGTGGGCGCGCCCCACAGCTCGCCGTTGATGAAGTTTCCGATGCGCCCGGCCAGAAGTCCCGGAGGGGCCAGCGGGCTCAGGAAATCGCCGATCTCCAGGAACGTCTTGCCGTACTTGCGCCCGAACAGCCAGACCACCACGCACAACCCGATGAGTCCGCCGTGGAAGCTCATGCCGCCGTGCCACACCTGGAAGATGGAGATGGGGTCGTGCAGGTAGGAGGGCAGATCGTAGAAGAGCACATAGCCCAGGCGCGCGCCCAGCACCAGCCCCAGAACGCACCAGGTGATGAAGTCGTCCACCATGGCCGGGGTCCAGCCGGAGCCGGGGCGGGCGGCGCGATGCCTGCCCAGCGCCCAGCCGGCGGTGAAGCCCAGCAGGTACATGAGGCCGTACCAGCGCACCTGGAACGGGCCGAGATAGATGGCCACGGGATCGAAATCGGGATGGATGATCATGGATGTCTTTTTGTCCGGTCTGGACCGCGGGCGTGCCGGGTCACCCGGCTTGTCCGGAATGTCAGGTTTAGGAACGTGTCGCTGGTTGGGGGCTGACGGTTACAGCTCGCGCAGCATGGCCTTGGCGCGTTCGAAGCTGGGATTGATGCCCAGAGCCTTCTGCAGGAAGTCTGCAGCCTGCTCCTTGCGGGCCGCCCGATAGTAGACCATGGCGATGTTGAAGCACACGGTCTCGCTCGAGTTCCAGAGCTCCGGCTCCAGGCGCAGGGCCTTGTCCAGGAAGTTGAAGGCGTCCTGGAACTGGTGGCCTTCGCTGTACGCCATGGCTATGTTGTAGTGGATGCCCGGGTCGCTGGGCGCGATCTTGAGCGCCCTGCGGTATTCCTCGATGGCCTGCTCCCACTTGCCCTGCTTGCGCAGAGTGATGCCCAGGCGGTTGAACGTCTCGATGTCGGACTTGTCCAATTGCCCCTTCTTCGAATCCAGGGACTGGCGGAGGTATTTTTCCGAGAGCTCCGGGGCGCCGGCGATGCAATGCTCGGCGATGGTCCGGGTCACCCTGTTGACCTGTGCGAGGGCCTCCTTGGTGGCCAGCTTGATGGCGTCGTCGAAGATCTCCACGGCCTTGTCCTTGTCGCCCATGGACATGTAGTTGTCGCCGATGTTGATCTTGCGGTCCACGTTGAGCGGACTCAGCCTGTCCAGGCGCTCCAGGTATTTGGTCTCTTCCTCGATGTTGCCCGTCAGCTTGTGCAGCTCGGCGATCTTCTTGATGGGGTCCAGGAACAGTTTGCCGTTGCGCGAGGCTTCCGTGTAGGCGTTCAGGGCCTCGTCCATCTTGCCCTGGCCCACGAAGCTGTCTCCCAGGAGCAGGAGGGCCGCCGGGCTGCCGGGCTTGATCTCGAGAATCTTCCTGGCGATGGAGGCTGCCTCGTCGAACTGTTTGTTTTCGTTTAGTTTCTTGCCTGCCTCGATGAGTTCTCCCAACTGGCCGCGCGGCTTCACAGTGAAGGCGATCTTCTCGATGAGCATGTCCGGGGAAATGGGCTTGGTGATGACGTTGTTGGCGCCGATCTCGTGCAGGTAGATGAGTATTTCCCTGGCCACTTCGCCGGTGAGGATGACCACCATCACCTCGGCGTACTGGTTTTTTATGAACTGGACGAGTTCGTGGGAGTATTTCCCGTTGATCTCGCGTTCGACGAAGAAGACTACCTTGTGCCCCTGGCTCGTGAGCTGGCGCAGCTCCTTGTGGAGCTGCTCCTGGTTCACTACGTTGAAGACGCAGTCGTCCTTTATGAGCAGGTGCCGAAGCAGGGTGCTGCGCAGATTCTTATTGAATAGAGGGTCATGGGAGAGAACGAGGAACACTCCCCGGTACTGCAGGATGAATTCCCTGACGTCCTCGTCGTACAACTTCACCTTCATTCCGAAATTCCTCCGTGGAAAGTGGAAAAACGGCAGGACGCCGTCGGTTCGCTCCCTCGAATTGTCCGGTCAAACACCGGCCGATGTCCCACCCTACTGTCTGAGGGGAAAAAAGCAAGGCTGTGATGAAAAAAGCACGGTCCGTATTTATTCGCGAAACACGAATGTCACTGGCCCGAAACGACTTCGTGGCGCCGCCGGGGCATACGGCATCAGGCAAAGCAGGCGGGAAGGGCGCAAGCGGCGCACGTCCGCCCAATACAACGCCAGGAGCCAGCCATGACACCGCAAATGCTTCAGACGTTTACCGCGACCCTCACCGGCATGATGGAACAGACCCTCGCCAAGATGCGCGACAGCGCCGGGGACCTGGCCGGTGAAGAGTTCCTGCCCCCGGACATCGCCGACCGGGCCACAATGGAGTCCGGCCGCAATTTCGCCCTGCTCATGCGCGACCGCGACCGCCTGGCCCTGTCCGGAATCCGGGAGGCCCTTTCACGCCTGGAGGCAGGTGAATACGGCCTCTGCGAGGAGTGTGGGGAGGACATCGCCGAGGCCCGGCTCAGGGCCCAGCCCATGGCCACCCTGTGCGTCCACTGCAAAAGTCTGCGCGAGGACGAAGAACGGCTGCGCCCGGCCGCCGCGTCAGGATTTTTTCAAGCCTGAGACCAGCTTGGCGTATTCCTCGGGGTCCATTTCGAAAGAATGCTCCCCAGTGGGGAACTCTCCGGAACGCACCTCGCGGGCGAACTCCCCGAGCGCTTCCCGGATGAGCGCGGCAAGTTCCGCGTAGCGCTTGACGAAGCGGGGCTTGAAACCCTCGTAGAGTCCCAGCAGGTCGTGGAAGACCAGCACCTGCCCGTCGCACCCGGGCCCCGCTCCGATGCCGATGGTGGGAACCGGCACGTCCTGCGTGACCAGGGCGGCCACCTGCGTGGGGACGCACTCGAGCACAATGGCGAAGCATCCCGCCTCGCACAGCGCCCGCGCGTCCTCGACGAGCCGCCGTGCGGCCTCGGCCGTCCTGGCCTGCACCTTGTATCCGCCCAGGGCGGCGACGTGCTGCGGGGTGAGGCCCAGATGTCCCACGACCGGTATCCCCGCCGAGACGATGGCCCGCACCTGGGGAACGATCTCGCGGCCGCCCTCGAGCTTGACCGCCTGGGCGCGTCCCTCTTTCACCAACCGTCCTGCGTTGCGCACGGCCTCGGCCACGTCGGCCTGATAGGACATGAACGGCATGTCCGCCAGGACCAGGGCGCGCGACGCCCCGGCCGACACGGCCGACACGTGGTGGAGCATCTGCCCCATGGTGACGCCGAGGGTGTCGGGCTGGCCGAGCACGACCATGCCCAGGGAATCGCCCACGAGCAGGATGTCCGCTCCGGCCGCTTCAGCCAGGGCGGCCTGCCCCGCGTCGTAGGCGGTGATGACGGTGAGTTTGCGGGCGTTTTTGGCTGCCGCCACATCCGGCGCCGTGATTTTGCGCTGCTGCATGAGTCCTCCGTGTCGCGTCGCGGAGCAGCAGTTTAGCGCAATGGCGTCCGTTTGTCTCGGGGCCGGGAGAGGTCAGGCGGGAGCGAGGAGCCAGACCACGCGGCCCAGGATCACTGTCCGGGCCTGCTCCAGGGGGAGCCGTTGCGGCGGGACGGCGGGGGCGTCGGCGCTCAGCACGGCCAGGCCCGCTTCCTCCTCGAGATGGATGCGACGCACGGTGACCCCCTCGAAAGGAAGGTCGACCCCGTGCAACCCTCCGGGGTGGATGGCCTTCTCCGCGAGGTTGATGCCCACGAAGGCGTCCCTGCGGATGGACGGCTCCATGGACGCGTCGGCCATGCGCACCGCCACGAGAGTCCCCTCGGGGTATTTGAGCAGGAAGGACGAATCGGGGTTTTTCACTCCGGACCCTCCGGCCTCCTCCGGGCGGGCAAGGAATACCGGCGGGAGCCCGTCGTAGACCCATCTCGGGTTAAGGCGATACTTCTGGTAGAGCTTCAAGGCCCATTCGCCCGGAATGACTCCCCGCCGTTTCGCGTCGGAAATGCTCGACTGCCTGATGCTGAGGATGTCCGCCAGTTCAAGCTGCGTTTCGATGGCGAGTGCCTGGGCGATGCGCTCGAACCCCGTGGCGAATTCGCTTGCGCCGTTCTTTACGCGCGCGGGGGGGGGGCTTTGAGTGGGCGAACGTGGGCACATCTGCCGCCTCCTTGCACTTTACTATATAGACTAAACCTATAAAGATATTTACCATCGAAGAATTGGAAGCGCAATACCCACAAGGGAAAAGAATGCGTCCTGGTATGCCGGTAAGTTGGGGAGGTTGGGACGGATTGCCGTATAGAATTATACGTACATGTTTCCGACATCAAAAAGAAAGGCCGCTCCCCTGGGAAGGGGAGCGGCCTTTGCTCTCAGTCCTTAAAGGATCCTAGAGTTCCTGCAGCACCCACCAGACCCGGCCGATGATGTTGCCGATGATGGTGGTGGAGCCCAGGGACTCCTCCTTGTAGGCGGTGTTCTCGCTGCGCAGGATCACCCGGTTGTTCTCAAAGTCGTTGAAGAGCCGGCGCACGACCATGCCCTCGTTGGGGACGGCGACGGCGAAGATTTCCCCGGAACGCAGCTGCTTCTGCTCCTTGTTGACTCCGAAGTAGGCCCCGCGGCGGATGATGGGCTCCATGTTCTGGTGCTCCATCTTGAAAACCGTCAGGGAGGAACAGGCGAACGGCTCGGGGATGGCCAGCATCTCGACGGGCCTTTCCTGGAAGGCGCCGTCCTCGGCGATGACGCCGGTCATGGAGCTGACCGTCACGGTGCGGGATTTGGGCTTGTCGCTGGAGTAGCCCGCCCCGGGTTCCATGAGTCCCACGGGCAGGGCCATGCCTTCGCGCAGAACCTGGGGCTGGTCTCCGCCAGTCACCCAGTCGGGGTTGAGCCCGTGGCTGCGATAGAGTTTCAACAGCCAGTCGGCGGGTATGGATTGGCGACGCTTGGCGTCGGAAATGCTCGACTGACGGATTCCCAGGATGGCCGCGAGATCGACCTGGGTGCGAGCGCCGGTGGCACGCTTGATGCGTTCCAGTGATTCATCGAATGCATTGTACATGTTTTCTCACCTCTTTGGCTCCCGGCAACGTCCTGGAGCGCTCCGTTTTACCAAATGGCGCGAACCCCTGACTCCTGACACCATACATTTGAAAATAGTCCATGCGAAGAAACGAGTCAAACATATACATCGGTTTCAATGCCGCTCGAGGTGTAATTCTCGAGCGCTGGGGTCGCGGTGTCCGTCCGGATGCTTGGCTGACGCGGCCGGAGGCTGGCCGCGGACTCAGTCGTAGGGGGTTTTCTGGCGCGAAGTGCCGAAAAAACCAGGGCGCACCCTGCCCTACAAGCAGCTATATATACTATTCGTGGGAGCGCAAGTAAAAAAAGTAGGGTTTCCCCCAGTTAGCTGGAGAGAATCACGTAACATCCACTGAACGGTGAAAATAATCCCAGGTGGGAGCGAGGGTTGGCACTGCTGAGGCGAATAGGCAAACGATACGATACATGTTGCCAGAATGTTTATTTGTTCTATATTAATATGGATACTCGTATACGTATATTCGCATTAATCTGCATTGGCTTCCGCGAGAATGGATAATTGCCCAAAAAAGGCCTGCCCAAGGGATATGCATCCATCCCCAGGAGGTTCATATTTATGCATAATGATAGTAATTCCTAGTCTGTTCAGCATCGACACCATATTTGAACACAGGATTTTATTCAAGAAAACGCCTCCGCTGAGAACGACATGCTTTGTGCCAAAACGGTTGCACAATGTTCCGGCGGCCTGGGCCAAGCCCGTAGACAAGCCTTTATGGAAACGGCCGCTGGCCACGGAGGCGGGTACGCCCCGCAGGGCGTCGTCTGCCGCCTGGCCGAAGAGGTCCAGGGTGTCCAGCTCGAGCATGCCGCCGGATTCGCGCGCGCCGCAGCGATACCCATCCTGGGCTGCCGCGTCCCGTACATGCTCGAGCATGATGGCCGCCTGCCCCTCGTAGCTTATGCGGGTGCACACACCCAGCACCGCGCTCACCGCATCGAAGAGCCTGCCGCAACTGGTGGTGCGCGGGCTGTTGACGCCCTTGTCCAGCATGGCCGCCACGAGCCCCGCCTCCTGTTCGTGGCCCTTAAGCCAGTCCCAGCCTTCCGACAGCGGGTCGCGCCCCATGGCGCGCAGGTAGGCCAGGGCCATCCTCCACGGCTGGCGAATGGCCGCCTCGCCACCGGGCAGGCGCACCTGAGAGAAATGCCCCACCCGGCGCATGACCAGCCTTGCCGGGTCCACGTACAGGAATTCTCCGCCCCAGATGGTCCCGTCCTCGCCGTAGCCGGATCCGTCCAGGGTCAGGCCCAGCACCGGCTCCATGAGCCGGTTGTCCGCCAACGCGGCGAAGACGTGGGCGAAATGGTGCTGCAGGCGCTTGACCGGCAGCCCGCTCTCCTCCAGGGCGTAACGGGTGGAGAGGTAGTCGGGGTGCAGGTCCGCCACGACCAGCTCCGGCTTCACCTGGAGGATGCATTCCAGATGGGCGATCACCTCCTTGTGGAAAGCGGCGGTCTCCATGTTCTGCATGTCGCCGATGTGTTGGCTCAAGAATGCCTGGTCGCCCTTGGTCAGGCAGACGGTGTTCTTGAGTTCCGGTCCCACCCCCAGCACGCTCGGACCCTTCGAGGGCAGAAAAACCGGCGCCGGCGTGAACCCCCTGGCCCTGCGCAGGAACTGCAGGTTCGCTTCGCCCGGTTCCGGGCGCAGGAAGCGCACCACGGAATCATCGGTGCGCACCAGGATGTCCCGGTTGTGGAACAGGAACAGGTCCGCGATGCTCCCGAGCCTCCCGAATGCCTCGCGGTTGCCGAGGGAGATGGGCTCCGAGCTCAGGTTGCCGCTGGTCATGACCAAGACAGCCGGGCCGCCGGAAAGGTTACACATTTCCCGCAGGAGGACGTGGTGCAAAGGGGTGTAGGGCAGCATGGCCCCCAACTGGACCGTGTCGGGCGAGACGTCGGGCGAGAGCGGGGAGCCGGGCCGTAAGTCCACAAGCACGATGGGGCGTTCGCGCCCAGAGAGCATGGCGGCCTCTTCCGGGGGAACGTCCGCCAAAAGCGAGAGCGTCTCCAGGTCCGGGACCATGACCGCAAGAGGCTTGGAGGGGCGCTTCTTGCGGCGGCGCAGTTCGGCCACGGCGGCATGATTCAGGGCGTCGGCGGCGAGGTGGAACCCTCCCAGGCCTTTCAGAGCCAGGATCTTGCCAGAGGCCAGGGCCTTGGCGGCGCGTTCCACGGCCTTGGGCCCTTCCGCCAGGGTTTTGCCCTTGCGGCCGGCGAGCCAGACCTTGGGGCCGCAGACCGGGCAGGCGTTGGGCTGGGCGTGGAAGCGGCGGTCCATGGGGTCTTCGTACTCGCGCTCGCAGTCGGGGCAGAGGGGGAAGCAGGCCATGGACGTAGTGGCGCGGTCGTAGGGCAGGCGTTTGGTGATGGTGTAGCGCGGACCGCAGTTGGTGCAGTTGGTGAACGGGTAGCGGAAACGGCGGTTGGTGGGATCGGCCATGTCCGCGAGGCAGTCGGGGCAGGTGGCCACGTCGGGGCTGACCAGCACGTGGTGGCCCTGGCCCGCCACGGTCGCGCGTATGGCGAACCCGGTTTCTTCGGGGACGGGGGGGACGCTCTCGCGGGAGTGCTCCACGATCATGGCCAGGGGCGGCAGGGTGTCGATAAGGTCTGCGGCGAAAGCGTCGAGTGGAGAACGCTCTTTCGCCTGCACCTCGATGACCACGCCTTCGGGGGCGTTCAGGACGAATCCCGAGAGAGCATGCTGCGTTGCGAGGCGGAAGACGAACGGGCGGAAACCAACGCCCTGGACCCGGCCGATGACGACATGGCGATCACGATGGAGTGCGGACATGATGGCGCAGGCTACATCAAGGCGGAGGAAGAGGAAAGCTAGGTAGGAGGACGCTCCCCGCGAAGTCTATTGAGGGTCCAGGGGGATCATCCCCCTGGCCGCCGGAGGCGTTCTTCAGTTCTTCCCCCCGCACAGCCTGACGCACAGGCTCCTGATCCGCCCCTTCACGAAACGCGCGGGCTGGAAGGCGATGGGCGCGAGCTTTCCCGGCAGGACGAATCCCCCGGTCTTGAACGCATCCGGTGACGCCAGGGGGTACGCCACCTCGCGTAGGAGCCCTCGCCGTCCGGCTTCACACCCAAGGGGCGTGGCGTCCGGGGCCAGGCCCAGCACGGCGGCAAGGGCCGTATCCAGGGCCACGGGGTCGGCGGCCGCTCCAAGAAGCCCCAGTTCATACGGCCTGCCCTTGGCCGGACCGCTCACGTGCATGGCCAGGATCCCGTCCACCAGGCTCACCGAGCGCGGCATGGCCCGGCAGACGTCCATGATCATGCTCTCAAAGCGGGTGCCTTTCTCGCCGTGCACCTGATGCGCCCAGGATTTGCGGAATCCGGCCACGCAGCCGAAGAAGTTCTTCACGGCCAGGGTGAGGAGCATCTGGTCATGCACCTTGAAGCGCGGGACGTTGATGATGAAACGCGCGTCCAGGGCCTGGGAGGCTACGCCGATGGAGCCGCCCTGGGTCAGGCGCAGCTGGCGCGGACGGGTGAAGTTGACGAGGGTGGCGGGCAGGCCGGCGAGGGCCTTGTCCATACCGCAGGCGCGGGCCACGATGCGTCCCGTGCCGAAGGCCGGGGAGTCGCCCACCAGGGCGTGCGCGCCGCAGTCGGCCAGGTAGCGGCAGACCGCGCGCACCACCTCGGGGCGGGTGCAGGAGAGGGACGTGTTGGAGGGCGCGACGAGGTTGGGCTTGACCAGCACGCGGTCGCCCCGGGCTGGACGGCAGCCCGAGAGTTCAAGCAGCCGTGCCGCCGCGGCGTCCAATCCTGGTACGTCGTAGGAGTCCAGCCGTTGCAGAAAAACGTCCGTGGGCATGGAGCCAGACTACACACAAGCCCTGGTCTAGCCAAGCAGGCGCCCAGGCAACTGCCCAAGCAGATGCATGATCGCCCGCATGAAGGCGGGCAGGTCCGAGGGTTTGCGCGACGTGACCAGCTTCCCGTCCACGACGACCTCGGAATCCTCGTACAGGGCTCCCGCCGTCTTGAGTTCCCCGGCCACGGATGCGGAGCAGGTGGCCCTGCGCCCGGCCAGCAGCCCGGCCGAAGCGAGCACCTGCGGCCCATGGCAGATGGCCGCGATGGGAAGGCCGGCTGCCGCGAAATCCCTGGTTATGTCCAGCGCCTCGGGGATATCGCGCAGGTGCGACGGGGCCATCCCCCCCGGCAGGACCAGCAGGGCGTAATCCTGGGAGGCCGGCCGCGCCAAGTCGTTCAGGGAGAGCTCGGCCTGCACGGTGTATCCGTGCTTGCCCGTGACCGCTCCGGCCTTGGGCGCGGAAATGTCCACCTGGAAACCGGCTTCCTGGAGCCGGTAGTAGGGATAGAGCAGTTCCGAATCCTCGAATCCGTTCGCCGTCAAGATGAGCGCCCGTGGTTTCATGAGGTGGCCTCGCGGGGACAGTTTTCATGGAGCCTACCTCATGTTCGCGGCTTCGGGCAACGCTTCTCCGCGCGCAGCCGGATGGCCGTGCAGCATCTCGGAATTGGCCGCGCCGGGAGGCACCATGGGGAAGACCATGGCGCCTGGATCCACGCGGGCGTGGATGAGCACCGGCACCGGGGCGTTGAGGGCGTCTTCCAGGGCGGCGGCGGGATCGTCGCAGGCGTCCAGGTTCAGCCCGGTGACGCCGAAGGCTTCGGCCAGGGCGGCGAAGTCGGTCCCCCGGGAGTAGCGAGACGCGCTCTTGCGCGCGAAAAAGAGCTTCTGCTGCTGCGCCACCAGGCCCAGGCTCTGGTTGTCCAGCACCACGATCTTCACGTTGGCCCCGGTTTCGGCCAGGGTGGCCAGTTCCTGGATGTTCATCTTGAGGCTGCCGTCGCCGGAGAAGCAGACCACCTGGGCCTGGGGATCGGCCAGGGCCGCTCCGATGGCCGCGGGGAGCCCGAATCCCATCACCCCGAGACCGCCGGAGGTGAGCCAGCGGCCCGGCGTGCGGTACGGGAAGCTCTGGGCCACGAACATCTGGTGCTGGCCCACGTCGGTGACGATGACCGCATCCGGGCGGAGCCTTGCGGCCACGTCCGTGATGACGCTGCGGGCGCAGCCGGCGCAGTTGGCGGCCCCGGCCATGGGAGCTTCGGCCTTGAACCGGGTGATGACGCTGCGGGCGCAGCCGGCGCAGTTGGCGGCCCCGGCCATGGGAGCTTCGGCCTTGAACCGGGTGATGCGCGAGAGCCAGTCGCGGCGTTCGCGCCGTTCGGCCAGGGGCAGGATGGCCGCCAGGGCCTGGGCGGCCTCGCAGGCGATCCCCAGGTCGGCGCGCAGGATGCGCCCGAGCTCCGAGGGGTCCAGGTTGATGTGGACGATTTTGGCCTTGGGGCAGAAGGTCTCGGGCCTGCCGGTGGCCCGGTCGTCGAAGCGGCTGCCCACGGCGACGAGCAGGTCGCACTCGGCCAGGGCGGCGTTGGCCCAGGGATGGCCGTGCATGCCGTGCATGCCCAGGCTCAGGCGGTGCGCGGCCGGGAGCGCGCCCAGGCCCATGAGCGTCATGGTCACGGGGATGTTGGCCTTCTCGGCCAGGCGGCGGGCCAGCTCCGGGGCGTTGCCCTTGGCGGCCCCGCCTCCCAGGAGCAACACCGGGCGGGAGGCCGCGTTGATCATGGCCGCCGCGCGGGAGGCGTCCCAGTTGCTGATCACTCGCGGCGCGGCGGGAGTCTCCTCGGGGTGCTCCTCTTCCTTGAAATCCTGGGCCTGCACGTCCTTGGGGATGTCCAGCACCACTGGGCCAGGCCTGCCCTCGGCGGCGACGCGGAAGGCCCAGGCCAGGGCCTCGGGCAGCTCGGAGGCGTGGCGCACCATGCGCCCGGCCTTGGCTACGGGACGGGTCACCTCCACGATGTCCACCTCTTGGAATGCCTCGGTGCCGATCATGGAAAGCGGCACCTGTCCGGTGATGCAGACCAGGGGCACGCTGTCGCGCCTGGCGTCGGCGATGGCCGTGACCAGGTTGGTGGCGCCAGGGCCGGAGGTGGCCAGGCAGACGCCGGGGCGGCCGGTGAGGCGGGCCATGCCCTGGGCCATGAAGGCCGCGCCTTGCTCGTGGCGGGCCAGCACATGGCGGACGGCGCTCTGCTGGGCCAGGGCGTCGTAGAGGGGCAGGATGGAGCCGCCGGGGATGCCCGCGACGGTGCGCACACCCTGTTCTGCAAGGAATTTCACTGTGTAGCGCGCGCCGGTGATGCTCATGATCGACCTCCTCAGTGTCTGTCCGGGCGGTCCGGCTGGAGGTCTGGCGCTTGCCTGAGAAACGAAAAACCCCCGCCGGCTGACCGCCGGGGGGGTTGAGGTTACGATGTCACGTACTGGTCACAACCCGCGTTAAGCGGCCGCAAGAACTCCCTGGCGTACTACGACTAGGACGCTGAACATGGAGGTGGCGGTGCGGGTCATGCTGGTTTGCATGGGGTCCGCCTACGCCCGGCCGGAAATTCTGTCAACACGGGAGGGGCGGCTTGGGACGGAAAATTACGGAGGCAGGAGGTGCGGGGGAGCCGCCGGCGGCCAAAGGGGCAAGCCCCTTTGGAATCCCATATAGGGGTCAGGCCAGCGCGACGGGCAGTTCGGCCCAGGAGGTGGTGTAGCGGGGCGAGCGCATGGCCTGGCGCATCCGCCAGGGCCGCTCCACCCCCCAGGACGCGGGGAAGACCGTCTCGCGACCCCATTTGGCGTTCACCCGGTCCAGCACGGCCATGAGCCTGTCTGGGCGCGGGTCCGGCTCACGCAGAAGCGGCAGCTGGGCCGTGCCCTCGCCCTCGATGCCCGTCAGCATCACTCCGGCCTTCTTGTAGCGCAGGCCCGGACGGAAGATGCGCGCGAGAACGTCGGTCCCAAGGCGTGCGATGCGTACGGAGTCCGACGTGGCTTGGCCGAGCGCCCGAGCCAGGCTCGCGCTGTAGGGCGTTTCTCCTGGAAACGATGCGTACGCCTGCACCCAGACCGTGATGGCCGAGGCCTGCTCCTGCCTAGCTCTCAGCTTGGCGGCTGCGGTTCCGGCGTAATGGCTCACGGCCTCGCGCATGTCCTCGATGCGGGTGACCGGAACGCCGAAGGAGCGCGAGAATATCACGGATTTCCTGGGCTGCGGGGCCGTCGCAAGCGAGATGCAGGGCCTTCCGCGAAGCTCCAGCCAGGTCTGCAGGCCCGTGATGGTCATCAACGCCTTGACGCTACCCTGGCTCATGCGGGTGAAGTCCAGGGCCGTGCGCACCCCGCGCGCCATGAGACGCTCCGCGTGGCGCCGCCCGATGCCCCAGACGCTCCCCACGGGGAGGAGGGCGAGAATCTCTTCCAGCTCCGGACCCTGCGGCAGGCGCAGCACCCCGTCTCCGGCCGGGTCCTTCTTGGCCAGCCTGTTGGCGGCCTTGGCCAGGGTCTTGGTCACGCCGATGCCGATGGACACCTCGATGCCGGTGGCCCGCTTCACGGCCCGGCGAACGGTCCGGGCGGTCTCCTCCGGCGTGCCGGGCATGCCCGACAGGTCCAGGAAGGCCTCGTCGATGGAATAGACCTCCATGCGCGGCACCAGCGTCTCGGCCGTTGCCATCACCCGCGAGGACATGTCGCCGTACAGGGCGTAGTTGGAGGAGAACACCGCCACTCCGTGCCTGGCGAACAGCTGGCGGCATTTGAACTCCGGCGCGCCCATGGGGATGTCCAGGGCTTTGGCCTCGGCCGAACGGGCGATGATGCAGCCGTCGTTGTTGGAGAGCACCACCACGGGCCGTCCGGCCAGGGACGGATCGAAGGCGCGCTCGCAGGAGGCGTAGAAGTTGTTGCAGTCCATCAGGGCGATGGGCATGGGCGTCAGAAGACGCCGCGCGGCGTCAGCTTGCGGATGACGTGGGTGGCCACGCCCCAGATTTCCACGGCGCGCTCATCTGTGATGGGGATGGGAGCGAAATCGGGGTTTTCCGCGGCCAGGGCCAGGGTGCGTCCAAGGCGCTTGAGGCGCTTGACCGTGAGGTCGCCGTCCACGGCGGCCACCACCACGTGGCCGGGCCTGGGCGTGACGGAACGGTCCACCACCAGCAGGTCCCCGGTGGCGATGCCCGCCCCGCGCATGGATTCCCCCTGCACCCGGATGAAATAGGTGGAGGCGGGGTTTCTGACGAGGTGCTCGTTCAGGTCCAGCCGGGCGTCGAGATAGTCCTCGGCCGGGGAGGGGAATCCGGCCGTGGCGTCGATCAGCGGGAGGGAGAACGTTGTTGTGGCGGGCATGACGAAGTGTATAGTTTTGTATGACGATGCTGGCAAGGAAAATTTGTCTGCCGCGCCAGCCCCCACCCCCGCCGCCTGGACGCGAAGCTATACGGGATTCCAAAGGGAGGAACTCCCTCTGGCCGCCGGAGGCCTCTTCTCCTACTTCTTTTCCAGAAGCTCCATCATCTTCACCACGTCCGTTGTCGGCGGCTCGCACAGGCCGTCGCGGCAGACGTAGGCCGTGGCCTTGCCGTCCACGGGGCACATGCCCGCCGTATAGGAGGCCAGCGACGCCAGTTCGCCCGCTTCGTCCCGCTTGAGCACCAGCGTATTCGGCAGATAGCGCCCGCGCAGGGCCGCAAGGAACGGCTCGAGCGAAGCGTCGTCGGGGCCAGAGAGCACCACGTCCGCCCCGGGCCCCAGGGCGAAGTCCAGCCCGCACAGAAGCATGGTGAACCCCGAAGGGAAGTGGGTCACGTTCTCGCCCAGGGAGAGGACGAGGCGGTGGGCCTCCTCGGCCAGGTCGTACCGGGCAGCCAGGCGCGAGAGCTTCAGAAGAACCAGCATGGCCACCGAGTTGCCCGAGGGCATGGCCGCGTCGAAGGCGTCCTTGCGGCGTGTGAGCACGGTTTCGGCGTCGTCGGCGGTGAAGAAGAACCCTCCGCGCTCCGGGTCCTTGAAGTGGGCGAGCATCTGTTCGGCCGTGTCCAGCGCGGCCTGGAGCCAACCCAGGTCGAACGTGGCCTGGTAGAGTTCGACGAACCCCCAGGCCAGGAAGGCGTGGTCGTCCAGGTTGCCGGGCACCTTGGCCTCGCCGTCGCGGTAGCGGTGCAGCAGGCGTCCGTCCGCGCCCCGCAGCCGGGCCAGGACGAAATCGGCCGCCCGGGAGGCCGCCCGGACCAGCTTCGGGGCGTCCAGGATGCGCCCGGCCTGGGCCAGGGCCGCGACCATGAGGCCGTTCCAGTCGGTGAGGATCTTGTCGTCCTTGTGGGGATGGACGCGTTTCTCGCGGGCCTCGAAGAGTTTCTGGCGAATGGACTCCAGCCGCGCCTCGTCGGCGTCCCGGGGAGGAGCGGACAGGTGGGGGATGTTGGACCCGGTTTCCTGTCCGCTGGCCTCCTCGGCGAAATTTCCGCCGGGCTTGAACCCGTACAGGCCAGCGTAGAACGCGGCGTCTTGGGGGGACAGGGTGTCGGCCAGCTCGGCCTCGGTCCAGACGTAGAACTTGCCTTCCTCGCCCTCGCTGTCGGCGTCCTCGGCGCTATGGAAGCCGCCTTCCGCGCCGACCAGGGCGTGCGTCACGTAGGCGGCTGTCTCCATTGCGGCGCGCTTGAAGAGGGGGTCGCCGGTGGCCTGGTGGCCTTCCGTGTAGGCCATGAGAAGCATGGCCTGGTCGTAGAGCATCTTCTCGAAGTGCGGCAGCAGCCAGTCCGCGCCGGTGGAGTAGCGGTGGAAGCCCAGGCCCACGTGGTCGAAGATGCCGCCCAGGCGCATGGCGGTGAGGGTTTGCGCGACCATGTCCAGGGGCAGGCGATCATTGGTGCGCTTGTGGTGGCGCAACAGGAAGAGCAGCTGATGGGGCGAGGGGAACTTGGGGGCCTGGCCGAATCCGCCGTGTTCGGCGTCGAAACGCTGGGCCAGCTGGCGGTAGGCCGTGTCCAGGACATCAGGGCCGGGGGCCGTGTCCAGGGGGGCGGGGTGCTGCTGATCCTTGAGGGCGGCGGTCACGCTGCCCGCGGTCTGCTCCACGTCGCCCGCGCGCCTGTTCCAGACCTCGCTGATCCTGGGAAGCAGGTCCATGAGCCCCATGCGCCCGAAACGGGTGTGCTTGGGAATGTAGGTGGCGGCGAAAAAGGGCCGACCCTGGTGGTCGGCGAAGATGGAGAGAGGCCAGCCGCCGGAGCCGGTCATGAGCTGGCAGGCAGTCATGTAAACGCCGTCCAGGTCCGGGCGCTCCTCACGGTCTATCTTCACGGGCACGGTCACGGAGTTGAGCAGGGCGGCCGTTTCCTCGTCCTCGAAGCATTCGCGCTCCATGACGTGGCACCAGTGGCAGGTGGAGTAGCCGATGGAGAGGAACAGGGGCTTGTTGTCGGCGCGGGCCTTCCGGAAGGCTTCCTCGCCCCAGGGCAGCCAGTCCACGGGGTTGTGGGCGTGCTGGAGAAGGTAGGGACTCTTTTCGGCGGCGAGTCTGTTGGGATGGCGGTTCATGCTGCCTCCTGGACTGGGTTCGTCCCGAATATATCTATTTTTTCGGGGGCAACCACAAAATTCGTGTTTTACCCATTTGAATCAGCGACGAACTTGTATAGGCCCTTCACAGGTCGCTTACCATGAAGCTCAGCGCCAAAGCATCGTTACTGCTGTCAGGGCTCGTACTTGCCGTCATTGCGGCTACGAGCCTTTTTCTCTTCGCCTACCAGCAGAAGGCCATCAAGGGCCTGGTCCGGCACCAGCTCGTTTCCGACACGGGCATCCTCGCCCTGGAAATCCAGGGCTTCGTGGAGGAAAACGTACGCGACCTGATGGCCGTGGCGGGCAATTTCCCCAAGGACGCCCTGCGCAGAAACGACCGGGAGGCCATCCGCGAATATCTGAGCCGGCAGCTGTCGTATTTCCCCAGGCTGGAGAGCGGCATCTTCATCCTGGACCGCAACGGGATATTCGTCGAGGATTTCCCTCCCCATCCCGAACTGCGCGGCCAGTCCTTCGCCCACCGGGACTACTTCGCGCGCGCCGTGTCCCATGGTGCCGGAGGCTTGGGCGATCCGTACGTATCCGCCCGTACCGGCCTGCCGGTGCTGACCGTGACCGCCCCCATCAAGTCGGACACGGGGGAGATAATAGCCCTGGTATGCGGCTCGCTGAACCTGCTTTCGCGTTCGGGCCTGTGGGAACAGCAACAGCGCAAGATCGGCGAGACCGGGTACGTCTACGTGGTGGACCGGGCCGGCCGATTCATCATCCACCCGGACGCCTCGCGGATACTCACGCGCAACGAGCCGGGCAAAAATGTTTTCCTCGACCGGACCGTGGAGGGCTACGAAGGAGCCGGAGAGACGGTGAACAGCCAGGGCGTGCCCATGATCATCGCCTCGCGCCAGATATCCTCGCTGGGCTGGGCCGTGTTGGCCCAGGTTCCCGAGGTCGAGGCGTTCAAGTCCATACGCGAGTCCGTGGTGGCCCTGGGCCTGTTCTTCTGCGCCGCCATGGCCCTGGTGCTGCCCGCGGGATTCTGGGCCATGCGCCGCATCGCGAAGCCCTTGGAAGGCCTGGAAACAGCCGCCCAGATCATCTCGCAGGACCTGCGCAAGGCCGACGGCGCGCTCACCAGGCCGTTCGCCTCCAGCGCCATGGACGCGCTTCGCAAGATGCGCTCCGGCGACGAGATCGGCAAGCTGGCCCGGGCCTTCTTCCAACTCTCCGTGCGCCTGAAGCAGACCCTCACCTCGCTTCGCACCGCCGCGGAGGACTGGGAGCGGACGTTCTCCTCGGTGCAGGAGGCGCTTTTCGTGCTGGACGCCGAGGGCAAGGTGCTGCGCGTCAACCGCGTGGCCGAGGACCGTCTGCGCATGGTGCGCAGCGCCATGGTCGCCCGGGACTGGCGGGCCGTCCTGTCCATGGGCCTGCCCGTGCCCGAGGGCTGGCCCACCATGGAGAACCTCCGGGAGACGGGACGCCTGAAACTGACCACTCGCCTGCCGGAGACCCCGGGAGTGTTCGAGTTCTCGTTCTCGGCCATCCAGGGCCGCCGGGGGCAGGCCGCCAAGGGGTTCCTGCTGGTGGTGACGGACGTGTCCGAAAAGATGGAGGCCGAGGAACGCATCCGCGAATTGGCCTTCCACGACGTGCTCACCGCGCTGCCCAACCGCATGCTGCTCACCGACCGGCTGGAGCAGGCCATGGCCACGGCGGACCGCAACGCCTCCAAGGTGGGGGTGATGTTCCTGGACCTGGACGACTTCAAGCGGGTCAACGACACCTACGGCCACGAGACCGGGGACAGGCTGCTCAAGCAGGTGGCCCGGCGCCTGGGGGAGTGCCTGCGCTCTAACGACACCCTGGCCCGCTACGCGGGCGACGAGTTCGTGGCCGTGCTCATGGACCTCAAGAACATCGACGAGGCGGCCAGGGTGGCCTCTCGCATGCTTGAGAGCGTTTCCGAGCCGTTCGACCTGCCCGGAGGGCAGGCACGGATCGGCGCGAGCATCGGCATCGCCGTCTATCCCGGCGACGGCGTGTCGCCGCAACAGCTCATAAGCCACGCCGACACGGCCATGTACCGGGCCAAGGGGCGCGGCAAGAACAGCTTCCGCTTCGTGGAACAGCCCGCAGTGGCGGACGGGGAACGCCTGCCTACGCAGTGATCCCGCCGGTTCGCCTGGCTCTCGCCCGTGCCGCTCCGTGCCGTGCCGCCCGGACCCCTCCTACCTGGGGAACGATCCGTTGTTTATGTCGATGCAGGTTCCGTTGATGTATTCGGGGCTGTCCGTGGCCAGCCAGACGATGGTTTCGGCCACTTCGTCCGCGCGGGCGAAGCGTCCGGAATAGACCGAGCGCAAGACGCCCTCCCGGCGGGCTTCGGGGATGGAGGCGAGCATGTCCGTCTCCGCCGGTCCCGGGGCCACCGCGTTCACCACCACCTTGCCGCCGAAGATCCTGGCGAAGCTCTTGGTCATGTTGATGAGCCCCGCCTTGGTGATGCCGTACCACACGTCGGGGTGCCCGGTCTGACCGGCCAGGGAGGCGTTGTTCACGACCCTGCCTCCTCCCTTCCGGAGCATGGACGCGCTCACAGCCGTGGTCAGCGCCACCGGGGCCTCAAGGTTGATGCGCAGCATCCGGCCCACGCGCTCGCGGGTGTACCGGTCGTGGGGGATGCTGAACATCACCCCGGCGTTGTTCACCAGGATGTCCACGTCGCCGATCTGCTCCACCAGGGCGGGTATCTTCTCAACCTCGGCCAGGTCGAAGGGCACGGTCCGGACGTTCTTCTCCGAGGCCAGCGGGAAGTCCGCAAAATCGCGGGCCACCACGTACACCACGCAGCCGCGTGCGAGGAGCATCCTGGTCACTTCGAGCCCGATGCCCTTGTTGCCTCCGGTCACGATGGCTGTCTTGGCCATGCTGTGCTCCTGATGTCCGCCGGGCTCAGTTTCCGGCCGGAGCCGACCGGAACCTGCCGCCCAGCAGGTAATAGAAGGTTTTGGGTATCTCCAGGAGCACGGTGCGGGCCGACTCCTGGTCGGTCCACCACGCGGCGGGCATCCTTTCGGCGGGGACGTCCACCACGCGCACGTCCCAGCCCGGCAGGGCGTCCTTGAAGATCATGCGCGCCCGGCGCACGTGGTACGAAGAGGTCACCACCATGAGCGAGCCCGGCCCCGCGCCCAGGTGCGCGGCCAGGGCCTCGGCCTCCTGGGCGGTGCTCAGAAGCTCGTCGCCGTAGTATTCGATGGCGTCGGCCGGGACGCCCTTCTTGCGCAGGAGCGCCTTGTAGACTTCCTCGTGCCGGGGGAAGGTGAGCATGTTCTGGTCCAGGACGCGCTCGCCCCGCAGCCTGTAGGCCCTGCCCACGTAGACCTTCCGGGCCAGGCCCAGCTTGTAGAGGTCCGCCGCGTAGGCGGCCCGTCCGAAGTCGCCGCACAGCACCACCATGGCGTCCGAGGCCGTGGGAGGATCGCTGTTCTGCAGCCAGAACCCGGCCGTGAGCAGAAGGCCGATCCCCGTCACGGCGGCGGCCAGCATCAGGTGCTCAAGGACATGAAAAGCGGCCTTGAAACCGGGTCGCTTCACGGATCACTCCTGCGGCGCGCTTGGGTACACCGCCTGGAAACGGGCCTTGTAGGCGGCGAACTGCCCGGCCGCGATGGCCTCGCGAGCGCCCCTGGCCAACTCCAGGAAGAAATGCACGTTGTGGATGGTGTTGAGACGGTAGGACAGAAGCTCCTTGGCCACGTAGAGGTGGCGCAGGTATGCCTTGGAGAAGGTCCGGCAGGTGTAGCAGGTGCATTCAGGGTCCAGGGGGGAGTCGTCCTCCTTGAACTCGGCGCGCTTGATGTTCACCTGGCCCCGGCTGGTGTAGAGGGTGCCGTTGCGGGCGTTCCTGGTGGGCAGCACGCAGTCGAACATGTCGATGCCGTTGCCGATGCCCTCCAGAATGTCCATGGGCTTGCCCACGCCCATGAGGTAGCGCGGCTTGTCCGCCGGCAGAAGCGGCGCGGTGTGGGCCATGAGCTCGTACATTTCAGCCGTGGACTCGCCCACCGAAAGCCCGCCGATGGCGTGGCCGTCGAAGCCCATGGAGCAGATGGCCTCGGCGGACTGCTCGCGCAGGTCCTTGAAGAAGCCGCCCTGCACGATGCCGAAGACCAGCTGGCCGTTGCGGCCCGGGGCGTGGTTCTCGCGGGAGCGCAGGGCCCAGTCGTGGGTCAGGACGAGTGATTTTTCGGTGTAGGCGTGGTCCGCGCCGTAGGGCACGCACTCGTCCAGCACCATCATGATGTCCGAGCCCAGGTTGCGCTGGATGTCCAGGACCTTCTCCGGGGTGAAGAAATGCTTGGAGCCGTCCAGGTGGGAGCGGAACTCCACGCCGTCCGGGGTGAGCTTGCGCAGCCCGGAGAGCGAGAACACCTGGAACCCGCCGGAGTCGGTCAGGATGGGGCGGTCCCAGCCCATGAAGGCGTGCAGCCCCCCGCGCCTTGCCACCAGGTCGTCGCCGGGGCGCAGGTAGAGGTGGTAGGTGTTGCCCAGGATGATTTGGGCGCTCGCGTCCTTGAGGTCCTGCGGGCAGAGGGACTTGACGGTGCCGAGCGTGCCCACGGGCATGAAGGCCGGGGTGCGCACCACACCGTGGGCAGTGTGCAGTTCGCCCAAGCGGGAAGGTCCGTCGGTGGCCTGTATGGTGAAGGTTCCGGGAGCGTGCATGGCCTACTTCTTCCCTACGCCGCGCTTGGGGCAGATGTCGGAAAGCTCGCACTCGGGGCACTTGGGCTTGCGGGCGTCGCAGATGTCACGCCCGAAATAGACCAGCAGGTGGTTGATCTCGCCCCATTGGTCCTGGGGAAAGAGCGGCATGAGGTCGCGCTCGATCTTCACCGGGTCGTCGGAGTCGGTGAGCGCCAGGCGGTAGGCCAGGCGGGTGACGTGGGTGTCCACGGCGATGCCCTCGTTCACGCCGAAGCTGTTGGAGAGCACGATGTTGGCCGTCTTGCGGGCAACGCCGGGAAGCGTGACCAGCTCGGCCAGGGTGCGGGGGACCTGGCCGCCGAAGGCGTCCATGACGCGTTTCGCCGCGCCGATCAGGTTCTTGGCCTTGTTGCGGAAGAAGCCCGTGGAGCGGACCACCTCTTCCAGGTCCTCTTGGGAGGCCAGGGCCAGTTCGGCGGGGCCGGGCCAGCGGGCGAAGAGCTTGGGGGTGACCATGTTCACCCGGGCGTCGGTGCACTGGGCGGCCAGCACCGTGGCCACCAGGAGCTCCCAGGCGTTGTGGTGGTCGAGGGCGGGGACGGTTTTCGGATATCTGGCGCGCAGGCGCTCGAAGATGATGGGGGCGCGTTCGGTTGCGGTCATGGGCTGGGGGATAGCCGAAAGCGCGGGCGGGGGCAATCGTGTGGCGTGCGAGGCTTTTGCCGGGGGCGGCTCGCCGGAGTGGCAGGAAACGGTTTCGGGCCACCCCGGGCGTCCGTGGCTTGCGCGAGGGCGTTCGAGACCCCGCCCGGTCAGGGCAGCGTCCAGGCCTCGCCCACGTCCGGAGCGCGGAACGCCTCCGGCGGGACGCAGTGCTTCTCAAGCGCCTCGGCGAGGTCCGCGAGGGGCTGGCCGATCCCCTCGTCTGTGAGCTTGAACACCCCGTGGTGCAGGGCCAGGGCGTGGTCAGCGTCAAGGCTCCGGAAGGCCCGGACCGCCTCCTCGGGGTTCATGTGCGCCTGGGCCATGAACCAGCGCGGCTCGTAGGCCCCGATGGGCAGAAGCGCCACGCGGGAGGGGCCGAAGCGCTCCCGGATGCGCCGGAAGGGCTCGCCCGAGCCGTAGCCCGTGTCGCCGAAAAACGAGATGAGCCCCGCGGGCGTCTCAAGCACGAACGAGCACCACAAGGCCTCGCGCCGGTCGAAGAGACCCCGGGCGGACCAGTGGTGGGCGGGCGCGGCATGGATGCGGATCGAACCTGTCGCTGAGCGCGGCCCAGGCACGTCCCGGCCGCGTGCGCACGCGGCCGAGGCCCGCTCCGGCCGGATGGGCCCGCATCCGCCGGATGAATGCGCCACATCCACGCACTCCCACCAGTCCAGCTCCTCGCAGGTGGCGCCCTTGGCGGCACGCTCAACGAGGCGGGCGTCCCCAAGCGGCGCGATGAGGCGCGGCCGGTGGCCTCGCCACAGCGCGGCAAGCGAGGGCAGGTCCAGATGGTCGTAGTGGTTGTGGGTGACCAGAACCACGTCGATGGGCGGCAGGGCGGCCAGGGATAATCCCGGCTCGCGCACGCGCCTGGGGCCGATCATGACCGGACCGGTTCTCTCGGAGAAGACCGGGTCGGTGAGGATGTTCACCCCGGCGGTCTGGATGAGCACCGTGGAGTGCCCGATGCAGGTGATACGCACGGCCTCGCCGTGGACGCGCTCGGGCGGCAGGTCCCTGCGGGTGTTGTGGACCTTGGCGGGCCAGGGGACGGACCGCGAGGTGAACTTCCAGCGCAGCAGGTCGGCGAAGCTCCTGTCAGCGTCGCCCCAGGGATTGCGGAAGCGCTTGCCGTCGAAGTGGTCGGAGAGGCTGGGCGGGCGGCATCGCATGTGTCTGTCCCCCAAACGAAAACGCCCCGCGTGGGCGGGGCGCTTTCATGCATCGTGCAATGGGTCCTACGGCAGGAACACCACGGCGGAGATGGTGGTGGTCCACATTCCGGAGACGCCGGTGGTGACGCTCGGGAGGGACTTGGACTCGATGATCTTGCCGGACATCATGTAGATCTCGCGGCGCTCGTCGTAGGCGGTTTCGGGATCGAAGTCGATGCCCAAGGTGGTGGCCAGCATGGTGGAGGCCAGGTCCTCGGCGAAATCGCCGATTTCCTTCTGATCCTTGCCGAAGGAGGTGTGCTCGGAGATGTATCCGTAGTTGTCCTTGCTGGCGGGGAAGGCCATGCCCACAGCCGAGCCCACAAGGCGGCCCTTCTCGTCGGTGGCGTTGCGGGCCATGACGCAGAAGGTGATCTGCCCGGGATTGAGCAGCGCCTGGCCTTCTTCCACGGTCAGAAGAGTGCAGTTGGGCGGATAGATGCTGGAGACGTACACCAGGTTGAGTTTTTCAATCCCGGCGTCGCGCAGAGCCAGCTCAAAGGATTGCAGCTTATTCTTGTGACGGCCAATGCCTCTGGTGAAGAAGGCTTTGGTCGGGACGAACGTTTGTCCGAACATTCGAAGTCCTCCGTGGGAGAGCCTCCCCGTTTCGCGGGGGAACAGACTCATAAGGATTTTTTGTCGCGAAGTATAGGCTTTTTTGCCCCAGCGTTATCAAGGGTTTGCTTGATCTCCGCTTCGGTCCCTTTTACCTGCGCCACGACCCTGTAAAGGGTCTTGCCGTCTATCTTTACCTCCTCCACGGATGCTTTGATACCCTTTTTCTTGAGCCGGTCCACCTCGGAATCGGCCTGGGACTTCTTGTCCAGGGCGGCAAGCTGGTAGGAACAGGAGAACTTCTGTCCCTTGGAGTCCTTGGCGTCTTTGGGCCTGGAGGCGTCGGCCTGGACGGTTTTCTTGTCGGGCTGGGCCGGGGCGGTGGCCACCTTGCCCTTGGGCAGGGCGGAGGGGGTCTTTTCCAACGCGGTGGTCTGCACGGGAGCCGCGGCCGGGGTCAGGGGAGCGGCCCCGCCTTGGGGCGGAGCGGCCTGCGCGGCGGGAGCCTTGTCCTCGCCGGGCTTCTTGGCGGAGTCCACAGTGACGGTGTCGACGGGCTTTCGTCCCTGGAGGGTGTCCTGGAAGTGGAGTTCCTCGGGCTTGAGGACCGTGGGCGTCTCGGTGTTCTCGGGCTGGGCCGGAGCCGGGGCGGAAGGCATAATCTGGGCCACCTGGGGCACGGCGTTCTCGGGCTTGTAGCCCCGGCCCACCAGGACGCCCAGGATGAAGACCCACACGATGCCCAGCACCGCCACCACCACCACGGAAACAAGCCCGGGGCCGGTGAATTCGAAAGTGAATTTCCTTGGTCCGTCAGGCTGTTTGGAGACGTTGAAACGGTCCACGACCTTCATGCGGTTCTCCGGCGTCTGCCGTCAAAAGGTCCGCCGCTCCCGGGGGGGCCGCGGCGAACCGAAGTTTATACGCAAGGCGGTGGAAAAACTGTTTTCCACCGCGCGCAGGTTACATCTTCTCCGGAGCGTTCACGCCCAGGAGCTCAAGCCCGCTGGCCACCACCACGGAAACCGCTTCGAGCAGGAGCATGCGTGCGCGCATGAGAGCCTCGTCCGGGGCGGCCAGCACCGGATGCATGGTGTAGTAGCGGTGCAGAAGGCCGGCCAGGTCGCGCAGGTAGAAGCTCACCACATGGGGGCTCAGGGTCAGGGCGGCACTGGCCAGGATGTCGGGATACTGCTCCATGAACCGCATGAGGTCAAGGTCCTCGGGGGTGTCCAGCCTTGCCAGCAGCTCTCTGGAGGGCGCGGGCTTGGCGACGCCGCGCTCGGCCGCCTTGGCGAACAGCGAACAGATGCGGGCGAAGGCGTACTGCACGTAGTACACCGGGTTGTCCATGGACTGCTGCTTGACCAGTTCCAGGTCGAAGTCCAGGTGGCTGTCGGACTTGCGCGAGAGGAACATGAACCGGGCCGCGTCCACGCCCACCTCGGCGCACACGTCGGCCAGGGTCTCGAACTGCCCGGCCCGGGTGGACATGGCGATCTGCTCGCCGCCGCGCATGAGGTTCACCAGCTGCACCAGGATGACCTTGAGGTCCTCGGGGGCGCGGCCCAGGGCCTGAACGGCGGCCTTCATGCGGGGGATGTAGCCGTGGTGGTCGGCTCCCCAGATGTCCACGACCGTATTGAAGCCGCGCGCGTACTTGTCGGCGTGATAGGCGATGTCCGAGGCGAAGTAGGTCAGCTCGCCGGTGGACTTGCGCAGCACGCGGTCCTTGTCGTCGCCGAACTGGGTGGTGCCCATCCAGGCCGCGCCGTCCTTGTCGTAGGCCAGGCCGCGCGCCTTGAGGTCGGCCAGGGTCCGCTCCACGGCGCCCGCGGCCACCAGGGACTTCTCCGAGAACCACACCTGGTGCTCCACGCGGAAGTCGGCCAGGTCCTTCTTGATGCCGTCCAGGATGGACTTCATGCCGTACTCGTAGCAGATGTCCTGGGCTTCGGCCGGGGGGAGGTCGGCCAGGGCCTTGCCCTTGAGGGTGACGAGCTCGCGGGCCAGGTCGATGATGTACTCGCCCTTGTACCAGTCCTCGGGGTAGGCGACGGGCTTCTCAAGAAGCTCCAGCAGGCGCACCCAGATGGATTCGCCGAGCAGGCGCATCTGGCGTCCGGCGTCGTTGATATAGTATTCGGTGGAGACCTCGTAATCCATGGCGCGCAGGATGCGGGCCATGGAGTCGCCCACGGCCGCGCCGCGCCCGTGACCGATGTGCAGGGGGCCGGTGGGGTTGGCGGAGACGAACTCCACCTGCACCTTGGCGCCCCGGCCCAGGTTGAACTTGCCGAAGCACTGCCTGGCTTCCAGCACCTCTTCCACGGTCTGCTGCCAGAAGGACGGCGCGAAGGTGACGTTCAGAAAGCCGGGACCGGCCACCTCGACCTTGGACAGGCCCGGATCGGCCTCCAGAAGCTCCCTGGCCAGCTCTTCAGCCAGTTCCCTGGGCTTCCTGCCCAACTTTCCCGCCGTGAGCATGGCGATGTTGCAGGCCATGTCCCCGAATTTCTTGTCCTTGGGGGGCTCGATGGTGGCCTTTTCGGGCCACTCGGCCCCTTTCTTCTCCAGGATGGAGCCCAGAAGGCCCCTCAAATGGGTCAGCGCGCGCATTTTTCCGCCTTGATTCTCATTGAACGCCCAGGCCAGCGCCCGGCGTCGTCGTATCGCTTACGAACCAACCCCCTGTACGGGATTCCAAAGGGACGGAGTCCCTTTGGCCGCCGGAGGCATCCTGACTCTTCGCCTTTCCCCTACGGCAGCGTGAACTCCGCAGCGGCCTGCATGGAGCCCACGTTGACGGCGGTCGCGTCGTCCTTGCCCTCCAGGTTGGGCTTGACCATCTTGGTCAAGACGCCCTTGGGGCCGATCTCCACGAAGGTCCGGGCTCCGGCCTCGTAGAGTGCGCCCATGGTGTCGATCCAGCGCACCGAGGAGGTCATCTGGCGGGCCAGCAGGCCCTTGAGCTTCTCCGGGTCGGACTCGCCCGCGCCGGTCACGTTGGCGAACACCGGGGCGCTGGGGGCGCGCCAGTCGGCCTTGGACAGGATCTTTTCAAGCTCGGCGGCGGCCTCGGCCATCATGGGGGAGTGGAACGCGCCGCTCACGGCCAGGGGGATGGCCCGGCCCTTGACTTCCTTGCACAGCCCGGCGGCCTGGTCCACGGCGTCCTTGCGGCCTGAGATCACGTACTGGCCCGGGGTGTTGTAGTTGGCCACCAGGAGCACGCCCTTGGTGACCTCGGCGGCCTTGGCCACGATCTGCTCCACGTTTTCCAGCGACACCTTGAGGATGGCGGCCATGGCCCCGTCCGTGCCGCCGGCCTCGGCCATGAGCTTGCCGCGCAGGCTCGTAAGTTCAAGAACCTGCTGGATGGGCAACGCGCCCGAGGCGGCCAGGGCGGCGTATTCGCCCAGGCTGTGCCCGGCGAAGCCCATGGGGGCGAGCTTGTCCTTCACGGCCAGCCAGAGGTTGAGCGTGGTGACGGTCATGGCGGGCTGGAGATTGCGGGTGTCGGCCATGGAGGCGTCGTCGCCGTCCCAGTATATTTCACGAAGCGCAAGGCCGGAGGTCTTTTCGGCCAGCTTCCAGAGGTCCATGGCGTCCTGGCGGGATTCGGCCAGGTCGCGGCCCATGCCTTTTTCCTGGGATCCCTGTCCGGGGAAGAGCACGGCGGCGTTAGCGGTGGTGGTCACGAGTGGGCTCCTTGCGGGAAAAAATGGGACGGTTCTCGTCCGCCGGTTTTGGTAGAGCATCCTTTGACGGGCGTCAATTCTTGGGCCATACCCCGGCCCATGGCTTCAAGCGATCCCACCCCGGCCCTGGTGGCCGAACAAGCCCGCTCGCTCGGGCGCGAACTGACCCCGGAGCAGGCCGAGGGCCTTGGCGTCTATCTCGGCCTCTTGCAGACATGGAACCACCGGACCAACCTGGTGGGGCCGCGCCAGTGGCCGCTCATGCTCTCGGAGCTGGTGGCGGACAGCTGGCACCTGGCGGACCTGCTCTGCGAACTGGATCTCCCGGATGAGCCGCTGACGCTCGACTTCGGGGCCGGGGCCGGGATTCCGGGCGTGCCCCTCAGGCTCTTCTGGGATGCGGGCCGTTACGTGCTGATCGAGCCCAGGGCCAAGCGGGCGGCGTTTTTGCGCCAGTGCGCGGCCATGATGCGCCTCAAACGCACCGAGGTGTTCGAGGGCCGGGCCGAAGCCGTGGCCGGAACGGCGCAGGTCTGCCTGTCTCGGGCCTTCCAGCCGTGGCGGGAATTTTTGAAGACCGCGTCGCGCTACAAGTTGGAAAGAGAATCCGGGAACGGGGAACGTCGCTTCCCCGTGGTGGTCGTGTTCGCGAGTGATGCGGCCCCGGACGGAGCCGTGCCCGAGGGCTTCGCCCTCGAGCGGACCGCCGCGTATCCCAGCCGGGGGCAGATGGGCTATTTCTGGGTGTTCGCTCCCAGCAGTTGATCAAGCCCATCCTTGAAGATGAGCTTGGTGGCCTGCTGGTCCGCCTGGTCGGCCACGTCCATGAGCTTCTCCAGGAAGTCCAGGATGCGCCCGCGCTTTTCCTCGTCGGCGTACTCGAAATCCATCTCCAGATCGCCCGAGGCGAAGTAGGCCTCCAGCTTCTCCAGATAGGCGGTGTCGAACATGGGCATGGCGGTGTCCCCCGGGGCCGGATGCACCCGCGCGCTAGGCTCCGGCCTCCTGGGCCACGGCCTGGTCGTACTCGGCTTCCAGGCTGGCGATGAGCTCACGGACCGGCACGATCTCGGTCACGCGCCAGGCGTTCTGCCCGGCGAAGGCGAAGCCGTGATCCAGGTTGCCCTTCTTGGCGTTCATGAGGGCCATCATGATGCAGTAGGGCGTGGTGGTGTGGTCGCAGGAGTGGACGCAGTTGAAGGGGCACACCTTGGGGCGGCGGTTGCCCTTGGAGGCTTCCTCCAAGAAGGTGTTGCGGATGGCGCGTCCGGGCAGGCCCACGGGGCTCTGGATGATGACGATGTCCTCTTCGGACGCGTTCACGTACGCCTGCTTGAAGGCCATGTCGGCGTCGCATTCGTCGGTGGCCACGAAGCGGGTGCCCATCTGGACCCCGGCCGCGCCCATGCGGATGTATTTGCGGATGTCCGCCCCGGTGTACACGCCTCCGGCCGCGATGACCGGGATGGGCCTGCCGTCGGGAGCGGTGTAGGGCTTGACGCCCTCGATCACTTCCGGGACCACCGTCTCCAGAGAGTGGGCGGCCTCGCCCAACTGGCCGGGCTTGAAGCCCAGGTGCCCGCCCGCCATGGGGCCTTCCACCACGAAGGCGTCGGGTACGCGTCCGAATTTGGCCAGCCATTTCTTGCACAGGATGACCGCGGCCCGGGCCGAGGAGACGATGGGGATCAGCTTGGTCTTGCAGCCCTCGGGCAGGTGGGCGGGCAGGTCCAGGGGCAGGCCCGCTCCCGAGAAGATGGCGTCGATGCCTTCCTTGACGGCGGTGGAGACCAGCTCGGCGTAGTTGGTGAGGGCCACCATGATGTTGACGCCGATGGCTCCCGAGGTTTTCTCCCGGGCGGCGCGGATCTCGTCGCTCAGGGCGGCGTTGTTGGTCTCGATGAAGTTCGAGGCGTAGCCGGGCCTGCTCATGCCGATGCCGGCGGCCGCGATGACCCCGATGCCTCCCGCCTCGGCTACCGCCGCCGCCAAGCCGGAAAGGGATATGCCGACTCCCATGCCTCCCTGGATGATGGGGATGCGGACGCACAGGTCGCCGATTGAAAGGGACGGAAAGGACATGTCAGCTCCAGGAGTTCAAAAAAGACTGGAAAGGCCGAGTTCCGGCGCGTTTAGAGTGCGCCCGGCCGAAATCGCTTGAAAACATGTTCCGGCGAAAAAGTCGAGGGGAGAATGGGGCCGGAAACGGTCAATCATGGTGGTACGGATGCCCGGCCAGGATGCTCATGCCCCTGTACAGTTGCTCCAGGAGGATGACTCGGGCCAGTTCATGTGGCAATGTGTAAGGCCCGAGGCTCAATCGCTCGTCGAAGCGGGCTTCGGCCTCGGGGCTGTATCCGTACGGGCCGCCGATGACGAAGCAGGGGGCGCGGCCCGGGTCCTCGATCCATTCGGAGAGTTTCGACGCCAGTCCCTTGGATCCGTGGGCCTTGCCCCGCTCGTCCAGGCCGATCACGCGGTCGCGTGGGCCAAGCGCCGCAAGGAGCGCCTGTCCCTCCTTGCGTTTGCGGGCGGTGTGGTCCTTGGCTTCCTTGGCGTCGCGCAGCACCGCGGTATCGTAACGGATATAGCGCGAAAGCCCATCAAGGTAGTGGCGGCATGCCTGGGCCGCCCAGGGGGACTTGAGCTCCCCGAAAAAGACGAATCGGATGCGGTTCATCGCTTCAAAAAGGGTACTCCCGGCTTTGGCTGTTGTCAAAGCCACGGGCTTCAGGTAGGGGCCGAAAGGGTTTAAAGGGCAAGGGTTCTTCATGCGTCGGGCATTGTATCTCGTACTCCTCCTGCTTGCGTTCTCGGCGGTCTCCCGCACGGACGCGCACGCCCAGCGCATGGGCCTGACCAACCTGGTCGTGGACAACCAGGAGGGGCGGGTCAAGGTGCGCTTCGGGGTGGACGTCAAGGCGGTGGATGCGGTGAACGACGCCCTGGTGAGCGGGCAGGTCCTGGCCCTGGAATGCCGGGCCTGGCTCACCCGCAAGCGTGACTACTCCTGGAACGCAGAGGTCTCGCGCGCCCAGACGCTCTCGAGCCTCAGGCTGCACGACGGGGGACCCTTCGAGATCGTCCTGCCGGGCGGGCGCCAGGAGCACTTCCGGGGCCGCGACCTGGGGCTGGTCATGAAGGAGGCGTGGGGCAACATGTCCATGGACCTGGGGGCCTGGGACAGCCTGGCCCGGGGCAACGCCTATTCCCTGACCCTCGAAATCCGCCTGGTGCGGCAGGACGTTTCCTCCTGGCTCAAGGGCGCGCTATTCTTCTGGAATTTCGACGCGATCCCTCCTGTCAAATATCAGCTCGACTTCTCCTATTGACCACCTGAAGCCTTTTCCCCTACGTACCTTATGGTATGAAGGAACCTTCGCACGATAATCCGAAATCCGTCATCGTCTCAGGCGGGAGCGGCTTCATCGGCAAGCCCCTGTGCCGTGCGCTCATGGCCGGGGGCTACCGGGTGACGGTGCTGACGCGCGGCGCGTCGCGGCCCCTTTCGGCGGATCCGGAGGGAGCCCTGCCCGAATACGTCACCTGGGACGGACACTCCGGCGCGGGTTGGGGCCATCTGGCCGACGGCGCCCACGCCCTGGTGAACCTGGCCGGGGAGGGCATCGCCGAGGGGCGCTGGACGCCCGAGCGCAAGAGCCGGATCCTTCAGAGCCGGGTCCATGCGGGCCAGGCCATGCTCGCGGCCGTAGCCCAGGCCGCCGTGAAACCCAGGGTGTTCATCCAGGGATCGGGCGTGGGCTACTACGGCGACACCGGGGACGAGGCCGTGGACGAGTCGTCCCCGCCGGGATCAGGCTTCCTCACGGACGTCTGCCTGGAGTGGGAAGCCTCCACGCGCGCGGTGGAGGACCTGGGCGTGCGCTGGGTGGTGCTGCGCATGGGGCTGGTCATGGGGCGAGGCGGGGGCGTGCTGCAAAAGATGCTCACCCCCTTCAGGCTGTTCGTGGGCGGCCCCCTGGGCGAGGGGAACCAGGGAATCCCCTGGATACACATGGAGGACGCCGTCCGGGCCATCGTGTTCCTGCTGGAGAACGAAGCCGCGGCCGGACCCTATAACCTGACGGCCCCCGAAGCCGTCTCCAATCTCGATTTCTGCCGGTATCTGGGGCGGGCGATGTCCAGGCCGTGCGGCCTGGCCGTGCCGGCCGCTGCACTCAGGCTGGCCATGGGGGAGTTGGCGGACGAGCTGCTTCTCTCGGGATGCCGCGCCTTCCCCAAGCGCCTCGTGGAGCTGGGCTTCGAATTCAGGCACCCCAGGCTGGCCGAAGCCCTCAAGGAACTCATGGCTTAAGGCGCACGGCCCCGTGGGAGACCGTGTCCCGGAAACCGGCGTGCGGGACGCCGGTCGCGCAACAGCCCGGCAATGCGGGCACTGGAAACGGACATGCCGAGTCAGAAGAGCAGGATACTCGTGGTCGAGGACGAGGCCATAGTCGCCTTGGATATCCAGAGCAGGCTCAGATACATGGGCTATGATGTCGCCGGGGTGGCCAGCACCGGCGAGGACGCCGTGGACAAGGCCGGGAAGCTCAAGCCCAACCTGATCCTCATGGACATCATGCTCGAGGGCGGGATGGACGGCATCGAGGCCGCGGGCCTGATCAAAGAGAATTTCGGCATCCCGGTGGTCTACCTGACCGCCTACGCGGACAAGCAGACCCTGGAACGCGCCAAGATCACCAATCCCTTCGGCTACATCATCAAGCCCTTCGAGGACCGTGAACTCCAGACCACCATCGAGATGGCCGTCTACAAGTACGAGACGGACCGCAAGCTGGTGCTCTCCGAGAGGCTCCTGGCCACCACCCTCAAGAGCCTGGGCGAAGCCGTGGTCACCACGGGGGCCGACGGGCTGGTCAGATTCCTCAACCCCGTGGCCGAGCAGTTCCTGGGAGTCAAGCTGGAGGAGGCCCAGGGCAGGACCCTGCCCGAGCTCCTGCGCCACGATGACTCCTGCATGGCAGGATTCGGCAGCCACACCTGCAGATTCACGCGCTCGAGCGGGGAGTCCGTGCCCATCGAGACCAACGTCTCCCCCATTCTCGACGACTGGGGCGGGACGGTGGGCTCCGTGCTGGTGTTCCGGGACATCTCCGAGCGGGTCAAGAGCGAGCGGAACCTCAGGGAATACGTGGCCAGCCTGCGCGAATCGCTGGAGGCCACCGTGGAGGCCCTGGCCGTCACCGCCGAGAAGCGCGATCCCTACACGGCCGGGCATCAGCAGCGAGTGGCCGCCCTGGCCACGGCCATAGCAGCCGAGCTTGGCCTCGATGGCGACCGCCTGGAGGGCCTGCGCGTGGCCGGGCTCCTGCACGACATCGGAAAGATATACATCCCAGCGGAAATACTGGCGAAACCGTCCACGCTCACCAACATCGAGATGGGGCTCATCAAGACCCATTCCGAGGTGGGCTTCGACATTCTCAAGAACATCCCCTTTCCCTGGCCCGTGGCCCAGTGCGTGCTGCAGCACCACGAGCGGCTGAACGGCTCGGGGTATCCGGCGGGGCTCTCCGACGGCCAGATCAGCGAGGAGGCCAAGATACTCTCCGTGGCCGACGTGGTGGAGGCCATGAGCTCCCACCGGCCCTACCGGGCCGCCCTGGGCCTGGACCGGGCCCTGGGCGAGGTGAAGCGCAACCGGGGCGTGCTCTATTTCCCCGATGCCGTGGACGCCTGCCTGGGCCTGTTCGAATCCGGGCGCTTCAGCTTCGAGATGGAGGAGAGGGCCTGAGCATGGAGTACTCCGCCGTGGCCCGCCGGGCCGCTCCCGCCTCCAGGATTCTCGCCGCTGCCCTGGCCTGCAAAGCCCTGGATGAGGACGACACCGCCGCGCTCATCTACGACCTGGACGGCCTGGACGCCCGGCTTGAGGCTGCGCGCGCCGCGTTCGTCCCGGGAACGCTGCATGCCGTGGCCGTCAAGGCCATGCCCATGCCCGCCGTGCTCTCGCGCCTGGTGGCGCGCGGCGCGGGCCTGGAGGCCGCCTCCCTGCCGGAGCTGCACCTGGCCCTGGCCGCCGGGTGCGAGCCCTCGCGCATCGTGTTCGACTCGCCCGCCAAGACCGTGCCCGAGCTGCGCCAGGCCCTGTCGCTGGGCGTCCACCTGAACGCGGACAACTTTCAGGAACTGGCCCGTCTGGATGCCCTGGTGGACGCCCCTTCCTCCGCCGCCACCATCGGGCTTCGGGTCAACCCCCAGGTGGGCCTGGGCCAGATCGCCGACACCAGCGTGGCCGGGGAGTTCTCCAAATTCGGCGAGCCCGTGGAAAAGCGCCGGGAGATCATCGAGGCGTACGTGGCGCGCCCCTGGCTCACGGGACTGCACATGCACGTTGGCTCCCAGGGGTGCCCGCTTGCGCTGTTCACGCGCGGGGCGCGCATCCTGCTGGACCTGCGCCGCGACATCGACGCCGCCTGCGGGGGCGCGAGGATCACCCGGGTGGACATCGGGGGCGGGCTTCCCGTTTCCTACCGCGAGGGAGAATCCGAGCCGACCATGCGGGAGTATGGCGCCGCCCTGGCCCGGGACTGCCCGGAGCTTTTCGACGGGAGCCTCGCCGTGTTCACGGAGTTCGGGCGCTGGATGTTCGCGGGACAGGGCTTCGCGGCCAGCCGAGTGGAATACGTCAAGGAGCAGCCCGGCCACCGCACGGCCGTGATCCACCTTGGCGCGGACATGTTCCTGCGCACCTGCTACGTGCCGGGCACCTGGCACCACGACTTGGCCGCCGCCGGGCCGGACGGGGCGCTCAAGGCCGGGGCGGAGAATCCCTGGCACGTGGCCGGTCCGCTCTGTTTTTCAGGGGATTTCCTGGCCCGGTCCAGGCCGCTGCCGGACGTCGCGCCGGGCGATTTCATCCTGATCCTGGACGCCGGGGCGTACACGTTCGCCATGTGGTCGCGCTACAACAGCCGCCAGATGCCCAAGGTCCTTGGCGTGTCCGGCGGGCGCTTCGTCACGCTTAAGGAGCGCGAGCGCGTGGAGGACGTGGTGGCCTTCTGGCGCTGAACCGCCACTGCGAAAAAACGGCTTGAAACGCCGGGAGCCCGGCCATGCCTTCCCCGGACGCAACCCTTGTCGACTCCCTGCTGGAGGCCGTGAGCCGCCACGCGGAGGGCTTCGCCCTGCGCCTGGTCCTGGAGGACGGCTCCTTCAAGGACCTGGACCGCCGCGCCTTTCTGGACATGGCCCTGCGCGTGGCGGGCTGGTGCCGGGAAAAGGGGCTCGCCCCGGGCGGCCGGGCCGTCCTGTGCCTGGAGAACTCCCCGGCCTGGGGAGCGGCCTACTTCGGCATCCTCCTGGCCGGAGGGGTCGTGGTGCCCGTCGATGCGCAGTCCACGCCGGAGGACGCGGCCTATTTCCTGGAAAAAACCCGCGCCCGCCTGGTGTTCGCCTCCCGGGAGGACCTCTTCGCCTCCTGCCGTGCCGACGACTGTATTCTGGCCCGGAGCCTGGATGAGGCCCTGGCTCACGAACCCCTGGCCGAGGGGGCCATCTATCGGGGCGCTCCCGGCGACCCGGCCGCGCTGCTCTTCACCTCCGGCACCACGGGCAGGCCCAAGGCGGTGACGCTCACCCACGCCAACCTGCTGGCCAACGTGGAGTCCATCAAGGCCACCGGGCTTCTGCTGCCCACCGACAACTTCCTTGCCGTGCTCCCCCTGCACCATGCCTACCCGTGCATGGTGAACCTGCTGGTGCCGCTTTTGGCCGGGGCGCGCTCCACGTTCCTGGAGACCCTCAAGCCCGAGGCCATCCTCTCCGTGCTGAAAAGCGCCCGCATAAGCCTCCTGGTGCTCACCCCGCAGTACGTGGGCATCTTCCTGCGGCGCATCCTCAAACGCTTCGAGGGCCTGCCTCTCGGGCTCGGGCGCGGCCTCGCCCGGCTGCTGGCCATGACGGCGGGCATGCGTCCGGACCCGCTGGGCTTCGTGCGCCGTGGGGTCTTGCGCGCGGTGGGGCCGGACTTCCGCTTCTTCCTCACCGGCGGGGCCAAGTGCGATCCGGAGGTCATCGAGGGCATGGCCGCGCTGGGGCTGCCGGTGATCGAGGGGTACGGCCTGTCCGAGACCGCGCCGGTGGTCAGCCTGAACCGCCCCGACTCGGGCAAGCCCGGCAGCGTGGGCACGCCGCTTAAGGGCGTGGAGGCACGCATCGACCTCCCGGACGCCGAGGGCTACGGGGATATCCTGGTGCGCGGCGCCAACGTCATGCTGGGCTACTTCGAGGACCCCGAGGCCACGGCCCTGGCCCTCCGGGACGGCTGGTTCCACACCGGCGACCAGGGGCGCATGGACCCGGACGGCGCGCTGTACGTGCGCGGCCGGGAGCGCGACATCATCGTGTTGCCCAGCGGCAAGAAGTTCCCCGCCGAGGAAGTGGAGGCCCACTACCTGCAAGCCCCGAGCGTGGGGGAGATCTGCGTGCTCCAGGGCGAGGGCGGGGCGCTCACGGCCGTGGTCACCCCCGACAGGGAGTTCTTCCGGGCCACGGATGCGCCCGACGTGCGCCACAACATCCGCTGGGACATGGAGATGGTTTCCAAGACCCTGCCGCCCTACAAGCGCGTGGGCGCGTTCACGGTGGTGCCGGGAGAGCTGCCCAAGACGCGCCTGGGCAAGTTGAAGCGCCATCTGGTGGAGAAGATGCTCTCCGAGGCGGCCACGGCGGGGCCGGTGCAGGCCGAAGCGTGGACCGGACTCGGCCCGTCTGGGGAAAAGGCCCTGGCGGCCATCCGCGAGGTGTCGGGGATGGCTTCGGTGGCGGCCTCGTCGCACCTGGAGCTGGACCTTGGCCTGGATTCGCTCCGGAAGCTGGAGCTGCTGACGCTTCTGGAAGACGTGCTGGGCCGGACAATTGCGGAAGAGCGCTTCCAGCGCCTGGCCACGGCCGGGGAGGTGGTGGCGCTGGCGCGGGAGCTTGCCGGGGAAACGCCCCTGGATGTTGCCCCGGATTCGGCAGGAGGGGCGGCCGGAAACGGTTCCCGGTCCCCGGACGTTCGGAGCGGCGTCCGGGAGGACTGGCGTGCGCCGGGAGATGCTTCCGGGCTTAACCTGGACGCGCCGCTGCCGCCGGAGCTTGCGGCCAGGGTGCGCACCCGCTTCGGCCCGGCCGCGCGGCTGGCCACGTCGGCCGTGGGCTCTCTGGTGGACGCGGCCGCGCGCCTTGGGTTTTCGCTTACGGTCCGGGGGGCGGAAAACATCCCCGAGGGCGCGGCCCTCATCTGCCCCAACCACGCAAGCTACCTGGACGCGTTCATGGTTTTCGCCGCGACCCCGCCCAGGCTGCGCATGCGCCTCTATTTCCTGGGACTGGCCCGCTACCTGGACGCCTGGCTGGTGCGGCGGCTGGCGGCGGTGTTCAGGCTGATCCCGGTGGACGCGGGCAGGATGTCCGAAACCATGCGTCTGAGCGCCCGGGCCCTGCGGGGCGGAGGGCTTTTGTGCGTTTTCCCGGAGGGGGCGCGCACGGTGTCCGGAGAACTCCAGGAGTTCCGGCAGGGCCCGGTGGTCCTCTCCGGAGCGTGCAGCGTGCCCGTGGTTCCGGTCGCCATCGCCGGCACCTTCGAGGCCTGGCCCGTACGGGGGAAACTCAAGCTCGGCAAGGTGACCGTGCGCTTCGGCAAGCCGTTCATGCCCGGAAACCCGGAAGAGGTGCGGCTCGCGGTGGGGGAATTGCTCCGCCAGCCGTGAGGGCGGTTGCGCGGCGGCCTTACGCCCGGGTGATGACCGCGCGCGCCAGGTCCGCCATGATCTCACGGGCCATGACTTCCGTCTGGGGCTTGGGGAACTGGCCGTTGGCCCCCACCGACTCCCCCTTGTGCTGCGTCTCCTCGGTGATGAGCGAGGAGAACAGGTAGACGGGGATGGACTTGAGTTCCGGGTCGTCCTTGATGGATTTGCACAGGGTGTAGCCGTCCATCACCGGCATCTCCACGTCGGAGATCACCACATCGACCAGATCGCTGACCGCAAGTCCGCGCGACCGGGCCTCCTCGGCCTTGGCCTTGAGAATTTGCAAGGCTTCCTGGCCGCTGTCCGCCGATTCCACGCTGAAGGCCTCGTCTTGCTCCAGGGCCTTTTTCACCATGCGCCGCACCAGCATCTGGTCGTCCACGTGCAGCACGCTTATGTTGCGGTCGGCCTTGATGGCCGAGGAGACGCCGAAAAAGTCCTCTCCCGACCGGGGATTCAGCTCGATGACGATTTTTTCCAGGTCCAGGATGAACACGATGCGGCCTTCCAGGTTCACGATGCCAGTGAAGGCGTTCAGGGAATACTCGCTGATGTGCTTGTCCGGCTTTTCCACGTCCGACCAGCTCAGGCGGTAGATCCTGGTGATGCCCGAGACCATGAACGCGGTCATCACCTGGTTGAACTCGGTGATGATCATCTTGTGGTCGGCGCTGTCCGTCTGGTCCTGCTCCAGGTATTTGGCCAGGGCTACGATGGGCACGACCTTGTCGCGGTCCTTGAAGTGGAAGGCCCCCCACACGCTCGAGTGCGAACACGACGGCGGCCGCATGACCTGATCCGGAAGGCGCGTGATCTTGAGTACCTTGGCGACGTTGATGCCGTAGTAGGCCCGGTAGACGTTCTCGCCCGCCTGGATATCGATGTAGAAACACATGATTTCCACTTCATTGGTGCCTACTTCCGTGAGAGCCAGATGCTGACCGTTGCTCATGAACAACCTCTTGCGGATCGCGGGAACCGGGAGGACGGGGATATCCGTGTGTCTGCCCGGCGGGAAAGGAAGGCGGGAAACGCCCGGCTCCGGCCGGACGTCCGAAGAATAGAACAGTCCTCCCGCAAACGCCAGCGCCGGGTGAAGCCCGAGGGCGGCGAGGTCCTGGGAGGCGTCCCTATTCCGGGACGGCCTCTCCCGGAAGCCACCTGGAGTAGATGGCCTGGAAGGTTCCGTCGGCCTTCATGTCCGCCAGGGCCTCGTTCCAGGCCGTCACCACGGCCTCGTCGCTCCCCTTGGAAAAAGCGATATACAAATCCACGGCCTGGAAGGTGTAGACGTTCTCCAGCTGTCCGGGCTTCAGGCAGGCCCTTTGCGTGCCGAACCGGATGCCCATGTCCGTGGAGGCAATGAGATCAAGCCTGCCCGCCAGCAGTTTCTTCACGTTGGCGACGGGGGTGTTGGCGCTGTCGAGGTTGGTGAACCCGTGGTCCAGCAGGAACCGCTCCCTGGCATCTCCGTTGTACGTGCCGATGGAGCCCACCGTCTTGGCCTCGTCCAGGCTGGCCAGGGGCTTCATTTTTCCTGCCGGGGCGTAAAAAGCCCACTTGAGGCGCATGATGGGGCCGATCCAGTGGAACAGGGGGGCGCGCTCGGGGGTGCGGGTGGTGGCGAAGAGAACGATGTCCGGCCGCGCCACGGCCATGGCGTAGGCCCTGGCCCAGGGCAAGAGCTCGATGGGAGTGGCGTCGCCCGTGCGCTTCTGGATCTCGCGCACGATATCCACGCCCAAGCCCGTGAGCGCGCCGTTTTCCATCTGCGCGGACGGGGGGGACAGTTCGGTGAAAACGGACAGGGCGCGCACGGAGGGCGCTGTGGCCACGGTGCCCAGAAAGGCCATGAGGACGGCCGCCGCCAGCGCCCGGGAGTTCATCTCGCCCCGCGCAGGTCCTTTTCGAGTTCGCCCAGAATCTCGGCGAGAGCCGTGTTGTAGGCCGCCGCAAGCCCCGACGCGTCCTTGAATCCGGCCTGGAAGGGGACTTCCTTGCGGTAGCTCTTGGAGAACGCCACCGAATAGGTGTCGTTCTTGTTGCGCAGCAGGAAGAACTGCATCTCCAGCACGGCCTTGGGATTGGCCTTGTCCCGGAAGTCGCCGTAGAGGGCGTTCACCAGTCCTTCCAGCAGGTGCGTGTCGGCCACCTGGCTGGTGGAATCCACCACATGCCCGAAGATTCCGGCCCTGCCCAGCCACTGTTCGGCCTGCTGGGACAGGTTGTTGGCGGGCTGGACGAAGAAGGTGTTGTAGTAGTCGGATTCGAACTCCGTCTCGCCCAGACGGTAGACCATCTCCTTGCCTTGGTAGGCCGGGCTTATCTGCAGGGGGCGCACCTTGAGCGCGGACTTGTCCGACGCGGGCGTGGCCGCTTCGGGCCTGACGGCCGTGATGTTGTAGTAGCGGCGCTCCGGGGCCGGGCGGTTGAGGGGCGCGGAGCAGGCCGCGAGAATGCCCAGGACGGCCAGGGCCGCCAGAACGGTGAGGACCGGGGTGCCCTCGCGGCGCCAGCCGTTTCGCGGGCCCGTCAGTCTGGCCGGGAAGGATGCGGGGCGTTTCATTTCTTCTTCTCCGGGGTGGCCTTGGCCGGGGGGGCGCCGAAGAACAGCCGCGAGGGGTTGCGCTTGGCTTCGCCGGTTAGGTCGTTCAGGTTTTCGAAGGCCTGCTTGCCCTGCTGCAGGATGCCCTGCACCTCGTCGCGCTGGGTGGCCACCAGGGCGTTGACCTCGCGCAGGAGCTTGCGCATGTCGGCAATCGTCTGGGGCAGGTTCTCGGTGGAGGTCTTCAGGTTGGCCAGGGTTTCGCCCAGGTTTTTGAGGGCTTCGCGCGACTCCTTGCTGGCGAGCATGGAGTTCAGGTGGTCGTTGGTCTTGCGCAGGTCCACGATGAGGGAGTTCACGTTGTCGGAGAGCCCGGGCACGTTGGCGTCCTTCACCGCCTCGCGGATCACCACCAGGAGCGAATTGATGTTCTGGATGGCGTTGTCCACGCCGGACTCGTCAATCTTCTTGAGAAGCTTGGAGAATGTCTCGAAGGTCTCCTCCAGGCGGGCGATGGTGCTGGGAGCCGAGGGCACGTAGAAATATTCCGGAGTCCAGCTGATGGGCAGGGGCTTGTTGGTCCTGGGGTTGACGTAGTCCATCTCCAGGTAGCCGGTGCCCGTGAGGCCCTGGGGGGCGATGCGCACGCGCAGGCCGTCCTCCACCTCCTGGGTGATGGCCTCCTTGAGCCCCTCGTTGGACTTGACGGACAGGGCGGATTCGGGGTCCAGGGCCATCTCCACCAGCACGTAGCGGAAGGGGATGTCCTTGATGTCGTGGTATTTGTTGAACACGAAGCGGATGCGCTCCACGGAGCCGATCTTCACGCCCTTGAACTTGAGCGGCGAGCCGACGTCCAGGCCCTGCACGGACTCGTTGAAGTAGGTCTCGATCATGACCTTGTCCTTGCGCAGCGACCCCAGGCCGAAGAAGACCAGGGCCAGCAGCACCAGCGTGGTGGCGCAGATGATGAAGAGGCCGAGCTTGAAATAGTTGGTGTGCATGCTCATGGCGGGACTTTACGCCTCTCGGTTGAAGAATTTGCGGACCCTCGGGTCGGTGCTGCCGTCGCGCAGCATCCTGGGCGGACCTTGGGCGATGATGCCCTTGGTCTGGGGATCGAGCATGATGACCCGGTGGGCGATGGCGTAGATGCTGGCCAGCTCGTGGCTCACGATGACGAAGGTGATGCCAAGGCTCCCGGCCAGGGTCAGGATGAGCTCGTCGAGCCCGGCCGAGGTGACCGGGTCCAGGCCGGCCTGGGGCTCGTCGAGAAAGAGGATGGCCGGGTCCAGGGCCATGGCCCGGGCAATGGCCGCGCGCTTCTGCATGCCGCCCGAGAGCTCCGAGGGCAGCTTCTGCTCCGCTCCGGCCAGGCCCACCAGTTTGAGCTTCATGCGGGCCACGGCCTCGCGGGCGTCCTGGGGGAGGCTCGTGAACTCCTCCAGGGGCAGGCATACGTTCTCCAGGAGCGTCAGCGACCCGAACAGCGCCCCGGACTGGTACATCACCCCGAAGGAGCGCAGTATCTCGCGGCGCCTGCGTCCACGGGCCGCCACCAGGTCGCGCCCCTGGATGACCACATGGCCGGACATGGGCGGGTACAGGCCGATCATGTGCTTCAGGAGCGTGGACTTGCCGCATCCCGATCCGCCCAGGATCACGAACACCTCGCCCGGCTGCACGGAAAAAGTGAGGTCCCTGAGCACCACCTTCTCGCCGTAGCCCATGGTCAGGCCGGAGACCTCGATGACAGGCGCGCCCATCACCACCCCATCACGTAGAAGACCACCGCGAACACCCCGTCGGCCACGGCGATGAGGATGATGCCGGACACCACCGCGCTGGTGGTGGACTGGCCCACGGAACTGGCCCCGCCACGCGTGCGCAGGCCGCGCTGGCATCCGATGGCGCACACCAGCAGGCTGAAGACCATGGCCTTGAAAAGCCCGCCCATGAAATCCCCCAGGGTCACCGACATGTGCACCTGGTTGACGTAGGCCACCAGCGGGTAGCCCAGCGAGAGCATCACCAGGGCCCCGCCAACGAGCCCGGCCAGGTTGAAGAAGATGGTCAGAAGCGGGGTCATGGCCATGGCCGCCAGCACCCGCGTCACCACCAGGAAGCGCACCGGGTCCAGGCCCATGGTCACCAGGGCGTTGATCTCCTCATTGACCGTCATGGTGCCGATCTCGGCGGCGAAAGCCGATCCGGAGCGTCCGGCCAGGATGATGGCCGTGACCAGCGGGCCGAGCTCGCGCAGCATGGAGAGTCCCAGCAGGTTGGCCACGAATATCTCCGCGCCGAACTGCTTGAGGGGCATGGCCGACTGGAAGGCCATGATCAGGCCCATGAGGAAGCCGATGAGCACGATGATGGGAAATGCGTTGGCCCCGGCGGTCTCGGCCACATGCACGGCGTCGGCCCAGCGCACCCGGCGCGGGTTGGCCGCCGCGCGGGCGAGGGCCATGGAGAATTCGCCCACGAACCCCACCAGGGCGATGATGTCCTCGATGAGGATGGACGCCTTGCGCCCCACCTCCTCGGGCAGGCTCGGCTTCACGAGCTCGGAGGCGGGCGGGGACAGGTCCTGGGGGGTGAACTGCTCGTAGAGGGAGCGGAAGCGTTCGTTCAATCCCGTGAGGGCGAACCCGGCCCCGGCGGATTCGGCGCGGCGGCGCAGCTCCAGCAGAAGGGCCAGCCCGGCCACGTCGCAGTAGCCCACGCCCGACGCGTCCACGGTGAGCGTGGGGCCGGGGCTAACGGCCAGGCGCACGGCGCGGTCCCAGATCGCGGCCACCCCGGCGGCGTCGAGGCGTCCGGACACGCCCAGGGCCAGTCCCGCCGGGACGGTCTTGTGGGTCAATGCTGCGGGTTGGTCGGGGGAACTCATTGGCAGGCCCGTGCGGAACGATTGGATATCGGCCGCTTGTACGCCACCCCCGAAGTGCGGTCAATCGAGGCCGGGGAGCGGATGAGGATGTTGACCGGGCCGTGCGCAAGAGGATACCCACCGCCCACATGGCACGGAACGCATTGAAGATCATTCTTTGGCTGGCGGCCGCCGCCTTGGCTGCGTCCACGTTGCGGCCCGTCGCGGGGTTGGACGGCGTGCTTGTTTTCCGGGCGCTCTACGCCGGTCTGGCCCTGGCCTGTCTGGCCGCCCTCGCTCCGCGGTCCGGGATCGCCTCCGCCGGACGAACGGCGGCGGGGCTGCTCACGCCGTTCTGCGTGGCGCTTCTCGCGGCCGGCCTGGCCGCCCGCGTGGCGGACAAGTCCTTGCACGTGTACGTCTGCGGCCTGCATTCGCCGGTCATCAGCGAGATCATGGAGGGCCGGGAGATCGTGAAGGCCTGGATGCTCACCCAGCATCAGGGCATTTACACCCGCCTCCAGGACTACCCGCTGTTCATCACCCTCTACGGCCCCCTGTATTACCTGCTGGGCGCGGCCTCCACCGCCTGGTTCGGCCCGGGTGTCTTCGCCGCCAGGCTGGTGAGCGTTGCCGCCGGAGCGCTCCTGGGCGGCGTGGTGGCCATGCTGGTGCTGCGGCGCACGGGCAGCGCCTGGGCGTCGCTTGCGACGCTGGGCCTGGCCCTGCTCACGCCCACCATGGCCTACGCGGCCCACGCGCGGCCGGACGTGCTGGTCTGGCTGACCTTGTTCACCGGAGTCTGCCTCCTTCAGGAAGCGCTGCGCTCTCCAGGGCGCATGGGCGCGTCCTTCTGGGGAACGGCCTTTTTCTTCGTGCTGGCCGCGTTCTCCAAGCAACAGACCTGGGTGTTCATCCTGGCGGCCCTGGGATTTTGCCTCTGGCGGCGCGAATACCGGACGTTCGGGCTGCGGCTGGCCCTGGCCGTGTCCGTGGGCGCGGGGGCGTGCCTGGGGGCGGCCCAGTGGGGCACCGAGGGCGAATTCCTGCGCCAGACGCTGTCGTTCCCCAGCCGGATGGCCAAACTCTCCAGCTACAACAGCTTCCTCAGCGCGGGCGAGCGCTTCTGGGAGTTCCTGCGGGAGCACTGGGGGCTTACGGCGGTGTTCGTCGCGTCCTGGGCCATGCGCCGCCGGGAACGGCTCGAGGTCATGGACGTGATGTTCCTGGCCGGGCTTGCCTCCATGGTGATGGTCATGCGTTGGTGGGGAGCCTCGGTGAACCATTTTCTGGGGCTTGCCATGTTCATGATCGCCGCCTGCGGCGTTTTCCTCGCGCGCCTTTCGCGGGAGGGGCGGGTGGGGTGGGCTGTGCTGTGCCTGGGCCTGCTCGCGCCCCCGGCGTTCGGCGTCACGTATCCGGAGGGCGCCGATCCGTGCGGCACGGACCAGGAGGTCCGGGACGCCGGGGGGCTCGAGGAGCGTCTCGGGGCCCTGTCCGGGCCCGTGATCATGGACGCCGAAGGGGCGTACGTCTTCCTGGGGCATCCGGTCTTTTCCCGGCTCAGGCTCTACGACGCCTTCGAGACGGACATTTTCGACCAGACCGGCCTGTGGAGCCTGGCCGATTCCCCCCTGGCGCGCGACATCCGCGAGCGGCGCGCGGCCGCCTTCGTGGACAGCCGGGTGTTCATGTCCGCTGACCTGGCCTGGCTCGTGCGGGCTTACTACCGCGAGGATTTCCGGACCGGCCGCTACACGGTGTTCGTCCCAAGGACGGATCTGGACATCGCCGGGTTCGCGGGCCCGGGCAAGCCCTGCGCCGGGGCGTGCCTGGAGGCGGAGGACGTGCGGGGACTCAAGAACTGGGGCAACTACCTCCAGCCCGAAGCGGAACGGGGGGAGCTCGTTCTGAAGGTCGACGCCGGGCAGGCCGCCGCAGGCTTCACCGTGCTGGCCTTTCCCCGACTCACCGGGGCCGGGCAGTCCGTTCGCCTTTCGTATTCCGTGGACGGGGCGGCCTGGACGCCGCTCGGGTCCAGGACGTTCGAGGGCAGCGTGTCCGGGACAGGCTTCGAAACGCCGTGGGAAGCCTCGGCCGACGCGCCCGGACGAGTGGTGCGCATCCGGTTCGAGCTGGAGGGGGCGGCCCAGCTGTGGATGAATCCCCGCAGGCCGCTGCTGGCGTATCTGCGCCGTGCCGGTTTGACAGGGCCGGCCGGGCTGAACTAATCCTGAAAGCAATGAACCGCGCTGCCCGCCTGACCTTGTCCGTCGTCATCCCCGCCCACAACGAGGAAAAGAACATCCCCGGCAGCCTGCGCCCGCTATGGGTCAGGCTCGACGAGGCTGGAATCGACTACGAGCTGGTCGTGGTCAACGACAACAGCGCCGACGGCACCGGAGCCGTGCTGGACGCCCTGGCCGAAGAGAACCCCCGCGTCCGCCGGGTGGACCGCACCCCGCCCAGGGGATTCGGACGAGCCATCCGGGCCGGACTGGACGCCGCCTCCGGTGATGTGGTGGTCATCTATATGGCCGACGCCTCCGACGATCCCGGCGACGTGGTCATGTATTACAACGAGATCTGCAACGGCTACGACTGCGTCTTCGGCTCGCGCTTCATGAAGGGCTCCAGGACCAGCAACTATCCCTGGTTCAAGCTCATGGTGAACCGCCTGGTGAACACCATGATGCGCCTGCTGTTCTGGACGCGCTTCAACGACCTGACCAACTCCTTCAAGGCGTTCCGGTCGCACGTGCTGCGCGAGTGCGGGCCTTACCGCGCCAGCCATTTCAACATCACCATCGAGCTGTCCCTGTCCGCGCTCATCCGCAACTACAACATCCTGCAGGTGCCCATCAGCTGGCAGGGACGCACCTGGGGCAGCTCCAACCTCCACCTCCAGGAGATGGGCAGGCGCTATCTCTCCACGCTCATCAAGATCTACTTCGAGAAGATCCTCATCCGTGACGACCTCATCGCCGAAACCCTGGCCCACAGGCAGCAGGTCGGAGGCGGCGGACTGGAGGGCAGGATCGACCGCCTCGAGGAGAGGGTCGAAGCCCTGGAACGCCAGGGCGGCTAGCCCTCCCTTTGCGCCCGGCGGTACGGGCCGTCGTCCTTCCTGCGTGTTCGCGCGGCTGGGAATGCCGCATTCCGGAGCGGCCCAGGAAATTCCCGTCCGGCCCCGCGTGTCCGTGCGCCCCTTTGTTTCTCCCCCTCAGCGTTTCGTCTCGGCGTTCAAATAAACGTTCCCCACTGATAACATTCTGGAATTATTCATTTCATCTTTGGGGGGAGTGTTGTTCTTCGCGTTCGGGCGACTTGATATTCCGTGCAGATTCATTCGAGCGGCGGCTGTTTTCAGGGCAACATACTGCTATCATGAAGTAATTTTCCAATATGTGAATCAGGCCAGGGTTCGTTTCGCTTTTTTCTTGCCCAATTTCTGTTTGTCGGTCATATGGTTAAGTATCTTTCCACGTATAACATACGATCAGGAGGAACCATGGGCATGCGTATTCTCGTACTGGCTCTCGTTGCGGCGCTTTCGCTGAGCGTCGCTCCCGCCGAGGCCGCCAAGAAGGCCACCAAGAAAGAGATGCAGGAAATGGACATGACCTACGCCAAGGCTGTCGAGTACGTGAACCACCATCAGTGGAACGCGGGCATCGAAGCCATGACCAAGGTCATCGACAACCCGAAGACCTCCAAGGACATCCTGGCCAACGCGTACGCCGACCGCGGGTCGTGCTACGCCAACAAGAAGATGACCGACGAGGCCATCATGGACTTCAACAAGGCCCTGGAAATCAAGCCCGACCTGAAGGGGACCTATTACGAGCGCGGCCGGGCCCTGGCCATGAAGGGCAAGCACGCCGAAGCCGTGCAGGATTTCTCCAAGGCTATCGAAGGCTCGCAGCCGAGCCTCGTTACCGCCGGTTATTATTACAACCGCGGCATCAGCAGCATGAACATGTCTCCGCCCAACCCCGAGCAGGCCAAGTCGGACTTCGCCATGGCCAAGAAGCTCAATCCCAAGCTGAAGATTCCTGTCAAGTACAAGGATTTGTAGAACATCGTACATCTGACGTATCGAGAAGCCCCCGTCCGGATGTCCGGACGGGGGCTTTTCTGTCGGATGAGGCGGCGATCCCGCTCCGGCCTCTACTCCCCGAGGATCTTCACCAGCACGCGCTTCCTGCGGCCGCCGTCGAACTCCCCATAGAAGATGCGTTCCCAGGTCCCCAGGTCCAGTTCGCCCTCGGTTATGGCCACCACCACCTCGCGGCCCATGATCTGGCGCTTCATGTGGGCGTCGGCGTTGTCCTCGCCCACGTTGTGCCGGTAGCCGGAGACGGGGTCATGGGGGGCCAGCTTTTCCAGCCACACCTCGTAGTCGTGGTGCAGGCCGGATTCGTCGTCGTTGATGAAGACGCTGGCCGTGATGTGCATGGCGTTGACCAGCACGAGGCCTTCGCGCACGCCCGATTCGCGCAGGGCCTCGCGCACCTGGGAGGTGATGTTCACGAAGCCGCGCCTGCCCGGGACGTTGAACCAGAGTTCCTTGCGGTAGCTTTTCATGCCCTGGCGCTTATCGTCACGGGATGAATCCGTCCAGTTTCCAGATCACGAGGATGATCGCCACAATGATGAGAAAGGCGATAGAATGGTTCACCAGGGCCCTCCGCCGTGTTTGGCGAAGAGGCGAGCAAGGATCGCGCCTTTAGATTATTGGTTAAATTACAGATTGTTACGTGGCGATGTGAGGAGGGGCGTGTAAGGGACGCCAGACGTGATGCCGGAAATCTTTACACTGGCAGGATCTGGCGTGACTCCTGGCGGCGTGCACGCACGCGCTGGACGAAGCCGCGCACGGCCCCAGCTCTTCCCGCGCCGGAGGGGCAGCCCGGGGAAGGGCGTGAAACGAAAAGGCCGCCCCCTTGCGGGAGCGGCCTTCATTTCGCGTTGGACCGTTCTCCGGGTTAGCGGATGAACAGCATCTCCTGGTAGGAGGGCAGGGGCCACAGGTCGTCGGCAACCACGGCCTCCAGGGAGTCGGCGTAGCCGCGCACGGCAAGCATCGCGGGCAGCACCTTCTCGCACATGAACTTGGCGTGGGCCAGGGTGTCGCCGCCCTCGTGGGCCACGAGCTTCTCCAGCTTGTCCACCTCGCCCTGCATGGAGCGCAGCTTGGCGGTGACATCCTCCAGGGAGGCCATCTTGAAGTCGTGTCCGATGGCCTTCAGGCTGGCGCAGGTGTCGGCGAGCTGTCCCTGATAGCGCATGGCGGCCGGGAAGATCACGGTGCGGGCCATGCGGATCACCAGGTTGGCCTCGGTGAGGATGGTCTTGACGTACTGCTCCAGGTAGATCTCCTGGCGGCTCTTGACCTCGGCCTCGGAGAAAATGCCGTACTTGGTGAAGAGCTCGATGACTTCCTTGCTGGTGAGCACCGGCAGGGCCTCGGGGGTGGTCTTCAGGTTGGGCAGGCCGCGCTTGGCCGCTTCCTTGTGCCAGGCGTCGGAGTAGCCGTCGCCGTTGAAGATGACTGCGTCGTGCTCCTTCATGATCTTCTGCAGCAGCTTCTGCACGCCCTCGTTGAACTGGGTCTTGTTGACCTTGCCCAGCTTCTCAAGCTCCGTGGCGATGTAGTCCAGGGACTCGGTCATCATGGCGTTCAGGGCCACCTGGGCTCCGGCGATGGAGTGGGAGGAGCCCACGGCGCGGAACTCGAAGCGGTTGCCGGTGAAGGCGAAGGGGCTGGTGCGGTTGCGGTCGCCCGGATCCATGGGCAGCGGGGGCAGGGTGTCCACGCCGATGTGCATGGTGCCCTTCTGCTTGGAGCCCTTCACTTCGCCCTTCTTGATCTGCTCGAACACGTCGGCCAGCTGCTCGCCCAGGTAGGCGCTCATGATGGCCGGGGGAGCCTCGTTGGCGCCCAGGCGGTGGTCGTTGGAGGCGCTCGCCACGGTTGCGCGCAGCAGGGCGCCGTACTTGTGCAGGGCGCGGATGGCGGCGGCGCAGAACACCAGGAACTGGGCGTTGGAGTGGGGGGTGTCGCCCGGATCGAAGAGGCTGCCGAGCTCGGCGTTGCCCAGGGAGTAGTTGAGGTGCTTGCCCGAGCCGTTGATGCCCGCGAAGGGCTTCTCGTGCAGCAGGCAGATCATGCCGTAGCGCTTGGCCACGGTGCGCAGGGTGGTCATGACCAGCTGGTTGTGGTCGGTGGCCAGGTTGCCCTGCTCATAGATGGGGGCGATTTCGAACTGGCTGGGGGCCACTTCGTTGTGGCGGGTCTTGACCGGCACGCCCAGCTTGAAGAGCTCGCGCTCCACTTCCATCATGAAGGACAGCACGCGCCGCGGGATCACGCCGAAGTACTGGTCCTCGAACTCCTGGCCCTTGGCGGACGGAGCGCCGAAGAGCGAACGGCCCGCGATGAGCAGGTCGGGGCGGGAGAACACGAAGTTGCGGTCGATGAGGAAGTATTCCTGCTCGGGGCCGGCGAAGCTGGTGACGGGCAGCTTGGTGTTGACGCCGAACAGCTTCAGCACGCGCTTGGCCTGCTTGTTGAGCGACTGCAGCGAGCGCAGCAGAGGGGTCTTCTTGTCCAGGGCCTCGCCGGTCCAGGAGACGAACGCGGTGGGGATGCACAGGAAGGTGCCGTTGGGGTTCTCCAGGATATAGGCCGGGCTGGTGACGTCCCAGGCGGTGTAGCCGCGGGCTTCGAAGGTGGCGCGCAGGCCGCCGGAGGGGAAGCTGGAGGCGTCGGGCTCGCCCTGGATGAGCATCTTGCCGGAGAACTCGGCCATGGCGCCGCCCTCGCCGTCGGGCACCAGGAAGGCGTCATGCTTCTCGGCGGTGAGGCCGGTCAGGGGGTAGAAGACGTGGGTGAAGTGGGTGGCGCCCTTCTCGATGGCCCAGTCCTTCATGGCGTTGGCCACGACGTCGGCGACGGAGGGGTCGAGCTTCTCGCCCAGCTTGATGGTCTTCTTGACCGACTTGTAGACGGCCTTGGGCAGGCGCTCGGCCATGACCTTGTCGTTGAAGACGTTGCAGCCGAACACGTCGGTGGGCTTGGTGTCGTGGAAGTTGAGGGGGGCGTGCCCCGGTTTGTAATTGATGATAGCCGAGATGGCGTTCAAACGAGCCTGGATTCCACTCATAGGATGCTCTCCATGGGGGTTAAGTGGTACGAAATGCTCCGAATGAGATGGCCTGCCGGAAAGAGCGCGTTCCCGGGCGCGCGAGGCTTGGCCAGGCGACCGGATGGGACGCAAGGGGCGCTCGACAGCGGGAGAGGGCCGCATCGCGGGAAGGTTCGCTGCGACAGGTGCAAAATTGTGGATTGCTCCGCCAAGCAGGACCTGTCGATATTTTCTTCCCGCTTCTTTCCGTCGTCATTTTCAATAATGTAAATTAGTCGCCGGGCAATGTAAAGGGAGTAAAAAACCTAAAATTGATTTTCCGGCTGAATTATCCCCTCCGGACCCCTTTGCGGGGCTTCCGCGACGGCTCACCGGGGTGGTAATAGCCCGAATTCAGGCCCTGTTCCACCCTTTTTACGCATTTTTTACACAGGATGCCAAAACCGGCGATTTTACCTGTTTTTCGAAAAAGAAACCATCCGGGGCGAACAGACCCCAAGGCGCGCCGCGCCGGACAGGCCCGCCTGAGGGGGGATCCAATAAAAACGGCCGCCCCGGAGGGCGGCCGCCTTCAAACGCGGAAGGAGGACCTCAGCCGATCTTTTCGTTGATTTTGGCCACCAGAGAGTCCGTGATCCTGGCCGCCAGGATCGAGAGGAGCCCGCACGCGCCGGTCAGGAAGATGAAGGCAGGAAAGGGGTCCATGGCCGGGGCCACCAGGCGCGAGGCGTAGTCCAGGATGGGCTGGTGCATGAGGTAGATGCTGTAGGACGCGGCCGCGAACTTGGAGATGGGCCCCCAGGTGCCGAGGGAGTCCATGGTGTCGGAGAAGAAGAACAGAAGCCCCACGCAGGTCACGCAGGCCAGCCAGTACAGGTGCGTGGCCAGGAGCACGAAGGACGGCACCCCGAACGCCAGGCCCCAGGCAGTGAGGACGGCCAGGACGATCCAGGCCGCCAGGCGTTTGCCGCCGAAGGCCTGGCCCAGGGAAAGCCCCTGGCCCAGCACCGGGTTGGCAGCCGGATCGCGCCAGAGCCTGGCCAGGTACATGCCCAGGGCGAACTCGCCCAGGCGGTAGGGCAGGTTGAAGTAGAAGAGGTAGTTGCACATGGCGAAAGCCGAACCCGGGAAGAGCTTGGCCAGCACCTCAAGCAGAGCCCACAGCCCGAAGCAGCCGCCCACCAGCACCATGCCCGCCTTGCGCGTGCCGAGCTTCTCGAACACTCCCCAGAGCAGAGGATAGGCCAAGTAGAACTGGGCCAGAAGCCCCATCCACCAGTAGGCCGGGACGATGTCGAAGAACACCGACGGGTTGAGGGTGTGCACGAACAAGAGGTGCTGGGTGAACGAGCCGAGCAGGTTGGCCCCGGCCTTGCCTGCGGCTATGGCCACCAGCGTCCAGAAGACGAGCCCGATGTAGTAGTTGGGACAGATGCGCAGGAAGCGGTGCCTGAGGAAGGTGAAGTAGCCGGGCATGGGCCTGCCGCCGGGACCGGCGAAGGGCAGGGTCAGCACGAACCCGGTGACGATGTTGAAGAGGATGACGCCCATCCAGCCCTGGGCCAGGATGGCTCCGAAGGCTGGTCCCATGGGGTTCTGCGTTCCTGCCAGGGGCACGTCGGACCAGAGATGGTAGAGGAAGATGCCGGTCACGGCCACGACGCGCATGACCTCGATCTGTCCCAGGGTTTTTCGCTTGGCGGGGGCTTGGCTGCTCATGTGGCCTCACGGGGTTGGGGTGAAGTCGGAATCCTCGAACCATGCTCCGCGAACGTGGCTGGACCGGCCGGGCTCGTAGCCGGGCAGGTCGCCTCCGCCGTGGTGGAAGGCGCAGAAGTAACGTCCGTCGGGAAGAACGTCCCAGCCCGAGTAGCCGTAGTCCCCGGGGTTGGCCTGGCGGTCGTTGGCCAGTTCCAGCACGCGGGCCAGGACGTAGGCGTCGGGGAGCCCCTGGGAGGGGGCCCAGCGCCAGGAGTATTCCCGGTCGTAGCGGGGCTCGCTGATGGACAGCGAGACGCTCTTCCACAGGTGCCTCCCGCCGTTTTGCTCCTGGGTCGCGGCGTTGCCGAAGATGACGGCCCGGGTTTCGGCGGCGCGGGCATCGGCCGGGTAGGTCCCGGCGGCGTGGCCGTTCACCGAGGCTTCCACCTGCCCGGGGGCGTAGCGCAGGGTGATGCGCACGGGCTGGCCCGGCTCCACGGGGATGGGCGGGGTATCCTTGCCCGGGGGCATGATGCGGTCAGGGAAGAAGCGCCACCAGCCCGCGAAATGGATGGCGCAGGCTTTCTCCTGGGCCTCGGCCACCAGAAGCTCGGCGGTGAGTTCGGCCCGGGCGCGCTCGGGGTCGCTCATGGGGCGCAGGGCATAGCGCACGGCATGAGAGAGGCCGGGATCGTTCTCGATGAGCAGGCCCTCCGGGGTGAGGAGAGGATTGCCCGGCGACGGGTGCAGGCCGTGAACCTCATAGTCGTGGTCCAGTTCGTCGAGGGTGCCCATCCAGGCGGCCGTGCCGCCGTCCGGGCCCACGTTGCGGTAGGTGACCAGGAGCCTGCCCGACGGGGTGACTCCCACCGTGGGCCTGTGGCCGGCCACGGGCGTAGGTTTGGGGTCGGTCCAAGTCGCGCCCTGGTCATGGCTTATACAGAAGTACATGGGCTCGAACACGAAGGAGTTCTCGCGCAGGAGCGCCAGCAATCGCCCGTCGGGCAGCCGGGTCATGGACGCCTCGCACAGCACCAGGTTGGGGTCGTAGGCCAGGACGGAATACGGCCGCCAGGAGGCACCCTGGTTGCTCGAAGCGTAGACCAGCTGTTCCGAGGGGGCCTGGCGGATCTTGGGCATGGCCTGCTCGCCCCGATGGGTGTGGGCCGTGGTGATGAAGTGCCCTGGGGAGAGGGGGACCACACGGTCCGGCAGGGGCATGTACGCACCGGTGTAGGGGGCGCGGTGGAAGGAGCGCGCGTTGTCGATGCTCCAGAACTGGCATTGGGAGTGGTCATCGATGACCAGTATCCGGCCATCCTCCAGGTGGGTGACCCTCGGGCAGTGCCCCACGGCGGCGTTCAGGTACTGCGGGGAGGACCAGGTGCGCCCCAGGTCGTCGCTCACCGTGAAGAGCAGGTCGGCCCGGTCGGCCACGTGCTTGTCCGACTGGCGGTAGACGCAGAGCAGGCGCCCGCCGCCTACCGTACGGACATCCGGAAAGCACAGGTAGTGCCCGGGGCGGGCGTCGATGGCCACGTGCCGGGACCGGTCGCCGCTTAAGCTTGGCATGGAAAATCCCTCCAGTGAGTGCATGTGCCCGCAATCACCGGCAATGTCAAAATTCAGGGCGTTTCGCGGGTGGTGGACAAAACCGAGCGGGGCGCAGGGATGGGAAAGCGCAAGGTGAACCGTGAACCCGAAGCGTCCGAGACCACATCCATCGTTCCCCGGAGTTGATGGGTGAGGTTGGTCACCAGCTGCAAGCCGAGGGAGTCGGCCGCGTCCACGGAGATATCAGGCGGAAAGCCGACGCCGTTGTCCTCAACCACGAGCCGGGCTTCGGACCCTTCCTGCGAGGCGCGCAGACGGATGACGCCGCTCGTTCGTCCGGTGAAGGCGTGCTTGAGGCTGTTGGTGAACAGCTCGTTGACAATGAGCCCACAAGGGATGGCAAAGTCCACCGGCAGGCATAGGTCGCGGCACTCGATGTCCGAGGTGACAGACTTGTCCTTGGGGCGGTACGCCTGCAGCAGAAAGGTCGAGAGCTGGCGCAGGTAGTCGGGAAAATCGATGCGGCTCAGGTCGCCCGAGCGGTAGAGCTTCTCGTGGACCAGGGCCATGGCCCGCACCCGGGCCTGGCTGTCGAGAAAGGCCGCGGCGAGGCTCTCGTCATATTTGAGGGACTGAAGCGAGAGCAGGCTTGAAACGATCTGGAGGTTGTTCTTGACCCGGTGGTGCACTTCCTTGAGGAGCACTTCCTTCTCGGCCAGGGAAATCCGCAGGGCTTTCTCCACGGATCTGCGCTCGGCGATCTCCTTTCGGAGTTTCTGGGTGCGCTTGCGCACCAGCACTTCCAGGCGCTCGCGGTGGAGCTGGTTCTCCCGGATCAGGCTGGCCCGCTCGATGACCTTCTCCAGTGAATAGACCAGGATGGCCATGTCCTCGATGGGCTTGGTGAGGAAATCCCAGGCGCCCAGGCGAAGTGCCGCGATGACGTCGTGGATGTTGCCGGTGCCGGAGACAACCACCACTGGCAGGTTGGGCTTGAGGGCGGCGGCCCTCTCGAGCACCGCAAGGCCGGACATCCCGGGCATGGCCAGGTCCAGGAGCACGGCGTCGAAAGTCTCGGCCTGGATCAGTTCGAGCCCCTGCATGCCGTCCTGGGCCGTGGCGACGCTATGCCCCATGTCCTGCAGGAAAGCCTGAACCGTCAGGCGCAAGGCCGGTTCGTCATCGACGCAAAGAATGCGCATGGGGTGCGCGGGGCAGCCGTCCGAGTCGAGTTTGACCATCGATCCCGGAAGGAGGCTCATGGCGCGGCCTGGGCCTGCGCGCCGCGTGAGGAGTCGCCGATGATGAGGAACTTCCCCGGATAGGCAACGGGCTTGCGGTCTTTCTTGAGCAACCAGGAGTCCGGCCTGGTTCTGGCCCATTCCTCGTAGTTGCGGTCAAGGATGGCGTAGGTGTCCAGGAAGCGGTTGAGCCCCTGGGAAATGCGCACGCATCCCTTGGAGTCGGTGCGGCCAAGCCTCGCCTCGCCCTTGTCAGGGTCGGTGGAGTGCATGAGCAGGCGCATCTGGCTGACCGTGTTGCCGTTCTTGTATTTCTTGATGCCTTTCTGGTCCCCGAAGTCCCATACGCGGCTGTCCTTGGCGCCGAGCCCGCGCCAGCCGTCCTGGTTGGGCGTGCCCAGGGCCCGGTAGGAGAAGTTCTCCACCATGTTCTCGAACACGCCGATGGGCGTTTCAAAATAGTCTCCGCCCTTCTCGATGTTGCCCGAGGAGATGAGGTCCACGCCCAGGATTTCTATCCGGCCGCTTCCGGCGTCGTAGAATCCCACCGAGATGAATTGGGCCGAAGGGTTGCGGTCGGCGTAGACGAAGTATTGCGAATCCTCGAAGGAAACGCCCGCCCGGGACATCTGGGCGAGGACGTCCTTGCGGATGAAATCGCTGTAGGCTTGATCCAGGGAGAGCAGGCGCTGGCGGCGCTCGTCGATGATCTGCGAGACCTTGGGCGAATTGCGCCACATCTTCTTGAGCTGGTCGAGCCTGTCCAGGGTGGGCTTGTGGACCGCCGTGGCGAACACGTGGCGCATCTCGGCCGCCTCCTCGCCGGGAGATTCGGCCGCCTGCTGGACGGGAGCGGAGGTCTTCTGGTCAAGGGAGGCATGCCTGACCGGGGGACGTGAGGAGTCCTGCTGGCCGTATGCCGAGTGCCACCCGAGGGCGAGGCACGCCGGAAGGGCGATTCCTGCCAAAAAAGCCAGGATGTTGCGGGGATAGGATGATTTCTTTTTCTTTTTCGAGCTGGCCATGCCGCTTACCAATGCATGGGATTTGATCTCATTTAGCTCAAGGCCCCGCAAAAGGAAAGGGCGGAAGCATCACGCCACCGCCCTTTTCAGCTTATGCCGGAAGAATGCTAGAAGACCCGACGCGCGCCAGTGAACTTGCGTTCCCAGGTGGGCTCGTCCAGGCTTGATATCTTGACGGTGTCTCCGGAACTGGAGCTGTGGATGAACTTGTTGTCTTCGAGATAGATGCCGACGTGGGTGATGCGTTTCTTGCTGCCGAAGAAGACCAGGTCGCCTTTCTTGAGCTGGCTTTTGGCGATGACCTTGCCCTCCATGAACTGCTCACGGGAACTGCGGGGCAGGTTGACGCCGAGCTTGCTGTAGACCCATGTGGTGAATCCGGAGCAGTCGAAGCCGGTGCCGGGTTCGGTTCCGCCGGCGCGGTACAGCGTGCCGATCTGGCTGAAGGCCAGGGCCACCAGGCGCTGGTGTGTGGCGGTTCCGGTCAGGCCGGAGAGCTCGAAGGGGTTCTTGGAGCCGGCCACCACTCCGGGCACGGGCAGCGCGCAGTAATTATTGCCGCTGAAGTGCAGGAAGGGGGAGGCAGGTTCGAAGGAGGCGGCGAGATTTTCGGAAGGCTGTTGGCTGTCGGCGATGTTTTGGCGAGAGGAATACTGTTTGGATCCGCATGCGGTCGTGGCCATCAGGAGAGCACATACGATCAGGACACGCATGGTCATCCAGGGGGCAAGGGGTGTGGTGCGTAGCATCTCTTCCTCGTCTCCTTATGTTCAGTCAGTTGCTGAGGTTGCTGGTAGCGAGTCCAGACAGCGCCGTGAGGCGTCGTTTTGAGCAGGTCTTGGACTCGGGACTATGGGCAAGATTCTCGGTGGTAACGCCCTGCGGAATCTGTGTCCGCTTCGATTGGGCGGTCGTGCGGGGGCGGCGTCGTTCGGGAAAAACCCCAGCCGGGAGCCTCGCTTAGTGATCTTGCCTTGAGGTCGTCTCTAGTCGGCTGAAAATAAATTGTCCAGGGTTTTTCCAGGGATTGTGGACAAAAAAACATAACATGCGTAAATGAAAGGATAAATGATTGTTGCGAAATAAAACTAAAAGTGTATCTTTTAATGTTTGTCTTTTGCCTCGTCGGGAAAAGGGCTTGCGATTTTAAACACCCGAAAGCATCCTCGCGCAATACGATGAACACGTTCAGAATCACTTGGAAAAACAGCGGAGCCGAGACCGAAGCATCTATCGAACCCGGACTCACCCTGGCCCAGCATCTGTACATGGCCGGGGCCTTCCAGGGACGGCCGCTCTGTTCTGGCGCCGGGCGCTGCGGGTTGTGCCGGGTCCGGTTCCTCGCCCAGGCTCCGGAGCCGCTCCCCGAGGAGCGGGAGATCCTTTCCTCCGCACGCCTGGACGAGGGAGGGCGTCTGTCCTGCAGGCGGCCCCCGCAACCGGGCTCAAAGGTGGAAGTCTCCCGCGGACCGGGAACGCCGGACCAACCGGGGGCGCTCCCGGACGCCCCTGCCGGGACCTTCCTCGGGATAGACCTGGGCACCACGTCCGTGCACTGGCGCTGCCTGAGCCGGACCGGGCGGCTTTCGGGCTCGTTCCTCAATGAGCAGCTGGGGGCCGGGTCCGAGGTCATGTCGCGCCTGGCCCTGGCGCGGGTTCCCCTCGGCGCGGCGCGGCTGCGCGAGGCCGTGGTTCGGATGGTGCGCGGGGTGCTGGCCGAAACCGGGGCCGTCCCGGGTTCAATCTGTCTGGCGGGCAACACCTGCATGACCTATCTGGCCTTGGGGCTTGACGTCTCGGGGCTTGCCCGCGCTCCCTACCGGCTGGACTGGCCCGGAGGCGGCAAGGCCCGCCTTGACGGGGGGCTCCCCGAGGTCTACATCCCGCCGCTCCTCGCGCCTTTCGTGGGCGGGGACGTGAGCGCCGGGATTGCTGCCCTGGAATTTTCCGCCCGGCCCCCCGTGCCCCCTTACCTGCTGGCGGACCTGGGCACCAACGGCGAATTCGCCCTGGCGCTCCCGGACGGACGGGTGCTGGTGGCCAGCGTCCCCATGGGCCCGGCCTTGGAAGGCGTGGGCATGGCGAACGGCATGATGGCCGGTCCCGGCGCTACGGTGGCCTACGGGGTGTCTCCGGCCGGGCTTGCCCCGGTGCCGTACGTAGGTGCATATAAGGATGGGGAGCCGCCGCGCGCCCTTGGCAAGGGCGGCCAGGGCGGGCTCGACGCGGCCGTCCTGGGCTCCTCGCCCCGCGCGCCCATACGGGGCGTGTGCGGCACGGGCTACGTGAGCCTGCTGGCCAGGCTTCTGGCGCTCGGCGTGGTGGACGCGTCCGGTCGGTTTGCGCCCGAGGCCGCATCGCCGCTCGCGGCGCGGGTGCTCTCCGGGCTTGCGCGCGGCCAGGGCCAACCGTCGCTGGATTTGGGAGGCGGCCTCAGGCTCTACGCCACGGACGTGGAGGCCCTGCTCAAGGTGAAGGCGGCCTACGCCTCGGCCGTGGCCATCCTGCTGGACGAGGCCGGGCTTGATTTTTCCTCGCTCACCGGGGTGCTCCTGGCTGGAGCCCTGGGAGAGCACGTCCAGGCGGCCGATCTGGAGGCCCTTGGCTTCTTCCCGCCGGGCGGAGCGGCCAGGGTCCGGGCCGTGGGCAACACCTCCCTGGAGGGGGCCTGCCTGGCGGCCGCGCGCGAGGACGTCCGGCGCTGGCTGGCGGAATTGCCCGGACGGACGCGGCTGGTGGACGTCGTGTCCCGGCCGGATTTTCAACAGATCTATATGGATTCCATGAGGTTCTCCCATGTCAGGTGATCAAGCCGGGCAGATTCTCCGCGCCGCGCCGCTCTTCCCCAGGCCCTCCGGGCCCCTTGTCGCGGCCCTGGCAGGATACCGCAAGGCCCTCGAGGCCGTGCACCCTTTGAAGCCCAAGCACCGTGCGGGCCTGCCGGGCGATGTGAAGCGCCTGTCGCTTGCGCTCACGGCCGAGCGCGGCCCCGGCCCCCAGGCCAACTACCTGGCGAGCCCGGCCAACCTGTCCGCATACCTTTATTACTTCCTGCCCTGGAACCTCTACCGCCTCTCGCGCCTGTTCACCGGGCTGGACTTCGATATCCCGGACGGGGCCACCGTGCTGGACCTGGGCTCAGGCCCCCTCACCCTGGCCCAGGCCCTGTGGATTTCCCGCCCCCGGCTGCGCACCCGCAAGCTGCGTTTTCTCTGCGTGGACCAGACCGGACAGGCCCTGCGTGCCGGCCGCGACCTCTTCGAAGCCCTTACAGGCGAGGAGGGCAGGGCCTGGACCATTGAGCTGATCCAGGCCCCGGCCCACAAGGCCCCCCAGGAGCCCTGCGACGTGGTCATGGCCGCCAACGCTTTGAACGAGCTGTCCAGGGGCAGGGGCGAGGAGGGCCACGAGGCCCTGGAGCGCATCTGCGAAATGCTCTTGTCGCGTCTGGATCGCGAGGGCAGGCTCATGCTGGTGGAACCCGGCACCCGCCTGGGCGGCAAGCTTCTTTCCCGGCTGCGCGACCTCATCATCGAGGAGGGGGTGTCTCCCCTGGCCCCCTGCACCCACGCCGAGCCCTGCCCCATGCTGGCCCCGCGCTGGCGCTCCTGGTGCCATTTCGTGTTTCCGGCCGAGGGCGTGCCGGACTGGCTGGCGAGCATCACCAAGCAGGCCGAGCTGGACAAGGACCGGGCCAGCCTGAGCTTTCTGCACATGAGCGCGGGCGAGCCCGTCTACGATCCGGCCCGCTACCGCACAGTGTCGCACCGCTTCGCCCTGCCCACGGGGCTTGGGGCCTACGCCTGCGGGGCCGAGGGCCTTCGCCTGATGAGCTTCCCCAGGGCTCCTCGCGGGCTGGTGCCCGGGGCGCTCCTGGATGCGAAGTTCCCCGCGCCGGACAAGCGCGACTCCAAGAGCGGCGCGTGGCTGACCCCGGTTGCGCCCGAGCCCGAGGGGCAAGGCCGGTGAAGGTCGTCGATCTTGGACTGATCTCCTACGCCGAGGCCCTGGCCCTGCAGGTGGCCGCCGTGGAGGACGTGCTGGCCGGAGGCGAGGAGCGGCTGTTCGTGCTGGAGCACCATCCGGTGATCACCCTGGGCCGCCACGGCGGCGAGGCCTTCCTGAGCCGTCCGGCCGAGGAGCTTCGCGCCGCGGGCATCGACGTGGAGCAGGCCAGCCGGGGCGGCAACGTCACCTGTCACTTCCCGGGACAGGCGGTGATCTATCCGGTGATGCGCCTGTCGCGCAGGCCCGGCGGACTCAAGGGCTACTTTAGCGACCTGGAGCAGGCCGGGATCGACGCCCTGGCCATGCTCGGCGTTCCGGCGGGGCGCTATCCCGGGCGGCCCGGCGTCTGGACCGGGCCGCGCAAGATCGCGAGCGTGGGTGTGGGCGTGCGCCGCTGGGTGAGCTACCACGGCCTGGCCCTGAACGCCGGGCCGGACCTGTCGCTTTTTTCGCTGGTGACAGCCTGCGGGCTGCCGGGGGTGGAGATGACCTCCGTGGCCCGAGAACTCGAGCACCTGGGACGTTCCCCCGATGAGGCGGACGTCGGGAGAGTCAAGAATGCCCTCGTCCAAGCCTTCCTGTCCGTCACGGCCCGCTAGCCCGCGCCTGCCCTCCTGGCTCAAGGTGAAGCCCCCCATGGGGCAGGCTTTCGCCGGGACGGCCTCGGTGGTGGCCGGGCAGGAGCTGCACACCGTCTGCCGCCAGGCCCGCTGCCCCAACATGGCTGAATGCTTCGGCAAGGGAGTGGCCACATTCCTTATTTTGGGCGGAGTGTGTTCGCGCGCCTGCGGCTTCTGCAACATCACACCGGGCTCGCCCTCCCCCGTGGATCCCGGAGAGCCCGATCGCGTGGCCCTGGCCGCCAACAAGCTCGGGCTCAGGTACGCGGTCATCACCTCCGTGACCCGCGATGATCTTCCAGACGGCGGGGCCGCCCATTTCGCGGCCACCATCCGGGCCGTGCGGCGTGAGCTTTCCGCAGCCGCTGCCGGACCCGAAGCGGCTTCGGGAGCCGGGCCGGGAGTGGGGGTAGAAGTGCTCATCCCCGATTTCCAGGGCAGCGCAGAGGCCCTGGCCGTGGTGCTGGACGCGAATCCTTCCGTGCTCAACCACAACTTGGAGACCGTGCCGGAACTGTATTCCACGGTGCGCCCCCAGGCCGTGTACGCCCGCAGCCTGGAACTGCTGGCCCGGGCCAAGGCTTCGGGCCGGGCGCGGGTCAAGAGCGGACTGATGCTGGGGCTTGGAGAAACCCGCGAGCAGCTGGCGCGCGTGCTGTCGGACCTGGCCGGGATCGGCTGCGACATGGTGACGGTGGGGCAGTACCTGCGTCCGTCGCGGCGCAACCTGCCGGTGGTCCGCTACGTGCCGCCCGAGGAGTTCGACGAGGTGGCCGAACTCGGCCGGACGCTCGGCATCCCGGTGATGTACTGTGGCCCCCTGGTGCGCTCCAGCCACGACGCTTCGAGCCTGCTGGCCGAGGGCCGGTTGCCGTGAGGGGCCGTATGATATACACATCGCGGGATTCATCCGCGCCCAAGGGAGGTGACGACGTGGGCTTTCAGGCCACAGGCATTCCAGGACTCTGGCTTTACGCCCCCAAGGTCTTCAAGGACGAACGGGGCTTTTTCATGGAGAGCTACAACCAGGCCGCGTTCGAGGCCCGGGGCATCGACATACGTTTCGTGCAGGACAACCACGCATACTCCCGCAACAAGGGCGTGCTGCGCGGGCTGCATTTCCAGTTCCCCCCCAGGGCCCAGACCAAGCTGGTGCGCGTGACGCGCGGCGAGGTGCTGGACGTGGTGGTGGACCTGCGCGCGGGCTCGCCCACGTACGGGCAGTGGAAGTCCTTCGTGCTCACGGGCGAGAACTTCCTGCAACTGCTGGTGCCCAAGGGATTCGCCCACGGCTACCTGACGCTGACCCCGGACGTGGAGTTCCTCTATAAGGTGGACGACGTCTACGCCCCGGACTGCGACTCCGGAATCATCTGGAACGATCCGGACCTGGGCATCGAGTGGGGCGCGCACGACCCCATCCTCTCGCCCAAGGACGCCCAGCTTGGCCGCTTCAAGGATTTCAAATCCCCCTTCGTCTACGAAGGCTAACCTCCCGCGAGGCCACGCACCATGACCGCTCCCGACGCTCATAAAAAACAGTTCTCCTCCTGCCACGCCGTCATCCTGGCCGGAGGCTCCGGCACCAGGCTCTGGCCCCTGTCGCGCACGCTCCTGCCCAAGCAGCTGCTCTCCCTGGACGGCGGCCAGACGCTTCTCAAGCGCACCGTGTCGCGCGCCCTGGAGGCCTTTTCCCCCGAGCAGGTATGGGTGGTCACCAACGAGGAGCACGTCTTCGAGGTGCGCGGCCAGTTGCGCGAGCTCGACCCCACCCTGGAGAAGGGCGCCCTGGCCGAACCCCAGGGGCGCAACACCCTGCCCGCCATCATGCTGGCCCTGGACAAGATCGTGGACCAGGACCCCGAGGCGTTGGTGGCCGTCTTCCCCTCGGACCACATGATCGAGTCCAACGGGGACTGGCTGGACACCCTGGCCGAGGCCCTGCCCCTGGCCCGCGACGGCTACCTGGCCACCTTCGGCATCAAGCCCGCCAAGCCCGAGACCGGCTACGGCTACATCCGCAAGGGTGACGCCCTGGGCGGCAACGCCTTTGCCGTACGCTCCTTCGTGGAGAAGCCCGACTCGGCCACGGCGGAAAGCTATCTGAAGAGCGGCGAGTACTACTGGAACAGCGGCATGTTCGTGTTCTCGGCGAGTGCCTTCCTGGACGCCGTGCGCCGCTTCCAGCCCGTGTTCTGGGAGTGGTGGGAAAGGCGCAAGGAATCCCCTCTGGGCTGCGGCTACGGCACCATCCCGGACATCTCCGTGGACTACGCGGTGGTGGAGAAAATGGACCGCCTGGCCGTGGTGGAGGCCCGCTTCGTGTGGGACGACCTGGGCAATTGGGAAGCCATTTACCGCATGGGCCAGAAGGACGCAGGCGGGAACGCCGTGCAGGGCGACGTCATGGCCCAGGGCTGTTCGGACAACCTGCTCATCTCCCACGGCGGCAAGCTCGCCTGCGTGGGCGTCGAGAACATGATCGTGGTCCAGACCCGCGACGCCACCCTGGTCTGCCCGCGCAGCGAGTCCCAGCGCGTCAAGGACGTGGTCATGGAACTCAAGGAGCAGGGCAGCCAGCTGGTCAACGCCCACGTCACCGTGCGCCGGCCCTGGGGCAGCTACACGGTGCTGGAGGAAGGCCCGCACTACAAGATCAAGCGCATCGAGGTTCCGGCCGGGGGCAAGCTCTCGCTCCAGATGCACCATCACCGCTCCGAGCACTGGGTGGTCGTGGCGGGCACGGCCCTGGTGCAGATCGACGACAAGGAGATGCTGCTCACGGAAAACCAGTCCGTGGACATCCCCAAGACCTCCACCCACCGCCTGTCCAACCCTGGCAAGGTGCCCGTGGAGATCATCGAGATCCAGACCGGCCCGTACCTGGAGGAGGACGATATCGTCCGCTTCGAGGACGTCTACGGCCGTAACGCCAAGCCCGGCTGCGCCGTCTAGCGCCGCCTCCGTCGGATTACGGTCGCCGTGAGGCTTTGGAAGTGGGTTCTCCCCGGCCTTGCGGCCGGGCTCGCGGCGGCTTGGCTCGGCTACCCCAGGCTGGCCTGGGTGGCGCTCACCCAACCCATCCGCTTCAGCCATTCGGTCCACGCCAGGCAGGACGTGGCCTGCACCGCCTGCCACGCGAACGCGCCCGGCGGCGCGTTCAACGGATTTCCTTCGATCGAGGTCTGCGCCGGGTGCCATCCCGATCCCACTGGCGGGCGAAGCGAGGACGAGAAGGAAGCGGACAAGCTGGTGAGCGAGTACGTCAAGAAGCACAAGGACGTGCCCTGGCTGTCCATGGTCCGCGAGCCCGACCACGTGTATTTCCCCCACGCCCCGCACCTCTCGGGGAAACCGGCCGGGTGCGCTTCCTGCCATCCGGACATGGCCCGCGAGGACTATCCCGAACTCAAGCGCAACAGGATATCCGGCTACCTGAGCCGGACCATGCCCATGGCCCGCTGCCGGGCCTGCCACCAATCGAGCCGGGCCGCGGACGACTGTGTCGTCTGCCACAGGTAGCTCCATGGGATTCAAGCGCAGGGAGTTCCTCGGGCTGGCGGCGGGCGTAGCCGTGGGCGCGGCGGCGGGCCCCGCCGCCTGGGAGGCCGCGCGCGACCTCTCCCGCATGAGCCAGGACATGCCCGGGCTGCCTGGGCTTTCACGTTCCGTGGTCCGCCAGACGACCACCGTCAGCCTTGCCTGCCCATCAGGCATGGGCGTCTCGGTGCTCACCGTGGACGGCAAGCCGATGCTCGTGCGGGGCAATCCCGGCCATCCCCTGAGTCAGGGCGCGATCACCCCCCCCGCCCAGGCCGAAGCCTACCGCCTGCACGATCCCTCCCGCATCCGGGGACCGCTTCTGAAAAACGCTTCGGGGGAGTTCGAGCCCGTGTCCTGGGCCCAAGCCCTGGACACGCTGGCCGAGAGGATTTCGCAGGCCCAGGGGAGCGTGCTGGCCGTGGGACCGGCCCGGGAAGGCACGCTCACGGACCTGCTGGCCGTCTTCATGGAGCGCTTCGGGCCGGACGGGCATTTCACCATGCCGAGCGAGGCGGCCGCTGCCCGGGCGGCTGTGGCCCTGATGGGCGGATCGGGGCAGCCGGGATACGACCTGGACAACGCTCCAGGGTTGGTGCTTCTGGGCGCGGACGCCTTCGAATCCATGCCCGCCTCCCCCCGCTTCCGCAAAGCCTGGTCCGGCCGGGAGGGCGCCTATTCGGCCTTTTTCGGCCCGGTGCGCGGCGCCTCGGCGTCCCTGTGCCGCCAGTGGCATCCCCTGCCCGCAGGCCAGGAGGCCGCCCTGGCCATGGGGCTGGCCTGGCACCTGGCCGACTTGGGGCGTATCACCGGCAAGGCTCCGGACCTGGTCGATTTCATCGCCCTGGCGCGAGCCCGATTCGGGCCGGAGGAGATCCGCCGCCTGACCGGTCTGGCTCCCGAGACCATGCGCCGCGCGGCCTCGGAGGTCGCCTCGGGAGCGCTGCCCGTGCCCGGCTCGCCCTGCGGCGAAGGGCTGGGGCTGGCCCCGATGGTGGCCGGGCTGGCCCTCTCGGTGATGACCGGGCGGGTGAACAGGCCCGGCGGCATATACCTGAACAAGTCCGGCGGGGAAGGGTGGTCGCCCGCGCTTGAGGTGACGGTCCCGCACGACGCCCCGACCGTTGCGTCTCAGAAAGCCGCCCCGGCCAAGGCGTCGCCGTCCGAAGCCGTGGCCGCCGGGAGCGGGAGCGCCTGGGACCATCCCGGCCCCTGGCTGTCCCGGCTCACGCCTGCGATGATCCGGAGCCTGGACCTTTCCGGCCGGTTCAAGGACGTCGCCCTGGGGCTGCGTTCCGCTCCGGATGTGCTCCTGCTGGTGGAATCCGATCCGGCTGCCTGTCTCCCCGAGGCGCAACTGGCCGCGCGGGCCGTGGGGCAGGCCAGGTTCAAGGCCGCTTTCACCGCGCGCATGAACGCCTCGGCGCGCCTGTGCGACCTCATTCTGCCCGCACCCATGCCGCTGGAGCGCTGGGACGACGTCTCAACTCCCTACGGGCTGGCCTTCGCCTGCTACGGATTGGCCCGGCCCATCGCGCGGTCCCTGGCCGACGCGCGCCATCCCGGGGACGTCCTCCTGGACATCGCGGAGCGTCTGGGGCGGCCGCTCGGGATATCCTCTTTCCGTCAAGCCTTGCGCGAGCGTTCGGCCCGCCTGGAGGCGGGCAAGGGATACGTGGCGCGCTCGGTGCCGCCGTGGAAGGTCCTGGCAGGGGAGCCGCGCCCCGCGCCCGAGGCCGACCTGTGGCGGGGGCTCCTGGACGGCCAGCTGTGGGTGGCCGCCGGGCACGAAAAGGCCGAGCTCGCCTGTGGAGCGAAATTCCTGGCCGAGGTCCTGGCCCCTGAGGCCGTGGACCTGGGCGCGCCGCTTGTTCTCGCGCCCCAGGCCAGCCAGCGGACCACGGGTGGGGGGGACGGGGTGCTCGTGCAATCCTTGACCGCCCTCGCTCCGCGCTGGATCACGGGAATATTGGACTCGCTCCCCCCCGGACATGGCGGAGCGCCCGCTGGAGCCTCCGGCAATGCGGTCCGGCCGGGAGTTTCCGTGGCGCGGATCAACGCCGCAACCGCCCTCAAGGCGCGGGTGAAGCCGGGCGACAGGGTGAAGCTCGCAGGGGCCTTCGGCCACCTGGAGGCCGTGGTGGCTCTGGACGAATCGGTCATGGACGGCCACGCCGCCATGCTTTTGGGCCTTGGTGAGGGAATCGGCGGCAACGTCCGGAGCGCCCTGTCCACGCTGCCCGAGCCGGGGACCGGCCTGCAGGCTTGGGCGGGATGCCGGGTCACGGTGGAGCGCCTATGAGAGCCGCCATGGCGGGCGCCTGCCGCCTCCAGTATTTTCCAAGCCTGCGCATCAGGGGAGGGCGGACATGAACGCCGTGACCTGGGGCATGGTCGTCGACCTGGACCGCTGCACCGGCTGCGGGGTCTGCGTCAGCGCCTGCCGTCTGGAGAACAATATTCCTCCCGCCGCAGCGCAGGGCCGACCATCCGACTGGATCACGGTCGAGCCCCGCGACAACGCCAGGGCATTTCCGGAATCCGAAGCGGTCTTTCTGCCCAAGCCCTGCATGCACTGCGGCAAGCCGCCTTGCGTGAAAGCCTGCCCCGTGGGAGCCACGGTGAAGAGCGGGCAGGGGGGCATCGTGAGCCAGAACTACGCCCGCTGCATCGGCTGCCGGGCCTGCATGAAGGCCTGCCCCTACGGCGTGCGCCGCTTCACCTGGACGGATCCGTCCTGGCCGCGCGGACTGGAGGAGGCGCTTACGCCGTATGCCTCGGTGCGGCCCAAGGGCGTAGTGGAGAAGTGCACCTTGTGCTCGCACCGGCTGCTGCTCTTCGGGGCGCAGGGCTATACGACGGCCTGCGCCGAGGCCTGCCCCACGGGGGCCATCAGGTTCGGGGACGTGGAGAAGCTGCGCCAGGGGCTGGACGCGTTCGTTCTGCTGCCCAGGGAGACGACAGCGCCACAGGTGTTCTACGTGACCAGGCGGGCCTGGATGCGGGAGAAGCCGGAATGATCCGCCGTGGTCTGCCTTGGATGGCCGCCCTGGCCCTTGGCGTGCTGGGCTGGTTCGCCATGATGCCGGTCTGGACCCAGGGGCTCGGGCTGTGCGCCCTGGACGGCGACGGACAGCCCGGCCTGTGGCTGGCGGCGGCCAAGATGGCGTTGGCACTAGGGGGAGGCTTCTTCATCCTCAGGGGGCTTGTCGCGCTGGACAAGGACTCGGTTTTCACGTCCGCCTTGCCGCGCAGCCATGCTTTCGGGATGGGGTTGTACGTGGCAGCCCTGATCCTAGCGCTGGCCATGGCAGGTCAGCCGCTCAGATCCTGGTTTCTTCTGGAGTTGAGCCGAAATAATCCAACGCACCCGCTGGTATGGATCGGTTGCTCTTTCGTGGCATGTCTTGCGACTCTTCTTACGGGGGGCGGGGCGAGAGGCTTCCTTCGCCGCACGGCGGCCGCAATAGGGTGCTTGGCGTTTCTGCTTCTGGCGTCGCAGCTTGGCGGCCTGGGTTCAATGGCGGCTGTTCTGGGCGGGGTGTCCTTCCATGCGTTGACAAGCCGGGGCGTTATTCCCCTGGCGGCCAGGTGGAAGCTCCTGCGGTCGGCGGGCTATCTTGGTGCGCTGGTGGTTTTGATGTCCTCAGGCTCCCAGGTGCAGAAAGCTGTCTGTGCGGGAGTTTTGGGAGTGGTGCTTCTTGTTGCGCTTGGGTGGAAGCACAAGCCCCGGTTCGTGCCCTGGGCCGAGGCCGCTTGTTGCCTGGGAGTGGTGGCGATCAACCTCCCCGTGGCCAACGAACGCCTTATGGCCCCCACCGCGCAGGATTGGCTGGTCCTGGCCTTCGCCCTGGGATGCGGATTTTTCGCAGCCATGATCAGGTGTTGCGTGAAATGCTCGCCTCAGGCCGCGCCGGACGACCCGAAATAATTCGACGAATTCATTTCCGGCGCTTGACAAGGACGCATTCCTCTGTCAGTTAGCCCGTCGCTCTTTGAGTTTGGAAGGGACTTTCCGAAAGGGCAAAAAGTCCTTGCGTTACCCTGCAGTTTGGGCTAATCCTCCCCGTCTTGGCGGCTGGCGTAGCTCAACTGGTAGAGCAGCTGATTTGTAATCAGCAGGTTGCGGGTTCAAGTCCCTTCGCCAGCTCCAGGGAAAATTTGGTGGGGTTCCCGAGTGGCCAAAGGGAACAGACTGTAAATCTGTCGGCGTCAGCCTTCGGTGGTTCAAATCCACCCCCCACCACCACTTGATACGAGAATGAAGCGCAGGAGATGGGAGACCGTCGTTCGGACTGCGGATAAGACGCGGGAATAGCTCAATTGGCTAGAGCATCAGCCTTCCAAGCTGAGGGTTGCGGGTTCGAGTCCCGTTTCCCGCTCCACGTCGCATCCCACCGGCCTCGCTTCTTGAAGAAGGCCCACGTAGCTCAGTAGGTAGAGCACTTCCTTGGTAAGGAAGAGGTCACCGGTTCGAATCCGGTCGTGGGCTCCATAAATTTTTCTTATAAAACAACTGGCGGCAGCCACACACTGAACGACCATTTGAGGGGGATTACCATGGGTAAGGCCAAATTCGAGCGCACCAAGCCGCACGTCAACATCGGCACCATCGGTCACATCGACCATGGCAAGACCACGCTGACCGCCGCCATCACCAAGCTGTCGCACCTGCGCGGCTTCGGCGAGTACGTGGCCTTCGACCAGATCGACAAGGCTCCCGAGGAAAAAGAGCGCGGCATCACCATCGCCACCGCTCACGTGGAATACCAGACCGCCACGCGCCACTACGCGCACGTGGACTGCCCCGGCCACGCCGACTACATCAAGAACATGATCACCGGCGCTGCCCAGATGGACGGCGCGATCCTGGTGGTCGCGGCCACCGACGGCCCCATGCCCCAGACCCGTGAGCACATCCTGCTCGCCCGTCAGGTCGGCGTGCCCCACCTGGTGGTGTTCTTGAACAAGGTCGACCTGGTGGACGATCCCGAGCTGCTGGAACTGGTCGAGCTGGAAGTGCGCGAGCTGCTGACCAAGTACGGCTACCCCGGCGACGACATCCCGGTGATTCAGGGTTCCGCCCTGAAGGGCCTGGAGTCCGACGATCCCAAGAGCGCCGATGCCGCTCCCATCTACGCGCTGCTCGACGCCTGCGACTCCTACTTCCCCGAGCCGCAGCGCGACATCGACAAGCCGTTCCTGATGCCCATCGAGGACGTGTTCTCCATCTCCGGCCGCGGCACCGTGGTGACCGGTCGTGTGGAGCGCGGCGTGATCAAGGTCGGCGAGGAAGTGGAAATCGTGGGCATCAAGGCGTCCACCAAGACCACCTGCACCGGCGTCGAAATGTTCCGCAAGCTTCTGGACCAGGGCCAGGCCGGCGACAACGTGGGCGTGCTGCTGCGCGGCATCAAGCGCGAGGACGTGGAGCGCGGCCAGGTTCTGGCCAAGCCCGGTTCCATCACCCCGCACAAGAAGTACAAGGCCGAGGTGTACGTCCTGACCAAGGAAGAGGGCGGCCGCCACACCCCGTTCTTCTCCGGGTACCGCCCGCAGTTTTACTTCCGCACCACCGACGTCACCGGCGTGGTGACCCTCAACGAAGGCGTTGAGATGGTCATGCCCGGCGACAACGCCACCTTCAACGTCGAGCTCATCGCCCCCATCGCCATGGAAATCGGTCTGCGCTTCGCCATCCGCGAAGGCGGCCGCACCGTCGGCGCGGGCGTCGTGACCGAAATCGTGGAGTAACATATGCGCTTGAACATCATCTTGCAGTGCACCGAGTGCAAGCGCAAGAACTACGCGACCGAGAAGAACAAGAAGAATACGACCGGCCGCCTCGAAGTGAAGAAGTATTGTCCCTGGGACAAGAAGCACACCGTTCACCGCGAAGCGAAATAACCGGGTTGTATAACGCAGGGCAGTAGCTCCAACGGCAGAGCATCGGACTCCAAATCCGAGGGTTGTGGGTTCGAATCCCTCCTGCCCTGCCATATTTCTGGTAGGCACACACATGGCCACGAAGAAGGGAAAATCCGGCGAAGCGGCGGAGATTGAAGTCTCCGCCGCCTCCTCGGTCAAGGGCAAGGTCGAGGAACTCAAAGAGTTCTTCGAACTGTCCAAGGTGGAGATCAAGAAGGTCACCTGGCCCACCCGCAAGGAGACCATGGTAACCTCGGTGGCCGTGGTCGTCCTGGTGGTCGTGATGACCATATTCCTGGGCGTCGTGGACCTTGGGCTTTCCAAACTGATCGAGTTCGTCCTGTCATGACCGAAAACACGAACGACACTCTTCCGGACAGCCAGACCAAGTCCCGTTGGTTCATCGTCCACACCTATTCCGGTTTCGAGAACCGGGTGGAGCAGACCATACGCGAGATGATGCGTACCGGTCAGGACGACGGAGCCATCGAGGAAGTGGTCGTGCCCACGGAAAAGGTCATCGAACTGGTCAAGGGCGAGAAAAGGACCTCCACCAGAAAGTTCTACCCCGGGTACGTCATGATCAAGATGGTCATGAACGACGCCTCCTGGCACCTGGTGCAGGAGATTCCCCGGGTCACGGGGTTCGTCGGCGGCAAGAACCGCCCGACCCCCATGCGCGATTCCGAAGCCGAGCGCGTGCTCTCCATGATGGAAAGCCGCCAGGAACAGCCCCGTCCCAAGTTCCATTTCGACCGCGGGGACGAGGTGCGGGTCATCGACGGCCCGTTCGGCGGGTTCAACGCCCTGGTCGAGGACGTGAACTACGACAAGGGCAAGCTCAAGGTCTCCGTGTCCATCTTCGGCCGCCAGACCCCCGTCGAGCTCGATTTCGTTCAGGTGACAAAAAACTAGCGGACCGACAAGTCCGTTGATCGATGAAAGGACGACACTACCATGGCTAAGAAGGAAGTCGCCAAAATCAAGCTGCAGCTCCCCGCCGGCAAGGCCAACCCCTCGCCTCCGGTGGGCCCGGCCCTGGGCCAGCACGGCGTGAACATCATGGAGTTCTGCAAGGCGTACAACGCCAAGACGCAGGACCAGATCGGAATGACCATCCCCGTGGTCATCACCGTGTACGCCGACCGCTCCTTCAGCTTCATCACCAAGACCCCGCCCGCCTCGGTGCTGCTCGTCAAGGCCGCCAAGGTCGAGAAGGGCTCCGGAGAGCCCAACAAGAACAAGGTGGGCAAGGTGACCAAGGCCCAGATCGAAGAGATCGCCAAGCTCAAGATGCAGGATATGACCGCCAAAGACCTGGACGCCGCCATGAATACCATCATGGGGACTGCTCGCAGCATGGGTCTGGACGTGGTGAGCTAGAAGGAAACACACCATGCCCAAGCACGGAAAGAAATACCGCAACGCTGTTGAAGGAATCGACCAGGCCGCCAAGCTCGAACTGGCCGACGCCGTGAAGATGGCCATCCAGGCCGGCCCCGCCAAGTTCGACGAGACCGTGGACGTGGCCATGTGCCTGGGTGTCGATCCCAAATACTCCGACCAGATGGTGCGCGGCGCCGTCACCCTGCCTCACGGCCTGGGCAAGACCATCCGCGTGGCCGTCTTCTGCAAGGGCGACAAAGCCGCCGAAGCCACAGCCGCCGGTGCCGACATCGTGGGCGCCGAGGACCTGGTCGAACAGATCCAGGGCGGCATGCTCAACTTCGACAAGGCCGTGGCCACCCCGGACATGATGGCCCTGGTCGGCAAGATCGGGCGCGTTCTCGGCCCCCGCGGCCTCATGCCCAACGCCAAGACCGGCACCGTGACCATGAACGTCACCGACGCGGTCAAGGAACTCAAGGCCGGCCGCGTGGAGTTCAAGGTCGACAAGGCCGGCGTGCTCCACGCCCCCCTGGGCAAGAAGAGCTTCGGTCCCGAGAAGATCCTGGACAACTTCAAGGCTCTTCTGGACGCCGTGATCAGGCTTAAGCCCAGCGCCGCCAAGGGGACCTATCTGAAGTCCCTGGCCGTGGCCACCACCATGGGCCCCGGCTTCAAGATCGACCCGGCTGAAGTGAAGAAGTTCCTGGAAGGCTAGTTTTTAGAAATCGTTTTTCCGGAAGTAAGTCAAAGAAAGCGGGTGGGCATGTTGCCCTTAATTTCCCGCCGAGGCATGACGCTTTGGCTTGCTTCCACCTTATAACCGTTGGAGGAGGCAGACCTTGCAAACTCGCGAAGAGAAAGCCGAGATCATTGAGAGAATCAAAGATCGGGCCGGACGTGCGAGCATTGCCGTGGTCACCGATTTCAAGGGCTTGACGGTGGAAGAAGTGACCGGCCTGCGTGTGAAGCTGCGCGAAAGCGGAGTGGATTACCAGGTGGTCAAGAACACCCTGGCCCGGATCGCGTTGACTGACGGCCCGCACGACTCAATCAAGGACAAGTTCAAAGAGCAATGCGCCGTTGCCTTCGGGTATGAAGACCCGGTTGCGGCCGCAAAAGCCTTGGTGGACTACGCCAAGGTGAACAAGAAGTTCGTCATTCGCTTTGCCAGCCTGCAGGGCAAGGTGATCGACGAGAACGGCGTCAAGGCCCTGTCCACCATGCCCAGCAAGCCTCAGCTGCTGGCCCAGGTGCTCGGAACCATGAACGCAGTTCCCACCAACTTCGTGTCCGTCCTGGCCAACGTCATGCGTGGCGTGCTCAACGTGCTGACGGCCCTGAAAGACAAAAAAGAAGCCGCTTAAGCCAAAGCGTACTCAAGGAGAAGACCACATGTCCATCACCAAAGAGCAAGTTGTCGATTTCATTTCCAATATGACCGTGCTTGAGCTCTCAGAGTTCATCAAGGAACTCGAAGAGAAGTTCGGCGTCTCCGCCGCCGCCCCCATGGCCGCCATGCCCATGATGGCCATGCCCGGCGCTGGCGAAGCCGCTGCCGAAGTCGAGGAGAAGACCGAGTTCGACGTGGTCCTCACCGGCGCCGGCGGCAACAAGATCAACGTGATCAAAGTCGTGCGCGCTCTCACCGGCCTGGGCCTCAAGGAAGCCAAGGACAAGGTCGACGCCCTGCCCTCCGTCATCAAGGAAGGCGTGGCCAAGGCTGATGCCGAGGATGCCAAGAAGCAGCTCGAGGAAGCCGGCGCCACTTGCGAAATTAAGTAACTTGTTGCAAGGTACTTCATCGACGCCGAAAGAGCGCACCCCCCGCCAAGGGGGGAGTGCGCTCTTTCGTGCTTTCATTTATAATCCCGTAGAAATCCAATCATTTCAGCGGGTTGACATATAGGGCGGCGAGGCCCAGGCCAGCCCGGCACCACCCCGGGACACCAACGTGAAGGCCGCCGGCATCACCCGGCGGGTCAACACCACTTCTTCTCTTCGAGGAAAAAATGGCCCAGTTGATCAAGAGTTTCGGCAAGGTCGACGATTCCGTCACCATCCCCCATCTTCTCAACCTGCAGGTAGACTCCTTTGAGCTCTTCCTGCAGCGCGACATTGCTCCCGCCTCGCGCGCCGACGCCGGCCTCGAGGGCGTGTTCCGTTCCGTCTTTCCCATCGAGGACTTCAACAAGACCGCCAGCCTCGAATACGTCAACTACGAGATCGGCGAGCCCAAGTACGACGTTCCCGAATGCATCTCCAAGGGCCTGACCTTCGAGGCCCCGCTGCGCATCAAGGTCCGCCTCGTGGTCTACGACGTGGACGAGGAGACCGAGAACCGCACCATCCGCGACATCAAGGAACAGGTGATCTATTTCGGCACCGTCCCCCTGATGACCGAGAAGGGCACCTTCATCATCAACGGCACCGAGCGGGTCATCGTCAACCAGCTCCAGCGCTCCCCCGGCATCATCTTCGAGCACGATTCCGGAAAGACCCACACTTCGCGCAAAGTGCTGTACTCCTGCCGCATCATTCCCATGCGCGGCTCCTGGCTCGACTTCGACTTCGACCACAAGGACATCCTCTACGTCCGCATCGACCGCCGCAGGAAAATGCCCGCCACGATCCTGCTCAAGGCCATGGGGATGTCCAAGACTGATATCCTTTCCTATTTCTACGACATCGAGCACTACAGCCTGGAAGGCTCCAAGGTCCTGCGCGAGATCAAGCCCGAGTTCTACCGCAAGGAAAAGGCCTGGGCCGACGTGTCCGGCTCCGACGGCAAGCTCATCGTGGGCGTGGACAAGCCCATCACCAAGCGCGCCTGGCGTCTCATGCAGGAAGCGGGCATCTCCAAGATCGAAGTGGACCCCGCGTCCCTGGCCGGACTCTTCATTTCCCAAGACTACGCCGACAAGGAGACCGGGGAACTCATCGCCGAGGCCGGCGACGAGCTGACCGTGGAGCTTCTGGAACGCCTGCGCGAGCAGGGCGTCGAGTCCATCGCCACCCTGTTCACCCGGGGCATGGACGTGTCCAGCTCGCTGCGCGACACCCTGATGCTCGACAAGACCCTGGACCAGTCCGCCGCTCAGGTGGAGATTTACCGTCGCCTGCGCCCGAGCTCCCCTCCGACCCCGGAGATCGCCGCCAACTTCTTCGAGAACCTGTTCCGCAGCGCCGACTACTACGACCTCTCCCCCGTGGGACGCTACAAGCTGAACGCGCGCCTTCGCGTGAGCGAACCCCTGGACTTCAGGACCCTCTCCAACGAGGACATCCTGAAGGCCATGAAGCATCTACTGTTCCTGAAGGACTCCCACGGCCCGGCCGACGACATCGACCACCTGGGCAACCGCCGCGTGCGCCCCGTGGGCGAGCTGGTGGAGAACCAGTACCGCATCGGCTTGGTGCGCATGGAGCGGGCCATCAAGGAGCGCATGAGCCTGCAGGAAGTGGCCACGCTCATGCCCCACGACCTGATCAACCCCAAGCCCGTGGCCGCGGTCCTCAAGGAGTTCTTCGGAACCTCCCAGCTGTCGCAGTTCATGGACCAGACCAACCCGCTCTCGGAAGTCACCCACAAGCGCCGCCTCTCGGCCCTTGGCCCCGGCGGCCTGACCCGCGAGCGCGCCGGCTTCGAGGTGCGCGACGTGCACACCTCGCACTACGGCCGCATCTGCCCCATCGAGACGCCTGAAGGCCCGAACATCGGCCTCATCGTCTCCCTGACCACCTACTCCAAGGTGAACGATTTCGGTTTCATCGAGACGCCCTACCGGGTGGTCAAGGGGAACCACGTCACCGACGAAGTGGTCTACATGGACGCCTCGCGCGAGATCGATGAAGTTGTCGCCGCCGCAAGCACCGAGCTTGACGAAAACAACAACTTCAAGACCCCGTTCGTGTCCGGACGCATCCGCGGCGACCAGCTTTCGGTTCCCATCGAGCAGGTCACCCTCATGGACGTGTCCCCGGGCCAGATCGTGTCCGTGTCCGCGGCGCTGATCCCCTTCCTGGAACACGACGACGCCAACCGCGCGCTCATGGGCTCCAACATGCAGCGCCAGGCCGTGCCCCTCATCCGTTGCGACCAGCCCCTGGTGGGCACCGGCATGGAAGGCGCGGTGGCCCAGGACTCCGGCTCGTGCCTGCTGGCCGAGGAAAACGGCGTGGTCCACTACGCCGACGGCGAGCGCATCATCGTGCGCTACGAAAACGGCGTGTCGCCCGAGTCCGGCGGAGTCAAGGCGTACGAACTGCTCAAGTTCCACAAGTCCAACCAGAACACCTGCTTCGGCCAGCAGCCCCGCGTGCTGGTCAACCAGAAGGTGAAGAAGGGCGACGTCCTGGCCGACGGCCCGGGCATCCGCGACGGCGAGCTTGCCCTGGGCAAGAACCTGCTGGTCGCCTTCATGCCCTGGTGCGGCTTCAACTTCGAGGACTCCATCCTCATCTCCGAGCGCGTGGTGAAGGAAGACGTCTTCACCTCCATGCATATCGAGGAGTTCGAAGTCGTGGCCCGGGACACCAAGCTCGGACCCGAGGAAATCACCCGGGACATCCCCAACGTCGGCGAGGAGATGCTCAAGAACCTCGACGAGTGCGGTATCATCCGCATCGGCGCCAAGGTGAAGCCCGAGGACATCCTCGTCGGCAAGATCACTCCCAAGGGCGAGACGCAGCTGACCCCCGAGGAAAAGCTCCTCAGGGCCATCTTCGGCGACAAGGCCCGCGACGTGAAAAACACGTCCCTCAAGGTGCCGCCGGGCATCGAGGGCACGGTCATCGACGTGCGGGTGTTCAACCGCCGCTCCGGCGAGAAGGACGACCGCACCAAGCAGATCGAGGACGCCGAGCTCAACAAGATCGACGTCAAGGAAACCCTGCACATTGCCGGCATCGCCGAGCAGACCCGGGCCAAGATCTGGGAGTTCGCCCAGGGCAAGTCCATCGGGCAGTCGCTCATGGGCAAGAAGAAGGGCGAGGTGCTGGTCGAGGCCGGGCACCCCATTACGGCCGAGATCTTCGAGACCGTGCCGGTGAAGAAGCTGGCCAACTTGTTCGCGTCCAAGGACGTCAACGACAAGGTGGCCGACATCCTGGAAGCCTACGAGCGCCAGCTGGTGTTCGTGCGCGGCATCTACGAGTCCAAGCGCGGCAAGGCCGTGGAAGGCGACGATCTGCCCCCGGGCGTGATCAAGATGGTCAAGGTGTACGTGGCCGTGAAGCGCAAGCTCCAGGTCGGCGACAAGATGGCCGGCCGCCACGGCAACAAGGGCGTCGTGTCGTGCATCCTGCCCGCCGAGGACATGCCGTTCTTCGAGGACGGCACCCCCATGGACATCGTGCTGAACCCCCTGGGCGTGCCTTCGCGTATGAACATCGGCCAGATCATGGAGACCCACCTGGGCTGGGCCGCCAAGGAGCTCGGCACGCAGCTGTCGAACATGGTGGACCAGGGCCTGCACACCAAGGACCTGCGCGAGCAGGTGAAACTCACCTTCGAGTCCCCGCTTACCGACAAGCTGGTGGACGAGTTGGATGACGACGAGTTCGTCACCGCCGTCAAGAAGCTGCGCAGCGGCATCGTGTGCAAGACCCCGGTGTTCGACGGCGCCAGCGAAGAGGAAATCTGGGGATGGCTCACCAAGGCCGGACTCCCCGAGGACGGCAAGGCCAAGCTCTACGACGGCCGCACCGGCGAGCGTTTCCACCGCACCGTCACCGTGGGCATCATGTACATGCTGAAGCTGCACCACCTGGTGGACGAGAAGATACACGCCCGTTCCACCGGCCCCTACTCGCTGGTGACGCAGCAGCCCCTGGGCGGCAAGGCCCAGTTCGGCGGCCAGCGTCTGGGCGAGATGGAAGTGTGGGCGCTGGAAGCCTACGGCGCTTCGTACCTCCTGCAGGAGTTCCTCACGGTCAAGTCCGACGACGTGGGCGGACGCGTGAAGATGTACGAGAAGATCGTCAAGGGCGACAACTTCCTGGAAGCCGGGCTCCCCGAGTCCTTCAACGTTCTGGTCAAGGAGCTCATGAGCCTCGGCCTGGACGTGGACCTGATCCAGGAAGAGAAGAAGGTCAAAGCCACCACCCGGCGCTAGCCGGTTCGACATAAAGACGAGAAAACGGACGACCCACAACCGTAACGAGGGTAACCATGTCCTTGGACGACCTGTTCAGCATGAGAGGCACGGCGGCCACGCAGCTTTCCAGCCGCACGCTGAAGGCCATAAAGATATCGATCGCTTCGCCCGAGAAGATCCGCGAATGGAGCTTCGGCGAGGTGAAGAAGCCCGAGACCATCAACTACCGGACCTTCAAGCCGGAGCGCGACGGCCTGTTCTGCGCCAAGATCTTCGGCCCCGTGAAGGACTACGAGTGCAACTGCGGCAAGTACAAGCGCATGAAGCACCGCGGCATCGTGTGCGAGAAGTGCGGCGTGGAGGTCATCGCCTCCAAGGTCCGCCGCGAGCGCATGGGCCATATCGAACTGGCCGCGCCGGTGGCCCACATCTGGTTTCTGAAGACCCTGCCTTCCAAGATCGGCACCCTGCTCGACATGACCATGGTGGATCTTGAAAAGGTTCTGTACTTCGACTCCTATGTGGTCATCGACCCCAAGGAGACCAACCTGACCAGGCTTCAGGTGATCTCCGAAGACCAGTACCTGCAGATCATCGACCATTATGGCGAGGACGCCGTGACCGTGGGCATGGGCGCCGAGTCCGTGCGCGCCTTCCTCGAGGAGCTGGACCTGCCCAGGCTGCGGGCCGAGCTGCGCGAGGAGTCGCTGACCACCCGGTCCCAGACAAAGAAGAAGAAGATCATCAAGCGCCTGAAGATCGTCGAGGCGTTCCTGGAGAGCGGCAACAAGCCCGAGTGGATGGTCATGGAAGTCGTTCCGGTCATCCCGCCGGAGCTTCGCCCCCTGGTTCCCCTGGACGGCGGTCGTTTCGCCACCTCGGACCTGAACGACCTGTACCGCCGGGTGATCAACCGCAACAACCGCCTGAAGAGGCTTCTTGAGCTGGGCGCGCCGGACATCATCATCCGCAACGAAAAGCGCATGCTCCAGGAGGCCGTGGACGCCCTGTTCGACAACGGACGGCGCGGCCGGGCCATCACCGGCACCAACGGCCGCCCCCTGAAGTCCCTCTCGGACATGATCAAGGGCAAGCAGGGCCGTTTCCGCCAGAACCTGTTGGGCAAGCGCGTTGACTACTCGGGCCGTTCGGTCATCGTGGTGGGCCCGAGGCTCAAGCTGCACCAGTGCGGCCTGCCCAAGAAGATGGCCCTGGAGCTCTTCAAGCCCTTCATCTACGCGAAACTCGAAGAGAAGGGCCTGGCCACCACCATCAAGACCGCCAAGAAGATGGTGGAACGCGAAGAGCTGGTGGTCTGGGACATCCTGGAAGACGTGGTGCGCGAGTATCCCATCATGCTCAACCGCGCTCCCACGCTGCACCGCCTGGGCATCCAGTCCTTCGAGCCCCAGTTGGTGGAAGGCAAGGCCATCCAGCTGCACCCGCTGGTCTGCGCCGCGTACAACGCGGACTTCGACGGTGACCAGATGGCCGTGCACGTGCCCCTTTCCGTCGAGGCCCAGATCGAATGCCGCGTGCTCATGATGAGCACCAACAACATCCTGTCCCCGGCCAACGGCAACCCCATCATCGTGCCTTCCCAGGACATCGTCCTGGGCCTGTACTACCTGACGGTTGAGCGTTCCTTCCAGCCCGGCGAGGGCAAGGTGTTCGCCAACCCCATGGAGTGCATCACCGCCCACCACGCCGGCGCCGTGCACCTGCACGCCCGGGTCAAGGTGCGCATGAACGGCGAGCTCGTTCTCACGAGCCCCGGCCGCATCATGGTGGGCGAGCTCCTGCCCGAGGGCGTGCCCTACGAACTGGTCAACTGCGTGCTCAACAAGAAGTCCATCGGCCGTCTTGTGAGCGAGGTCTACCGCGTGGCTGGAACCAAGGCCACGGTCCTTCTGTGCGACCACCTGAAGGACCTGGGCTTCGAATACGCCACCCGCGCGGGCATCTCCATCGGCGTGCAGGATTTGACCATCCCGGCCAAGAAAGCCGAGATCCTCACCAACTCCTCGAATGAGGTGGAGGAGATCGAGCACCAGTACGCCGAGGGCATCATCACCCGCACGGAGAAGTACAACAAGGTCGTCGACGTGTGGACCAAGGCCACCAACGACGTGGCCTCGGAAATGATGCGCGACATCTCCACCGACCTCGTTGTTGATCCTGTGACCGGCAAGCAGGAGCGCAACACCTCCTTCAACGCCATCTTCATGATGACCCACTCCGGATCGCGCGGTAACCCCGACCAGATGCGCCAGCTCGCCGGCATGCGCGGCCTTATGGCCAAGCCTTCCGGCGAGATCATCGAGACGCCCATCACCTCGAACTTCCGCGAGGGCCTCTCGGTGGCGCAGTACTTCAACTCCACCCACGGCGCTCGTAAGGGCCTGGCGGATACGGCGCTCAAGACGGCCAACTCCGGCTACCTGACCCGCCGCCTCGTCGACGTGGTGCAGGACGTGATCATCACCGAGTACGACTGCGGCACCGTGGACGGCCTGGAGATCAAGCACTTCGAGAAGTCGGGCGAGATCAAGCAGCGCCTGGCCGAGCGGGCGCTGGGACGCGTGACCATGTTCGACGTGTTCGACCCCGAGACCTACGAGGTGCTCATCCCGGCCAACACCATGGTGGACGAGACCTGGGCCATGAAGATCGAGGAGCTGGGCCTGCCCAACCTGACCATCCGCTCCACCCTGACCTGCCAGTCCGGCCACGGCGTGTGCGCCATGTGCTACGGTCGCGACCTGGCGCGCGGGCATCTGGTCAACACCGGCGAGACGGTCGGCATCATCGCCGCCCAGTCCATCGGCGAGCCCGGCACCCAGTTGACCATGCGTACCTTCCACATCGGCGGCACCGCGGCGCGCGAAATCGAGAAATCCTCGATTCCGGCCCAGCACCCCGGCCGCGTGGTGCTGCACCGCATCAAGCTGGTGAAGAACCAGGAAGGACAGTTCCTGGTTCTCGGCAAGTCCGGCCAGGTGTCCATCGTGGACGAGCAGGGCCGTGAGCGCGAGAAGTACTCGCTGCCCTCGGGCGCACGCCTGGCCGTCACCGACGGCCAGATGGTCAAGAAGGACCATATCCTGGCCGAATGGGACCCCTTCAACGAGCCCTTCGTCACCGACGTCGAAGGCGTGGTGAAATTCACCGACATCATCGAAGGCAAGACCTACCAGGAGAAGGTGGACGACACCACCAAGCGGGCCACCCAGACCATCATCGAATACCGTACCACCCCGTATCGCCCCACCATCACCGTGGTGGGCGACGACGGGCAGGCCAAGATCCGCCCTGGCACCAACAGCGCGGCCATATTCCAGCTGCCCGTGGGCGCCATCATCATGATCCGCGACGGCGAGGCTGTGCGAGCGGGCGACGTCATCGCGCGTAAGCCCCGCGAATCCTCCAAGACCAAGGACATCGTGGGCGGTCTTCCCCGCGTGGCCGAGCTCTTCGAGGTGCGCAAGCCCAAGGACCTGGCCGTGGTCTCCGAGATCGACGGCATCGTGTCCTTCGGCCCCGAGACCAAGGGCAAGCGCAAGGTCATCGTCACCCCCGAGACCGGCGACCCCAAGGAATACCTGGTGCCGCGCGGCAAGCACATCACCGCCCAGGAGGGCGACTTCGTGGAGGCGGGCGAATCCCTCACCGAGGGCAACCCCGAGCTGCACGACATCCTCAAGATCAAGGGCGAGAAGGTGCTGGCGCGCTACCTGGTGGAAGAAATCCAGGACGTGTACCGCTTCCAGGGCGTTAACATCAACGACAAGCACATCGAGATCATCGTTCGCCAGATGCTCAAGAAGGTGGCCATCATCGATTCGGGCGATACCACCTTCCTCATCGGCGAGCAGGCGGACAAGTCCAAGTTCATGGAAGAGAACGCCCGGGTCATCCGCGAGGGCCTGAAGCCCGCAGTGGCCGAGCCCCTGGTCCTGGGCATCACCCAGTCCAGCCTCTCTACGGACTCCTTCATCTCGGCGGCGTCCTTCCAGGAGACCACCAAGGTGCTCACCGAAGCCTCCCTCATGGGCAAGGAAGACCACCTGCGCGGCCTCAAGGAGAACGTCATCGTGGGACGCCTCATCCCGGCCGGCACCGGCTACCGCCGCTATATGGAGGCGGACATCGACGTGCCCGATCAGCCCGAGCGCCCCGACCGGTTCCTGGAGGACATGGAAGAGACCTCGTCCTACATGGACCAGTAGCCTTGCGAGGCCCGGCTTTCTCAGCAAAGCCGGACCGCGGTAGCGCATCCAAGCCCCTTCCGGCCCGGCCGGAAGGGGCTTTTCATTGGCCCGGCCGTCGGTGGGAAACCGCCACGTCCTGGCCGGATTCGCGACGCGCCGGTGGCAGAAGATTGCTTCTCATGGTATCCGTCTGAGTCGGCGCCGAAACGTCGGGCAAGGCCGCGCCGTGCAGCCGGCACGGCGTCTCCCTGGGAGCTGTCTCCTGCCCGTGCGGCCGTGTGCAAGACATAAGGAGGTGAGGATGGAGGACGCCCTGCGCAGACAACAAACCGAAAGACTGGTGGACCATCTGGAGCGAATGGGTCCGGGGCGGGTCTGGCGGCCGGTGGTCGACCGAGACGGAACGGTTCTGGCCGAAGGGGGGGGGCCGCTACCGGATAACCTGGAGGAGTACATCTCCGGGGTCGACTTCGCGGGGAAAAGCGTGGTGGACCTGGGATCGAACCTGGGCTTCTATTCCTTCCTGGCCGCCCGGCGCGGCGCGCGGCGTGTGCTTGGCCTGGACATCGATGCTGACGCGGTGCTTGGGGCGCGCATGCTGGCAGCCCTGCACGGTATGGGCGGCGTGGATTTCGAGGTGTGCGATTTCCTCAAAACCCCTCCTTCGATCAAGGCGGACATGGTCCTGGCCATCGACTTCATCGGGCGCGCGGTGGTAGCCAAGGGACGCCTCGACCAAGTGCTTGCGACCGTAGCCAGGCTCGCCCGGCGGGAAATCGTGCTCACCATGCGTGCGGTGTATCCGCTTGAAGGCCTCCCGCCCCTGGAGCCCGGGCTGCGCGAAAGATACGCGAAACATATTTCCGACGGAAAATTCCACGCGGCCCGCTACGCGGCGCATGCGCTCGGACATGCCTGGAAGGGGCGCACCATCCACGAGGGCAGGGTTGACGGGTACGTCCTGAAGTCCGTGTTGGTTTTTTCTTCCAACGTCGCGGAAACATGGGAGGAGCAGGGCGGAAGCAGCTGAAGGGGAGAGGGAATTGTCCCGACAAGGGGGCTTTTTCGAAATTACAGCTTGCCAACCATCCTGCGTGTTGCTATCAAGACCTGCTTTCAGCGAGTCGCACGGTTTTCCGCGATCAGTGACTGAACGGGAGGGCAGGTCTCTCCGCGCGGTCCCGTATCGGCGTATTCTTCCCGGAGCTTGCTTGACAGGACCGGGTTTTTTGTCTACTGCCGTGCGCCTTTGCCAATTTAAACGAGATTTAGCGAACGGAGCGAATCATGCCCACGATTAACCAGCTCATCAACAAAGAGCGGGTGAAGCAGACCAAGCGCAAGAAGACCCCGGCTCTGCAAGCCTGCCCGCAGCGCCGCGGCGTGTGCACCCGCGTGTACACCACCACCCCCAAGAAGCCCAACTCGGCCTTGCGCAAGGTCGCGCGCGTGCGCCTGACCAACGGCATCGAGGTCACCAGCTATATTCCCGGCGAGGGCCACAACCTGCAGGAACACTCTGTGGTCATGATCCGCGGCGGCCGTGTGAAGGACCTTCCCGGCGTCCGCTACCACATCGTCCGCGGCACCCTGGATACCGCCGGCGTCTCCGACCGCCGTCAGAGCCGCTCCAAGTACGGCGCCAAGCGCCCCAAATAAGGTTTTAGCAAGAGGTACGACCCATGCCCCGCAAAGGTCCTGTTCCCAAGCGCTCGATTCTGCCGGATCCCGTTTTCGGCAGCGTGCTCGTGAAGAAGTTCATCAATCGCCTTATGCTCGACGGCAAGAAGTCCACCGCCGAGGGCGTTTTCTATAAGGCCGTGGACGTGCTGGCCGAGAAGACCCAGGAAGAGCCGCTGAAGGCTTTCGAGAAGGCTCTGGCCAACGTCAAGCCCCACATGGAAGTCAAGCCCCGCCGCGTGGGTGGTGCGACCTACCAGGTTCCCATGGAAGTGCGCCCCGAGCGCCAGACCACCCTGGCCATCCGCTGGCTGATCAACAACGCCCGCTCTCGTGGCGAGAAAGGCATGATCGCCAAGCTCTCCGGCGAGCTCATGGACGCCTTCAACAACCGCGGCGGCGCCGTGAAGAAGCGCGAAGACACCCATCGCATGGCCGACGCCAACAAGGCGTTCGCTCATTACCGTTGGTAGTATAGAGGAAGCCAGACGTGTCCAAGATAGTCCCCATCGAGCGCCAGCGCAATATCGGCATCATGGCCCATATTGACGCCGGCAAGACCACGACCACCGAGCGCATCCTTTACTACACCGGCGTCTCGCACAAGATCGGCGAAGTCCATGACGGCCAGGCCACCATGGACTGGATGGTCCAGGAGCAGGAGCGCGGCATCACCATCACCTCCGCCGCCACCACCTGCTTCTGGCGCGATCACCGCATCAACATCATCGACACTCCCGGTCACGTTGACTTCACCATCGAAGTGGAGCGCTCCCTGCGTGTGCTCGACGGGGCCGTCGCCGTGTTCGACGCCGTCGCCGGCGTCGAACCCCAGACCGAGACCGTCTGGCGTCAGGCCGAACGTTACCGCGTCCCCCGCATGTGCTTCGTCAACAAGATGGACCGCGTGGGCGCGAACTTCTTCCGCTGCGTGGACATGGTCCGGGATCGCCTCGGCGCCAAGGCCGTGCCCCTGCAGATTCCCATTGGAGCCGAGGACGAATTCAAGGGCGTCGTTGACCTGATCACCGGCAAGGCCTTTATCTTCGACGACTCCACCAAGGGCAAGGAATACAACGAGGTCGACATCCCCGCCGATCTTCAGGACATCTACGACACCCTGCGTCTCGAGATGCTCGAAGCCATCGCGGAAGAGGACGAGGCCCTGATGGAGAAGTACCTGGGCGGCGAAGAGCTGACCCCGGAGGAGCTCCGCTCCGGCATCCGCAAGGCTGTCATCAACCTCTCCTTCGTGCCCGTGCTGTGCGGCTCCGCCTTCAAGAACAAGGGCGTGCAGCCCCTGCTCGACGCGGTGGTCGACTTCCTGCCTTCCCCCATCGACGTTCCTGCCATCGTGGGCATGAACCCCGACAACGAGGAAGAGCAGATCGAGTGCCCCTGCGATCCCAGCAAGCCGCTGGCCGCCCTGGCCTTCAAGCTCATGAGCGACCCGTTCATCGGCCACTTGACCTTCCTTCGCCTGTACTCCGGCAAGATCGAGTCCGGCATGACCGTGTACAACGCGGCCACGGGCAAGAAGGAACGCATCGGCCGCCTGCTCAAGATGCACGCCAACAAGCGTGAGGACATCAAGGAAGCCCTGGCCGGCGACATCGTGGCCGCCGTGGGCCTGAAGCTCACCTCCACCGGCGAGACCGTGTGCGAAGAGAAGAACCCCGTGGTTCTCGAATCGCTCAACATCCCCGAGCCGGTCATCGAGGTGGCCATCGAGCCCAAGACCAAGGCTGACCGCGACACTCTGTCCCAGGCCCTGGTGAAGCTCGCCAAGGAAGACCCGTCCTTCCGCGTCAAGACCGACGAAGAGACCAACCAGACCCTCATCGCCGGCATGGGCGAGCTGCACCTGGAGATCATCGTCGACCGCCTCATGCGCGAGTTCAACGTGAACGCCAACGTCGGCGCTCCCCAGGTGGCCTACCGCGAGACCATCACCAAGGAAATCAAGCACGAGAACCGCTACGTCAAGCAGACCGGCGGCCGCGGCCAGTACGCGCACGTGGTCATCACTGTCGGTCCCAAGTCTGACGGCGGGTACGAATTCGTCAACTCCATCGTGGGCGGCGTCATTCCCAAGGAATACATCCCCGCCGTGGACAAGGGCATCCAGAACGCCATGAAGTCCGGCGTGCTGGCCGGGTTCCCCGTGGTGGACGTTAAGGTCGACCTGACCTTCGGCTCCTACCACGAGGTGGACTCCTCCGAGCAGGCATTCTACATCTGTGGTTCGCAGGCCTTCAAGGAAGCCTGCCGCGCTGCCGGTCCGGTGCTGCTCGAGCCCATCATGAGCGTCGAAGTGGTCACTCCCGAGGAGTACCTGGGCGACGTCATGGGCGACCTGAACGGCCGCCGCGGCCGCGTCTCCAACCTGGAGGCCCGGGCCGGTTCCCAGGTCATCAAGTGCCACGTGCCTCTGTCGAACATGTTCGGCTACGCCACCGACCTGCGCTCGCGCACTCAGGGCCGCGCCACCTTCACCATGCAGTTCGACCACTACGAGCAGGTTCCCGCGAGCCTGGCCGAAGAAATCATCAAGAAGAAATAGAGGGACACCATGGGTAAGGCCAAATTCGAGCGCACCAAGCCGCACGTCAACATCGGCACCATCGGTCACATCGACCATGGCAAGACCACGCTGACCGCCGCCATCACCAAGCTGTCGCACCTGCGCGGCTTCGGCGAGTACGTGGCCTTCGACCAGATCGACAAGGCTCCCGAGGAAAAAGAGCGCGGCATCACCATCTCCACCGCTCACGTGGAATACCAGACCGCCACGCGCCACTACGCGCACGTGGACTGCCCCGGCCACGCCGACTACATCAAGAACATGATCACCGGCGCTGCGCAGATGGACGGCGCCATCCTGGTGGTCGCGGCCACCGACGGCCCCATGCCCCAGACCCGTGAGCACATCCTGCTCGCCCGTCAGGTCGGCGTGCCCCACCTGGTGGTGTTCATGAACAAGTGCGATCTGGTGGACGACCCCGAGCTCCTGGAGCTGGTGGAGCTTGAAGTGCGCGAGCTGCTGACCAAGTACGGCTACCCCGGCGACGACATCCCGGTGATCCAGGGTTCCGCTCTGAAGGGCCTGGAGTCCGACGATCCCAAGAGCGCCGACGCCGCCCCCATTTACGCCCTGCTCGACGCCTGCGACTCCTACTTCCCCGAGCCGCAGCGCGACATCGACAAGCCGTTCCTGATGCCCATCGAGGACGTGTTCTCCATCTCCGGCCGCGGCACCGTGGTGACCGGTCGTGTGGAGCGCGGCGTGATCAAGGTCGGCGAGGAAGTGGAAATCGTGGGCATCAAGGCGTCCACCAAGACCACCTGCACCGGCGTCGAAATGTTCCGCAAGCTTCTGGACCAGGGTCAGGCCGGCGACAACGTGGGCGTTCTGCTGCGCGGCATCAAGCGCGAGGACGTGGAGCGCGGCCAGGTTCTGGCCAAGCCCGGTTCCATCACCCCGCACAAGAAGTACAAGGCCGAGGTGTACGTCCTGAACAAGGAAGAGGGCGGCCGCCACACCCCGTTCTTCTCCGGGTACCGCCCGCAGTTTTACTTCCGCACCACCGACGTCACCGGCGTGGTGACCCTCAACGAAGGCGTTGAGATGGTCATGCCCGGCGACAACGCCACCTTCAACGTCGAGCTCATCGCCCCCATCGCCATGGAGATCGGTCTGCGCTTCGCCATCCGCGAAGGTGGCCGCACCGTCGGCGCGGGCGTCGTGACCGAAATTGTGGAGTAACGAGACATGAACAGCGATCGCATCCGGATCAAGCTCAAGGCCTACGACTACCGTATTCTGGACAAGGCCGTGGCCGAGATCGTTGATACCGCCCGCAACACCGGCGCGGGCATTGCCGGGCCTATTCCGCTGCCCACGAACATCCACAAGACCACGGTCAACCGTTCGGTCCACGTGGACAAGAAGTCCCGCGAGCAGTTCGAGATGCGCGTCCATAAGCGTCTGCTCGATATTCTCGAGCCGACTCAGCAGACCGTCGACGCCCTGGGCAAGCTCAGCCTGCCCGCCGGCGTTGATGTTGAAATCAAGCTTTAAAGGAAGGGGTACAGTATCATGGCCAAGAAAACCCTTGGCATCATCGGCCGCAAGCTGGGCATGACCCGTGTGTTCAGCGATGACGGCTCGGTTGTTCCGGTGACGGTTATCGCCGCCGGCCCCTGTCCGGTGATGCAGATCAGGACCCAGGAAAAGGACGGTTACACCGCCCTGCAGCTGGGCTTCGACTCCCGCGAGGAAAAGGAGCTCAACAAGCCCGAACGCGGCCACCAGGCCAAGACCGGGAAGGGCTTCTATAAGGAGCTGCGCGAGATTCGCCTTGACTCCGTGGACGGCTACGAAGCCGGACAGGAGATCACCGTGGGCATCTTCGCCCCCGGCGACAAGATCAAGGTGACCGGCACCTCCATCGGTAAGGGTTTCCAGGGCCCCATGAAGCGTCACGGCTTCGGCGGCCTGCGAGCGACCCACGGCACCGAGAAGGCCCACCGTTCCGGCGGCTCCATCGGTCACAACACCGAACCCGGCAAGGTCATGAAGGGCAAGAAGATGGCTGGTCACATGGGTGCTCGCACCGTGACCTGCATCAACCTGGAAGTCTACGACATCCGGCCCGAAAACAACATCATCCTGGTCAAAGGCCAGGTCCCCGGCCACCGCAACGGCCTGGTGATGATCCGCAAGCAGGGGTAGGGCCATGGCCACCGTGAAAGTTTTTGATCAGACGAACAAGGAAGTGGGCAATATCGACCTGGCCCCCGAGGTGTTCGAGGTGGCTATCCGCCCCGAGCTCATGCACCTGGTCATCAGGTCTCAGCTGGCTGCCAAGCGCACCGGCACCCACAAGGTCAAGACCCGTTCCTTCGTGTCCGGCTCGGGCTCCAAGCCCTGGCGGCAGAAGGGCACCGGCCGCGCCCGCTCCGGCGCCAAGCGCTCTCCCATCTGGAAGGGCGGCGCCATCGCGCACGGACCGCAGCCGCGCAGCTATGCCTTCAAGGTGAACAAGAAGATCAAGACCCTGGCGCTCAAGATGGCCCTGTCTTCCAAGGTGGCCGAGGAATCGCTCATCGTCGTGGACAAGCTCGAGCTGCCCGAGATCAAGACCAAGCTCTTCGCCGGTGTGGCGGGCAGCTTCGGCCTGAAAAAAGCCTTGATTGTCCTGAACGATTCGAATAACAATATCGAGCTCTCCGCCCGGAATCTCCCCGGAATCAAGGTCGTTCGGCAGGACATGCTGAACGTTTACGATTTGCTGAAGCATCCTCAGCTGGTGATGGTGCAAGGCGCGGCCCAGGCCGTTCAGGAAAGGTTGAAATAGCCATGAGCTACGCGAAAATTCTTTTAAAGCCCCTGGTCTCCGAAAAGGCCACCAAGGCCAAGGAAGACTCCAATCAGGTGATCTTCTACGTGGCCCCCATGGCCAACAAGATCGAGATCAAGGCCGCTGTCGAGGAAGCCTTCAAGGTGAAGGTCACCGAGGTGAACGTGGTTCGCCGCCGTCCGCTGAAGCGGGCCCGCCACGGCCGCCCCACCAGCCATGTCCCCGGCTTCAAGAAAGCCTACGTGACCTTGGCCGAGGGCGACAAGATCGAATTCTTCGAGGGAGTCTAAGCCATGGCTGTCCGCACTCTGAAACCCACTTCGGCTGGCCGCCGTTTCCAGACCGTCTCCGATTTCGCGGAGATCACCACGGCCACCCCGGAGAAGTCGCTGACCGAAGGCCTGAACAAGAAGTCGGGACGCAACAACAACGGCCGGATCACCTCTCGCCGCCGCGGCGCTGGCAACAAGCACCGCTACCGTCTCATCGACTTCCGCCGCGACAAGTTCGACATCCCGGCCAAGGTCGCCACTATCGAGTACGATCCCAACCGTTCCGCCCGTATCGCTCTTCTGCACTATGCCGATGGCGAAAAGCGTTACATTCTCGCGCCGGTTGGCATAAATGTCGGTGACACCCTCTTTGCCGGTGAAGCCGTGGACATCAAGCCCGGCAACGCCCTTCCCATGGCCAAGATGCCCGTGGGCACCCTGCTGCACAACATCGAGATGACCCCGGGCCGCGGCGGCCAGATGTGCCGCGCCGCCGGCACCTACGCTCAGCTCGTGGCCAAGGAAGGCAAGTACGCCCTGCTGCGTCTGCCCTCCGGCGAAGTGCGCAACGTGCTGGCCGCCTGCATCGCCACGGTGGGCCAGGTGGGCAACGTCACCCACGAGAAAGTCTCCATCGGCAAGGCCGGCCGCAACCGCTGGTTGGGCAAGCGCCCCAAGGTGCGCGGCGTGGCCATGAACCCGGTCGACCACCCGTTGGGCGGCGGCGAAGGCAAGAGCTCCGGCGGTCGCCATCCCGTGTCCCCGTGGGGCAAGCCGGCCAAGGGTCAGAAGACCAGAAATCGCAAGAAGGCCTCGTCGCGGCTCATCGTCAAACGCCGCAACGAGAAGTAGGAGCTAGAACATGCCCCGTTCGCTCAAAAAAGGCCCCTTCCTGGACGGCCACCTTGTCGCCAAGGTGGAGAAGGCCAACGAGACCCAGGACCGCCGGGTGATCAAGACCTGGTCGCGCCGCTCCACCATTCTCCCCGAGATGGTGGGTCTCACCTTCGCCGTGCACAACGGACGCAAGTTCATCCCGGTCTTCGTTTCCGAAAACATGGTCGGACACAAGCTGGGTGAGTTCTCGCCCACCCGCACCTTCCACGGCCACGCCGCGGACAAAAAGTCCGCCAAGGGCAAGAAGTAAGGGAGCCTGACCCATGGAAGCCAAAGCTATAGCCAAGTATATCCGGGTGTCGCCGCAAAAGGCCCGCCTGGTGGCTGATATCATCAAGGGCCGGGGGGTCGAGGAAGCCATGAACATCCTCAAGTTCACCCCCAAGAAAGCAGCCGTGATCATCGGCAAGGTGCTTCACTCGGCCCTGTCCAACGCCGAACAGCTGTCCGCCGACGTGGACACGCTCAAGGTGAAAGACGTCATCGTCAACCAAGGCCCCACCTGGAAGCGGATCATGCCGCGCTCCATGGGCCGGGCCAACCGCATCCTCAAGCGCACCAGCCACATCACCGTGGTGGTCGAGGAAGAGAAGGAGTAGGGGCCATGGGTCAGAAAGTTCACCCGTACGGCTTCCGCCTGGGCTACAACAAGAACTGGACCTCTCGCTGGTTCGCGAAGAAGGATTATCCTGCCTTCGTCTACGAGGACAACAAGATCCGCAAGTTCGTGAAGTCCTCGCTGTTCCACGCGGGAATCTCCCGGATCGAGATCGAGCGCGCCGGCGGAAAGATCAAGCTGATCATCCACACCGCGCGTCCGGGTATCGTCATCGGCCGCAAGGGCACCGAGATCGAGAAGGTCCGCGCCGACCTCAAGAAGCGCTTCGGCCGCGAGTTCGCTGTCGAGGTCAATGAGATCCGCCGCCCCGAGACCGACGCCCAGCTGGTCGCCGAGAACATCGCCCTGCAGCTGGAGCGCCGCGTGGCCTTCCGCCGCGCCATGAAGCGCACCGTGGGCCTGGCCCGCAAGTTCGGCGCCGAGGGCATCAAGGTGTTCTGCGCCGGCCGCCTGGCCGGAGCCGAAATCGCCCGCTCGGAGTGGTACCGCGACGGCCGCGTGCCCCTGCATACCCTGCGCGCGGACATCGATTACGGCTTGGCCACCGCCAAGACCACCTACGGCGTCATCGGCGTCAAGGTGTGGATCTTCAAGGGCGAGATTTTGGATAGCGAGGTCGAACAGTAATGCTAGCCCCCAACAGAACCAAATTCCGCAAGCGTCAGAAGGGCCGCCTGCGCGGTCCCGCCACCGGCGGAGCCGAGGTGTCCTTCGGCGAAGTCGGCATCAAGGCCATGGAGCACGGAAAGCTGACCAGCCAGCAGATCGAGGCCGCTCGTGTCGCCATCATGCGCCACATCAAGCGCGGCGGCAAAGTCTGGATCCGCATCTTCCCGGACTTCCCCGTCACCGCCAAGCCCGCCGAAGTCCGCATGGGTTCCGGCAAGGGCTCCCCGGTGGGCTGGTGCGCTCCGGTGAAGCCGGGCCGCGTGCTCTACGAGGTCAAGGGTGTTGAGATGGAAGTGATGATCGAGGCCCTGAAGCGCGCTCAGCACAAGCTGCCGATCAAGACCAAGATCGTGACCAAGGAGATCGCCTAGCCATGTTGACCTCCAAGGAACTGCGCGAACTGGATGAGGCCAAGCTCAGCGAGAAGCTCTCCCAGTCCGAGGAAGAGCTCTTCAAGCTGCGCTTTCAGCACGCCACCGCGCAACTGGAAAAGACCCACCGTCTGCGCGAGCTGAAGAAAGACATCGCCCGCGTCAAAACGGTGATGACCCAAAAGAAAAGCGGCAGGTAGGAAACCATGGAAGAGCACAAGAGCAACCGTCGGGTGCTGACCGGCATCGTGGTCTCCGACAAGGGCGACAAGACCATCGTCGTGCGTGTCGAGACCCTGGTCAAGCACCCCCTGGTGAAGAAGTACATCCGCCGCCGCAAGAAGTTCATGGCCCACGACCCGATGAACGAGTGCGGTATGGGCGACAAGGTGCAGATCATTGAGCACCGCCCGCTGTCGGCCCGCAAGCGCTGGCATCTGGTTAAGATCATGGAGAAGGCGAAATGATCCAGGTTGAATCCGTTCTCGATGTCGCCGACAACTCCGGCGCCAAGAAGGTGGCCTGCATCAAGGTGCTGGGTGGTTCGCGCCGCCGCTACGCCTCCGTGGGCGACATCATCGTGGTCTCGGTCAAGGAAGCCATGCCCCATTCCAAGGTGAAGAAGGGGCAGGTTATGAAGGCCGTCATCGTGCGCACCAAGAAGGAAGTCGGACGCCCCGACGGCACCTACATCAAGTTCGACAACAACTCGGCCGTTCTTCTCTCCGCTCAGCTCGAGCCGGTGGGAACCCGTATCTTCGGCCCCGTTGCCCGCGAGCTTCGCCTGAAGAACTTCATGAAGATCGTCTCGCTGGCCCCTGAGGTCCTGTAGAGCGGTCGGGCCCGAGGATATTATGAAAACGTATCGCATCCGCAAGGACGACAAGGTTATGGTCATCGCGGGCAAGGACAAGGGCAAGATCGGCAAGGTCTTGAAGATCCTTCCCAAGAGCGAGCGTATCCTGGTGGAAAAGGTGAACATGGTGAAGCGCCACCGCAAGGGCAATCCCTATGCGGGCCAGGCCGGAGGTATCGAGGAGAAGGAGGCTGCCCTGGCCATCTCCAACGTTGCCCTGGTGTGCGACGCTTGCGCCAAACCCACTCGCGTGGGTTACAAGTACACCGAGGACGGCAAGAAGCTCCGCTTCTGCAAGAAGTGCAACGAAGTCATCAGCTAAAGGGAATCAAGACAATGACTCGCCTCGAACAAATGTACTCCGAGAAGGTCGTCCCGGCCTTGCAGAAGGAGTTCGGGTACAAGTCGCCCATGCAGATTCCCAAGTTCAAGTTCATTTCCCTGAACATCGGACTTGGCGAAGCCTCGCAGAACTCAAAACTTATCGACGTTGCAGCGGCCGAGCTGACCGCCATCGCCGGCCAGAAGTGCGTCATCACCCGTGCCAAAAAGTCCATCGCGGCCTTCAAGCTGCGTGAGAATCAGCCTGTCGGCTGCCGGGTGACGCTTCGCCATGACCGCATGTGGGACTTCTACGACAAGCTGGTCAATTTCGCCCTGCCCCGCGTCCGCGACTTCCGCGGCGTTCCGGACAGGGGCTTCGATGGCCGGGGTAATTTCACCCTGGGCATCAAGGAGCACACCATTTTTCCCGAGATCAACATCGACCGGGTCGAGCGTGTGACTGGGATGAACATCACCATTGTGACGACGGCCCAGACGGACAAGGAAGGCAAGGTCCTTCTCGATCTTCTCGGCATGCCCTTCAGAAAGTAGGAGGATACGACCGTGGCACGCACTGCTCTTAGGGTGAAAGCCCGGCGCAACGCCAAATTCTCGTCCCGGGCCTACAATCGCTGCCCCATATGCGGCCGCGCCCGGGCGTTCTTGCGCAGATATGGCATCTGCCGAATCTGTTTCCGCAACATGGCCCTGGCCGGCGAATTGCCCGGTGTCAGGAAATCGAGCTGGTAGGAGGCCGACATGTCCGTGACCGATCCAATCGCCGATATGCTGGCCCGCATCCGCAACGCGTATCACGCGCTGCACAAGAAGGTGGCCATGCCCCACTCCAAGATGAAGGAGTCCATGGCCGGGATTCTTAGGGATCAGGGCTATATTGAGGAATTCGCCGTTGACGGGCGCGACCTGGTGCTCACGCTCAAATACGCCAAGGGCCGCCCCCTTATCGCGGGCCTGAAGCGTGTGAGCAAACCCGGACGCCGCATCTACGTTGGGGCCCACGACATCCCCCGCGTGCAGAACGGACTTGGCATCTGCATCCTCTCCACCTCCCATGGCATCATGGACGGCATCGCCGCCCGGAGCGCCAATGTGGGCGGCGAGCTGCTCTGCGAAGTCTGGTAAGAGGATCAAGCCATGTCCCGCATCGGCAAGAAAGAAATCGCCATCCCGTCCGGAGTGGAAGTCAAGGTCTCCGCTGACGAGGTGAACGTCAAGGGTCCCAAGGGCGCCCTTTCCACGCCCACCCATCCCAAGATCTCCTACGAGGTCGAGGGCAACATCCTGCGCGTCACCCGCGCCGACGACAGCCGCATCGCCAGGGCCCAGCATGGTCTGCGCCGCACGCTGCTGGCCAACTGCATCGACGGCGTGACCAAGGGCTTCTCCAAGACCCTGGAGGTCGTGGGCGTGGGCTACAAGGTCCAGGTGGCCGGTAAGGCCGTGGTCCTCACGGTCGGGTTCTCGCACCCCGTGGAGTTCCCCCTGCCCGCCGGCGTCGAAGCCAAGGCCGAGGGAAGCAAGCTGACTCTGTCGGGTATCGACAAGCAGCTCGTGGGAGAAGTCGCGGCCACCATCCGCCGCGTGCGTCCGCCCGAACCGTTCAAGGGCAAGGGCATCAAGTACGAAAACGAGCAGATTCGCCGCAAAGCCGGCAAGTCTGGCGGCAAGAAGTAAGGGGCTGGCCATGAAAAAGACCAAACAAGCCGCAAGGATGAGCCGCAAGGTCCGCATCCGGAAGAAAATCAGCGGCACGGCTTCGCGTCCCAGGCTGGTGGTGTACCGCTCCAACCTGCACGTGTACGCCCAGATCGTGAATGACGAGACCGGCCAGACCCTGGTTGCTTCCTCCTCCCTGGTTCTTTCCAAGGCCGGGGAGGCGCTCAAGCCCAACAAGGATACCGCCGCCAAGGTGGGCCGGGATGTGGCCGCCAAGGCCAAGGAAAAGGCCATCGAAAGCGTGGTCTTCGACCGCAACGGCTACCTCTATCACGGTTGCGTCAAGGCTTTGGCCGACGGCGCTCGTGAGGGCGGACTGCAATTCTAACGGGGCTCATCATGGAACAGTCTGAACTGACACAAATCGAAAAGATCGTCTCGCTCAACCGCGTGGCCAAAGTCGTCAAGGGCGGCCGCCGGTTCAGCTTCAGCGCCCTGGTAGTGGTGGGCGACGGCAAGGGCTCGGTGGGCTTCGGCCTGGGTAAGGCCAACGAGGTCCCCGAGGCTATCCGCAAGGCCACCGACCAGGCCAAGAAGTCCATGATCAAGGTGCCCCTGCTGGACGGCACCCTGCCGTACCAGGTCATGGGCCGCTTCGGAGCCGGACGCGTGGTGCTGATCCCTGCCTCCAAGGGCACGGGCATCATCGCGGGCGGCCCCGTTCGCGCCGTCATGGAAGCCGCCGGGGTGCACGACATCCTGACCAAGGCCATCGGCACCAACAACCCGCACAACGTGCTGAGGGCCGCCGTCGCCGGTCTGGCCTCTCTGCGTAGCGCGGACCAGGTCTCCGATCTTCGCGGCAAGACCCTGGAAACCCCGAGGAAGTAAGACCATGAGCGCTCAGGTCACCGTCAAGCTCGTCAAGAGCAAGATCGGCTGCAACCCCAGGCAGCGCGCGACTCTTGAGGCCCTCGGCCTCAAGAGGATCCGTCAGGAGAAGACCCTGCCGGACACTCCCGCTGTGAGGGGCATGATTTTCAAGGTTTCTCACCTGATCGAGGTGAAATAATGTTACTGCATGAGCTTTATCCCTTCCCCGAAGATCAGAAGGACCGCAAGCGCATCGGCCGCGGCCGCGGATCGGGTCAGGGTTGCACCGCCGGCAAGGGCAACAAGGGCCAGAACGCGCGCTCTGGAGTGAGCTCCAGGCCTTGGTTCGAAGGCGGCCAGATGCCTCTGGCCCGCCGTCTGCCCAAGCGCGGGTTCAAGAACCCCTTCAAGGTTTCCTACGCTCCGGTGAACCTGGACCGTCTGGTGGAGGCCTTCCCCGAGACCACCGAGATCACCCTGGACGCCATCTACGAGCGCGGCCTGGTCTCTCGCGGTTCCCTGGTGAAGGTGCTCGGCAACGGCGAACTCGCCAAGGCAGTCACCATCGAGGCGCACAAGTTCAGCGCTTCCGCCCTGGAGAAGATCTCCAAGGCCGGCGGCACCGCCAAGTCCCTGGAAACCGCTCCGGAAGTGACGGAAGGCTAGCGTGGCACTGCAAGGCGTGGAGAATCTGGCTCGTCTGCCGGAACTGAAGAAGAAGATCATCTGGACCTTCGTGCTTCTGGCCGTCTACCGGGTGGGCATACATGTTCCTGTTCCGGGCGTGGACACCCTCGCCTTGCAGGACTTCTTCCACAGCGCGAAGAACACCCTGTTCGGGCTCTTCGACATGTTCTCCGGCGGCGGCCTGAACAAGCTCTCCATCTTCACCCTGGGCATCATGCCCTACATCTCCGCCTCCATCGTGATGCAGCTGCTCACTGTGGTCAGCCCCGAGCTGGCCCGGTTGCAGAAGGAGGAGGGCGCCCAGGGACGCAAGAAGATCACCCAGTACACCCGCTACGGGACGGTGCTCATCACCCTTATTCAGGGTCTGGGCATCGCCGTGGGTCTGGAGAACATGACCAGCCCCACGGGCGCGCCCCTGGTGCTGCACCCGGGCATCGGCTTCAAGTTCATGACCGTGATGACGCTCACCGCCGGCACCGTGTTCCTCATGTGGCTGGGCGAGCAGATCACGGAAAAGGGCATCGGCAACGGTATCTCGCTGATCATCTTCGCGGGCATCGTGGCCGGTCTTCCCCGTGCGCTCATCAACACCTTCAAGCTGGTGGGCCAGGGGGAAATGAGCCTTCTGGTGCTGCTTCTGCTCCTGGCCGTCATGGCCGGGGTCATTGCCGCCATCGTGTTCATGGAACGCGGCCAGCGGCGCATCCCCATCCAGTACGCTAAGCGCATGGTCGGCAGGAAGATGTACGGCGGGCAGACCACCCATCTGCCTCTCAAGATCAACACCGCAGGCGTGATCCCTCCGATCTTCGCCTCGTCGATCTTGCTTTTTCCCGCGACCATCGCCAACTTCTACCATAACGACTGGGTTCAGACCATCTCGCACTGGTTCAGCCCCAGCTCCATCGTCTACAACGTCCTGTTCATCAGCATGATCGTGTTCTTCTGCTACTTCTACACGGCGATCATCTTCGATCCCAAACAGATAGCCGAGAACATCCGGAAGCAGGGCGGTTTCGTGCCGGGCATCCGGCCCGGCCAGAAGACCAAGGAATACCTTGACCGCGTGCTGGCGCGTCTTACCCTGTGGGGATCGATGTACATCTCCGCAGTGTGCGTGCTGCCCATGGTCCTGATTGCGCAGTTCAACGTGCCGTTCTACTTCGGCGGTACGAGCATCCTGATCGTGGTTGGCGTGGCCATGGACTTCATGGGCCAGATCGAGTCCTACATGATCAGCCGTCAGTACGAGGGCCTGCTCGCCAAGGGCCGCATCAAGGGCAGGGCTTAGTTGAAGAAGTATCGCGGCATTTTCATCAAGAACGACGCCGAAGTGAACATCATGCGCCAGGCTGGCGGCATTGTAGCCGCCATCCTGGACGAGCTGGAAAAGGCTGTTCGCCCCGGCGTCACAACCATGCTCTTTGAAGAGATGGCCTTGCAGTTGTGCAGGGAATTCGACGTGAAGCCCGCTTTCAAGGGCTATCTCGGATATCCCTTCGCGCTGTGCTGTTCGGTGAATGAGGAAGTGGTGCACGGGTTTCCCTCCCAGCGGCTGCTTGAGGACGGGGACATTGTGAGCTTCGACATGGGCGTCATCCACCGCGGATTCTTTGGTGATTCCGCAAGGACCGTGCCTGTGGGCGAAGTCTCCGAGGAAGTGAAAAAACTTCTGCGGGTGACCGAGGAATCATTGTACGCCGGTATCGAGCAGGCCAAGGCAGAGGCGAATTTGTATGATATTTCCCTGGCTGTTCAAAAACATGTTGAAGACCAGGGGTACTCTGTTGTAAGACGGTTCGTTGGCCACGGGATTGGACGGCATCTCCATGAAAAGCCGGAGGTGCCTAATTTTGTCCCCAAGGGGGCAGCTCCCGTGGTGCTCAAGCCGGGGATGACCCTGGCGATAGAGCCGATGGTCACCGTAGGCGGTCCCGAGGTCGAGATACTCTCGGACAAATGGACGGCGGTCACGAAAGACCGCAGCCTGGCCGCACACTTTGAGCATTCGGTGGTGATCACCAGCGACGGACCAAAAATTCTGAGCCAGCGCCTTGAGGCGTAGGCCATACCCATTTATGGGAGAGAGAAAATGAAAGTGCGGCCCTCGGTGAAGAAGCTTTGTCCGAAATGCAAGATCATCCGTCGCCACGGCGTCCTGCGGGTGGTCTGTGAAAATCCCCGGCATAAACAGCGCCAGGGATAAGTGAGGTAACGAAACGTGGCACGTATTGCTGGAGTTGACCTGCCCAGGAACAAGCGCATGGATATCGCCCTGACCTACATCTTTGGTATCGGGCGCACCACCGCTTTGCAGATCCTGGACGCCACCGGCGTGAACTGGACCAAGAAGACCGACGACCTCTCCTCCGAGGAAGTGAACACCATCCGCAAGGAGATCGAAGCCAACCACAAGGTTGAAGGCGATCTTCGGCGCGAGGTCACGGCCAACATCAAGCGGCTGATGGAAATCGGCTGCTACCGGGGTCTCAGGCACCGCAAGGGTCTGCCCGTCCACGGACAGCGCACCCACACCAACGCCCGTACCCGCAAGGGTCCGCGTCGCGCCGTGATGGCGAAGAAAAAGAAATAACCGCTTCGCGCGTTATTCATTAGAGGATTACCATGGCTGCTAGACCGCGCCGTACCGGCAAGAAAGAGAAGAAGAACATCCCGGTGGGGGTTGCCCATATTCAGGCGACCTTCAACAACACCATCATCACCTTCACCGACCCCAGGGGCAACGTGGTGAGCTGGGCGACCTCCGGCGGCGCCGGTTTCAAGGGTTCGCGCAAGTCCACCCCCTTCGCCGCCCAGGTGGCCGCCGAAACCGCCGCCCGCAAGGCCCAGGACAACGGCATGCGCACCGTCGGCATCTTCGTGAAGGGTCCCGGTTCGGGGCGCGAGGCCGCCATGCGCGCCATCAACGCCGCCGGCTTCAAGGTGAGCTTCATCCGCGATGTCACCCCCATCCCCCACAACGGCTGCCGTCCGCCTAAGCGGCGCCGGGTCTAGTTCAGGAGGATCATTACAGTGGCTCGCTATACCGGACCCAAATGCCGTCTCTGTCGTCGTGAGGGCGCCAAGCTGTTCCTCAAGGGCGACCGTTGCTTTACCGACAAGTGCGCCTACGAGCGCCGTCCCTACGCCCCCGGCCAGCACGGCCGCATCCGCAAGAAGATGAGCGACTACGCCGTGCAGCTTCGTGAGAAGCAGAAGGCCCGCCGCGTGTACGGCATCCTCGAGGAGCAGTTCCGCAGCTATTTCGCCGAGGCCGACCGCCAGAAGGGCGTCACCGGCGCCAACCTGCTCATCAACCTCGAGCGCAGGCTGGACAACGTGGTCTACCGCATGGGCTTCGCCAATTCGCGCGACCAGGCCCGCCAGCTGGTCCGCCACGGCCTGTTCATCCTGAACGGCCGTCGCGTCACCATCCCCTCCATCCAGGTGCGTGTGGGCGACGTGGTCGAAGTGCGCGAGAAGAACCGCCAGTCCCCCGTGATCCAGGAAGCCCAGCAGGTTATCGCCCGCCGCGGCTGCCCCACCTGGCTCGAAGTCGACGCCGCGGCCTTCAAGGGCAAGGTCAACGCCGTGCCCACCCGTGAAGACATCCAGCTGGCAGTGAACGAGCAGCTCATCGTCGAACTGTACTCCAAGTAAGAGGACACAATGCTCATCCGTACAGGCGACAGGCTCATCAACACCCGCAATTGGTCGGAGCTGGTCCGTCCCGAGAAGTTGGCGCGCGACTCCAAGTCCACCAACACCTACGGACGGTTCACCTGCGAGCCCCTGGAGCGCGGCTTCGGCACCACCCTGGGCAACGCCCTGCGGCGCGTGCTGCTGTCCTCGCTGCAAGGCGCGGCCATCGTGTCGGTGAACATCGAGGGCATTCAGCACGAGTTCACCACCATCCCCGGGGTCATCGAGGACGTGACGGACATCGTCTTGAACCTCAAGCTGATCCGTCTGGCCATGACCACCGACGAACCGCAGCGCCTCACCCTCTCGGTGAACAAGCAGGGAGCCGTCACTGCCGGGGACATCAGCGTCAACCAGCACGTCACCGTGCTCGACCCCACCCAGCACATCTGCACTCTGTCCGAGGCGCGTGACCTCAAGATGGAGTTCGAGATCCGCATGGGCAAGGGGTACGTGCCCGCCGACATGCACGATGGCCTCAGCCAGGAGATCGGGCTCATCACCCTGGACTCCAGCTTCACTCCGGTGAAGAAGGTGGCTTACACCATCGACCAGGCCCGCGTCGGCCAGATGACCAACTACGACAAGCTCATCATCGACGTCTGGACCGACGGGTCCGTGACGCCCGAGGACGCCATCGCCTACAGCGCCAAGATCCTCAAGGATCAGCTCTCGGTGTTCATCAACTTCGACGAGAAGGAATCCGAGACCGAGGGCTCCCGTAGCGGCGACGACCACGATTTGAACCCCAATCTGTTCAAATCCATCGATGAATTGGAGCTTTCGGTGCGCGCCACCAACTGCCTGAAGAGCGCCAACATCTCCCTTGTGGGCGAGCTCATGCAGAAGTCCGAGAACGAGATGCTCAAGACCAAGAACTTTGGCAAGAAGTCCCTCGAGGAAATCCGCCGTGTTCTTGAGGACCTGGGCCTCGATTTCGGCATGCGCATCGATAACTTCGAACTGAAATACCAGGAATGGCTGAAGAGGAAGCAGACCAATGAGGCATAGCAAAGCCGGGAAGAAGCTCGGGAGAACCCACTCCCACCGCAAGGCCATGTTCCGCAACATGGTGCGGTCGCTTCTCACCTATGGTCAGATCAAGACCACCGAGACCAAGGCCATGGTGCTCCGCAAGGACGCCGACAACCTCGTGACCCTGGGGCTTCGCAACGATCTGCATGCCCGCCGCCTGGCTTACAAGGTTCTGGAAAACCACCAGCTGGTGCAGAAGCTGTTCGACGAGATCGCCCCGCGTTTTGCCGGCGTGAACGGCGGCTACACCCGCGTCTACAAGCTCGGCCTGCCCCGCGTGGGCGACTGCGCTCCCATGGCGGTCATCGAGCTGACCCGCCGCGAGGAAGCCGTCCAGGCTTCCGCCCCTGCCGAAGAGGCCGCCAAGGCCTAGTTTCGGCGAATACTGTCCCTTCGAGGCGGAGCAGCGTGCTGCTCCGCCTTTTTTGTGCTTTACCATAGACGATCTTGATTGTAGGGATTTCACCCATGGATATCAGACGTCTCGAAGCCTTTCGGAAGGTGTACGAACTGGGCAGCTTCTCCAAGGCAGGGCAGGAGCTCTTCCTCTCCCAGCCCACCATCAGCGCCCATGTCCTGTCCCTGGAGCAGGAGCTCGGTACGCAGCTCTTCGACAGGCTCGGGCGCACCATCCTGCCCACCCAGGCCGGGGAGATCCTCTACCGGCACGTGCTCGGCGTCTTCGCCGCCCTGGAGAGCGCCACCGCCGAAATAAGCCTCCTGCAGCAGCGCGTGGCCGGAGAGATCACCATCGGCGGCAGCACCATTCCGGCCACCTACCTCCTGCCGCAGCGCCTGGCCGAGTTCACCCGGCGCTACCCCGAGGTCAAGGTGCGCCTCACCGTGGGCGACTCGCAGGACATCATTTCCGCCGTGCAGGACGGCCGGCTCTCCCTGGGGGTGGTTGGCGCAACGGTCAACGACCCGGATCTCGTTTTTTCCCGGCTGCTGGACGACGAACTTGTGATCGTGGCTTCCCGGAAGCTTCCGGGTATCGCCTCCATGCTCGACAGCGGCGGCCTGATCATCCCCCCGGACCAACTGCAGGCGTGGCCCTGGGTGTTGCGTGAACAAGGCTCCGGCACGCGCAAGGCCCTGGAGAGCGCCCTGGCTGCCATTGGGCGCGACATACGCATGCTGAATCCGGCCATCGAGGCGCGCAGCCACGAGGCTGTGGTGCAGTGCGCCCTGCACGGCCTGGGGTTGTGCGTCACCTCCCGGCTGGCGGTGGGGACATGCTTGTCCAAGGGCGATCTGGTCCCTGTCGAGGTGCCTGGGCTCCGGATGCAGCGCGCTTTCCAGATCGTCTGGCATGCCAAACGTCACATCTTTCCGGCCATGCGTTTCTTCATCGAATTTCTTAAAAACCCCCAGGAATGACCCACCCATGTTGAACAGCCTGAGACTTGTCGATACCGTCAGATCCGCCGGTTGAGCCGCAAAGCTGGCCCCAGGGGACCTGGCGGCGGTCTTGCAGGAACTTTCCGTGCCAGATGATCCCCGGCTGCTCACCGGAACCGGTGACAACGAGGACGCGGCCGTTTTGACCTTTCCCCAGGGGAAGGCCCTCATCCAGACGGTGGATTTCTTCACCCCCGTGGTGAACGATCCCTTTCGCTTCGGCCAGATCGCGGCCGCCAACGCCCTTTCCGACGTTTACGCCATGGGCGGAGAGCCGTTTTCGGCCATGAACATCGTCTGCTTCCCCGCCAAAGGGATGCCCCTTGGCATCCTCAAGGAGGTCCTGCGCGGCGGCCTCTCCAAGATTCTCGAAGCAGGGGCGGCCATGGCCGGCGGACACAGCGTGGAGGACGCCGAGATCAAGTACGGCCTCTCAGTCTCCGGGTTTGTCGAACCGGGCCGCTTCGCCTCCAACAGGGGGCTCGCCCCGGGTGACGCGCTGGTGTTGACCAAGCCGCTGGGCACGGGCGTCCTGGCCACGGCGGTGAAGGCCAACGCGCCTGGCGCGTCGCTTCTGGAGGAGACTGTCTGGCGGATCGCGTCACGGCTGAATGCCGTCCCCGGCGCTCTCATCCGCGAGTTCGGCCTCAGGGCGGCCACGGACGTCACCGGCTTCGGCCTGGGCGGGCACGCCCTGGAAATGTCCCAGGCGTCCCGGCTGGCCATCGAGATCGAGGCCCGGGCAGTGCCTTTGATCCCCGAAGCCCCGAATCTCGTGCGGCAGGGATACGTTCCGGGCGGCAGCCATGCCAACCGGCGCTATTTCGCCGGGCGGGTGGACGTCGCTCCCGGCGTTGACACGGTGGCGCTCGATCTTATCTTTGATGCTCAGACCTCGGGCGGACTGCTTCTGGCCGTGCCGGGGAAAGACCTCCCTGGGGTTGTGCGCAGGCTCGAGGACGCCGGCGACCTTGCCGCCGTGGTCGGGCGCGTGCTGTCCGATCCCGCCCCCGGCGGCCTGCTGCGCATCCGTTGACGGTCTCCAGACCGTCTGGACAGTCGCCCTGAAAAGTGCCAGAAAAACTTTTCCGGCCTGTTTATGGCCGTCCGGAATCCGTGCATTAAGCCCAAGGAGGATCGATATGAAGCCTGAGGAGAAGGTCGTTTCCATGGATGAATACCGCAAACCCAAGGAGAGTGACGTGCCCTCGATGAACGAGCTCAATGCCAAAACGTCCCAGGATATCAGCCGTATGGCCCTGCTGCTGGCCCTTTTGGCCGTTCTTCTTGCCGGGGTGCTCTTCTTCAAGGCCAATCAGAATCTCAACGTCCTGTCCAAGGACGTTTCCGGTATCAACGCCAAGGTGGGCACCATGGACGCCCGCATGGCTGAACTCGAGAACCTGCCTGCCAAGTCCAAGCGCATGGTCATGGGCACCATGATCATGGAAATGGCCCAGAAGGCTTCCTATCTGTCCACCCAGGTCGACGACCCCGAACAGGCCGCCAAGCTTCTGCAAGCCATGGAGCTTCTGCAGCAGGCCAAGCCTGAATAACTGTTCTCATTGAGAATCCGATGAGCCCAGCGCCGCAGAACGCGGCGCTGGGCCTTTGTTTTGGAGGAACCTCTTGCTGCCTCGCTTCATTATTCTCCTGTCGCTGCTGCTAGCCGCTCCCGGCAATTCTTTCGCGCTCGAGCCGCCTGCCGCCCCAGACCCGGCATACGCCCAGATGGCCGAATCACTCTCCAAGTTCTATGAAAAGGAGATGGCCAAGCATAAGGTGAAGGGCATGGCCGTGGCCGTGGTGGACGGTGGAAAAATCGTCTGGGCCAAGGGCTTCGGCCTGGCGGACGAAGCCCGCAACATCCCCATGGAACCGGGCACCATCGTCAACCTGGGTTCCGGGGCCAAGCTGTTCACCAGCCTTGGGGCCATGGCCCTGGCCGGGCAGGGCAAGCTTGCGCTGGACGCGCCCGTCTCCGGGATGCTCCCCGGGCTCAAGCTCGCGGGCTCCGGTGATCCCGGCGTCACCGCCCGGCGCATCATGACCCACCACGCGGGTTTCCCGGCCAACTACCTCAAGGGGCTCCAGTCCAAGAAGCAGCACCCCGAGCCGCTCACCCTGGACAAATTGTCCGATATCCACATGGCCTTCGCCCCCGGGACGGTCTTCTCCCATTCCAACCTGGGCACGGCTGTGCTGGGCATGATGGTGGAGAAGGCCGCAGGTGAGCCGTTCTCCCCCTGGATGGACAAGGCCGTGTTCGCGCCGCTTGGCATGGCGGACACCTCCTACGAGGCGAAGCCCCAGTGGGAGGGACGCATGTCGGTGAGCTACGGGAATACCGGGGCGTATCCTCCGCTCGGATCCAACCAGCCCCAGGCCGTGTCCCTGTTCACCACCGCCCTTGACCAGGCCCGTTTCCTGAATGTGCTCTTCGGGGCTGACCAGGGGGCGCTTCCCCCCGGAGTCACGCCCAAGACCCTTTCGGACATGATGGACCCGCACAACGCCGACATCCCCTTGGACATGGACATGCGCGTGGGCCTGGGCTGGAACCTGAACCGCCCCGCCTTCGGTCCGGCCGGAACAGTGGCCTGGAACTTCGGGCGTAGCGGCGGCTTCCGTTCGCTGGTCATGGCCGCGCCCGGGTCCAAGCTCGGCGTGGTGGTGCTGGCCAACTCCAGCTCGGCCGAGGAGCCACGCAACTGCATGCTCGACCGCACCGCCGAGGAAACCCTGCGCCAGGCCATGGCCGCCAAGGGCGTCCCTCCGGCGAAGCCCGCCGCTCCTTCCTCCTGCCGCTTCCTGCCGCTGGACCAGGTGGCGGGGCAGTACGCCACCATCATCGGGGTGGTGCGGGTCACGGTGGAAAACGGCAAGCCGGTGGTGCGCCTGGACGGCAAGAACCTGGACCTCGATCCGTGCGCGGAAGGGGTTTACGGCGTGAAGTACCAGATGCTCGGCATCACCCTCTACGACGTGACCAAGAACCAGAGCGGCCTCAAGTTCTCCTTCGACGAGGCCCAGGGCAAGACGCTCCTGGTGTTGCACCAGGCGGGGGAGCGCGAGCTCTTCGGGGTGAAGGTCGCCCCCTACGAGCTGACCCCGGTCTGGCAAGCCCGACTGGGCAAGTGGGTCCTGGACAACCAGGGCGAAGACCTGCCGCTGGTGAAGGAATTGTCCCTGCGCCTGGAAGACGGCCTGATCCTCTACGAATCGAGGCTCCCCACCATCATGGACTTCAAGCAGTGCCTGCCGGTGATGCCGCTTGGCGAGAATTCGGGCAAGCTTGCCGGAATGGGCAGCTTCAGCCAGGCCATGGGCGACGAGTTCTACTTCGACCAGACTCCCGACGGGGAGCGTCTGCATTACGCGGGCTACGTCTTCAAGAAGAAGCAGGGCTGACGCCTGGGCGTCAGGTTCCCGGATGAACGCGAAGGGGGGATGCAGGCTGCGGCTTGCGTCCCCCTGTTTGCATTTTTGGCAAGGAACCTGTCCATGGGCTCAAGATGGTTTACAATTTGATGACGTTGTCATATTGCCCCAGAAGGGTAGGAGGGAATGAATCTACCAAGGGGCTTATATGCGTATTTCGTTTTCCTTGAGGATCGCGATACTCCTCGTGGTGTGCATCCTGGTGGTGAGTGCGGGAATTTTTGTCACAACGTACTACTTCATCTCCGACGGTTTCGACACCCAGGCAGTGAACGAGCTTGAGGCCCGGCAGAAAGCCGTGCAATCCAAGTTGGACGCCCTCAAGGAAAGCACGCTGGCCGAGACCTATCTCATCGCCGCGGATCTCGCGGTGGCCCAGGCCATCGAGAATGGCGACGCCGGCTTCCTGAAAAAGCACGCCAAGGAAATTCTCGACCGGACCAAGATCGACTTTCTGACCATCACCGACGCCACCGGCAAGGTCCTGGCGCGCGGCCACTCCGACCAGGCGGGCGACTCGGCCCTGAGCCAGCTGGCCATCCAGAAGGGCCTCAAGGGCATCGAGAGCGTGGGCCTGGAAGAGGGAACGGTGGTCAAGCTTTCGGTGCGCGGCGGAGCCCCGGTGAAGCTCGACGGCAAGGTCGTGGGCGCGGTTTCCGTGGGCGAGAACCTGGGCACCCACGAATTCGTGGATCAGGTCAAGCGCGACATGGGCGTGGAGTGCACCATCTTCAACGCTGAAACCCGCGTGAGCACCTCACTCATGCGCGAGGGCAAGCGCGCCGTGGGCACCAAGATGGACAACCCCAAGGTGCTTGAGACGGTGTTGCAGAAGGGAGGCGTCTTCAAGGCCCGCAACACGATCCTGGGCCTGGCCTATGACACGGTCTACTGGCCCATGACCACCGCCGACGGGAAGATCGGCGGCATGTTCTTCATCGGCAAAGACCGCCAGAGCATCGACACCACCCAGCGCGGCATCGCGCTCAGCGTCATGGGGTCGGCCGGAGTGGTCGGCCTGATCATGCTCGGGTTGGGCCTGTTCCTGGCCAGACGCATGACCAAGCCCATCTCCACCACCATCGACTTCGCCAAGGCCGTGGCTGCCGGAAGGCTCGATGAAGAGCTCGTCGTGACGCGCAAGGACGAAATCGGCGACCTGGCCGAAGCGCTTCGTTCCATGGTGCGGGCCATCAAGTCCAAGATCGCCGAAGCCGAGGATAAAAGCCAGGAAGCCGGCCGGCAGGCCGAATTGGCCGAGCTGGCCAAGTGCAAGGCCGAGGAGGCCCACAACAGGGCCGAGGCCGCCCGTTGCGACGGCATGCTCTCGGCCGCCGTGCAACTCGAGGGGGTGGTGCAGGGCATAAGCGTGGTCAGCACCCAGCTTTCCCGCCAGATCGACCTGACCACCGAGGACATGTCCCTGCAGGAGCGCCGTACCGCCGAAGCGGCCACGGCCATGGAGCAGATGAACGCCACGGTGCTCGAAGTGGCGCGCAGCGCCTCCAACGCCGCCCAGCAGGCCGCCCAGGCCAGGAGCAAGGCCCAGGACGGCCAGGGCGTGGTGAGCCGTTCCGTTTCGGCCATCGGCCAGGTGAACCGCATGGCCAATGAGCTGGAACAGGACATGACCACCCTGGGCGAGCAGGCCCGGGCCATCAGCGGCATCATGGGCGTCATCTCCGACATCGCGGACCAGACGAACCTACTGGCCCTGAACGCCGCCATCGAGGCTGCCCGTGCGGGCGAAGCCGGGCGTGGGTTCGCGGTGGTCGCCGACGAGGTGCGCAAGCTCGCGGAAAAGACCATGACCGCCACAAAGGAAGTGGGCGATTCCATCCGCTCCATCCAGGACGGGACAACCCGCAACGTGGACCGGGTGAAGTCGGCGGCCGAGGCGGCCAAGAACGCCTCCGGGCTGGCCGAGGAATCGGGGCATGCCCTGCAGGAGATCGTCTCCCTGGTGGACGAGACCACGGCCCAGGTGCAGTCCATCGCCGCCGCCTCGGAGGAGCAGTCCGCCTCCAGCGAAGAGATCAACCGCATCGTCGAGGAGGTCAGCCGGATCACCTCGTCCACGGCTACGGGCATGCGCGGTTCGGCCGAGGGCGTGGCCGAGTTGGCCGGGCGCTCCAAGGAGCTGGAGTCCCTCATAGGCTCGTTCAGGAACGGTTAAGGAAGAATCTGCGCCAGCTCGGCTGGGGTGTTGACGTTGAAGAACGCCTGGCCGTCGTCCACCGAATAGACCACGCAGTGACGCAAGGCTGCCGGGATCGCTCGCGAGAGCTTCCGGCAGCCTTCTTCTTTGGCCGCGCGCAGAAGCGGTGCGGCTTCGGGCTCGTACACCGCCACCAGGGCCTCGATGAAGCCGGTCTCGGCCTGCTCGAAGGTGGTCATGACCGCATGGAGCGGGCGGGCGCGCCAGGCCGAAAGCAAGGTCTCCAGGGTGGCCTCGTCCAGGCGCGGCAGATCGCAGGAAAGCACCAGGCAGGAGACGCGGAACCGCGTAAGCGCGGTGAGGATGCCGCCGATGGGGCCGTGCCCGGGGTCTTCGTCCAGGAACCAGGGGATGCCCGGGGCGATGGCGGAGGGGTCGCGGCCGGAAACCGCCACCACGGGGCAGAACCGGCCCGCCAGCTCGATCATCCGGGAGAGCATGGGCTTGCCATCCACGCGGAGAGCGGCCTTGTCCCGGCCCAGGCGGCTGCTCTTGCCGCCGGCCAGCACCACGGCGACCCCGGGAACGGGCAAATTACCGGGCGATGCGGCCATGCTGGTCCGTGAAGACGCTGAAACGGTTCTCGCGTGAGAATCCGGCGAGGGTCATGCCCGCCTCGCGGGCGACTTCCACTCCGGCCGTGGTCACGGCGGACCGGCTGATCATGGCGAAGTAGCCGGACCGGGCCGCCTTGCCCGCCAAGGTCGCGGTAGCCCGAGCCGTGACGAAGAGCACCTTCCCGCCCAGGGGCAACCCCCTGGAGAGGGCCCATCCGGCCACGCGGTCCAGGCAGTTGTGGCGGCCGATATCCTCCACGTGGTGGATGAAGCCCTTGGACGCGGGATCGTACACCGCCGCGCGGTGGAAACAGCCCGTGGCGTCCCAGCGTCCGGCCATGTCCATGAACAGGGCTGCCCCCCTGAGGATTTCCTCCGGGCCGAGAGGACCGGGCCAGGGGGAGGGCGCGGGCAGCGCTCCCGCTACGAAGCGCACCCGAAATTCCCGGGGGCCGAGCTCTTCCATCGAGGGAATCAGCGACGCGTCCGGACGCAGGTCCAGGAGGGCGTGGCCCAGGGCCAGCTCGCCAAGGCCGTCGGGAAAGGCCCAAAGCTGTTTGGTCCCCATTCCCTCCACATGGAGGGTGACGGGAATTTCAGGAGCGGCTTCGTCTTCGAAGTCCCGCCAGGCCCCATCCTTGAACTGCCTGCAGGGCAGGTGCGCCAAATCGGTGTGTTGTTTCATCTGCCAGAATTGACATGACTCCCCCCCGGCTGGCAAGTTGCCGGAAATAATGACCGTGGAGGCCGCCATGAGAAAGGGTTTGGTGCTCGCTGCAGCGCTCGTGCTGCTTGCAGGATTTTCCACAGCCGCGTTGGCCCAGGGGCAGGTGTTGATGATGGCCACAACGACAAGCACCGAGGACACGGGTCTTCTACCCGTCCTGGCCGAGGCGTTCAAGAAGAAGTCCGGCATCGAGCTGCGCTGGGTGGCCGTGGGCACGGGCAAGGCCCTTGAGATCGGCAAAAACTGCGATGCGGACGTCCTCATGGTGCACGCCCCCTCGGCCGAGAAGAAGTTCATGGACGAGGGCGCCGGCAAGGCCAGGACCCAGATCATGTACAACGACTTCGTCCTGGTCGGTCCCAAGGCCGATCCGGCCAAGGTGAAGGGCAAGAGCACGGCCGAGGCCCTCAAGGCCTTGTCCACGTCCAAGGCGGTGTTCGTGAGCCGCGGAGACAAGTCCGGCACCCACATGGCCGAACTGGCCCTGTGGAAGGGCGCGGGCATGGAAACCCCGGACAAGGAATCCTGGTACATCTCCAGCGGCCAGGGCATGCTCCAGTGTATGCGCATGGCCGCGGAGAAGGGCGGCTACGTGCTGGCCGACCGGGGCACCTGGATCAAGTTCGAGGACACCCCCGAGGCGGGGAGCATGGCCATCCTGGTGGAGGGTGACGCCTCCCTGCGCAACCAGTACAGCGTCATCACCCTGAACCCCGAGAAGTGCTCCAAGGTCAAGCTCGAGGCCGCCGACGCCTTCGCCAAGTGGATCGCCTCCCCCGAAGGGCAGGACGTGATCGCCGGATTCAAGGTCATGAACAAGCCGCTCTTTTTCCCCAACGCCGGGAAGTAATGGATTACCTGCTGGACGGCCTGCAGCGGGCCGTGGACCTTCTGGCGAGCGGAGACGCCGAGACCTTCTCGGCCGTCTCCGCCACGCTCCAGGCCACGGCCCTTTCCATGGCCGTCGGCCTGGCCCTGGGGCTGCCCGCCGGGTTCTGCCTGGGTTACTTCTCCTTTCCGGGCAAGCGCGCCCTGCGCACCCTCTCGGACGCCCTTATGGCCTTTCCCACGGTGGTCATCGGCCTGCTGGTGTACGCCATGCTCTCGCGCCGGGGGCCCCTGGGCGAGCTTGGGCTTCTGTTCACCGTGCCCGGCATGTCCATCGGCCTGGCGCTTCTGGCGCTGCCCATGATCGTGAGCCTTACGGCTTCGGCCGTGGAGCAGATGGATCTGCGCCTGCGCCTGACCCTGCTCACCCTGGGGGCCGACTCCCGCCAGCAGCTCCTGGGCGTGCTCTGGGAGGCCCGTTACGGCGTTCTGGCGGGTGGCGTGGCCACGTTCGGCCGGGTGGTGTCCGAGGTGGGTATCGCCATGATGGTGGGCGGCAACATCAAATGGCACACCCGCACCATCACCACGGCCATCGCTCTGGAGACCGGCAAGGGCGAGTTCGCCCAGGGCATCGCCCTGGGGCTGGTGCTCATGGGCATTTCCATGGTGGTGAACACCGTCCTGGCCGTGCTCAGGCGCAGGGAGGGCTGATGGGCGTGCCCCCGGTGTACCGGATCAAGGACCTCGAGCACCGTTACGGGCGGCGCCTGGCCATGCGCTGCCCGTCGCTCATCATCGAACCCGGGCGCATAGCGGGCATCCGGGGGCCCAACGGCGCGGGCAAGAGCACGCTGCTTCAGATCATGTCCTTCCTGCTGGCCCCCACTGGGGGCGAGGTGCTTTTCATGGGCGAGCCCGCCCGCTACGGCGACGTCTCGCTTCGCAGGCGCGCGGTGCTCATGCCCCAGGACCCGGCGCTACTGCGCCGCAGCGTGGAAGCCAACGTGCTCTACGGGCTCAAGGTCCGGGGCCTGCCCGCCGACGGCGCGGCGCACAGGGCCCTGGAACTGGTGGGGCTCGAACCCGCCGGTTACCTCAAACGCTGGTGGAACGAGCTCTCCGGCGGCGAGGCGCGCCGCGTGGCCCTGGCCGCCCGTCTGGCCCTCAAGCCCCAGGTGCTCCTCCTGGACGAACCCACGGCCAGCCTGGATCCTGCCAGCGCCGAAATGGTGCTCAAGGCGCTGGCCGCGGCCAGGGACCGGGACGGCCTGACATCGGTGGTGGTCAGCCACGACCGGGAGTGGCTGGACCTGGCCTGCGACGAAACCCATAGCCTGGAGCCCTGCGTCGACAGCGCGCAGCGGACCGGGGAGAACGAATCATGAAGGCCGTGAACATCGTCGGATTCAAGGACACCGGCAAGACCACCCTGTGCGTGGAGCTCCTGAGGGAGCTGTCGGCCATGGGGACAGCCTGCTCGGCGCTCAAGTTCACCCACCAGGCTGGCCTGGACAAGCCGGGGACGGACACGGCCAAGCTGCTTACGGTCTGCGACACGGTGGGGGCCGTGGGCGAAGCCGAGTCCGCCATGTTCTGGAAGGGCAAGCGGACGCTCCTCGGCATGCTGCCCATGCTGGGGGGGGACATGCTGGTGGTGGAAGGCGGCAAGCCGCTTACGGTGATGCCGCGAATCGTCATCGCCCGCACCGCCGCCGAAGCGCGCGAGCTGGGCGCGGGCGAGGGCGGGCTGGCCATGGCCGTGTACGGGCCCGAGGGCGTGGACGGCGTCCCTGCGGTAACGGACATCACGGCGCTGGCGCGCCTGGCCTCCGAACGCGCCTTCCTGCTGCCTGGCCTCGACTGCGGCGGCTGCGGCCGGGAGGACTGCCGCGCCCTGGCCGTGGAGATCGTGGCCGGGCAGGCGCGGCCGGACGCCTGCGTGGCCATGGGCGGGGAGATTTCGGTCACGGTGAACGGCGCGCCCCTGGGCCTTAACCCCTTCGTGGCGCGCATCCTCCAGGCGGGGATCGCGGCCATGCTGGGCGAGCTCAAGGGGTACGCGCCCGGGGATACGGTCATCCGGCTGAAACGATAGTTTTTCCGGTTCGTCTTGTCTTCGCCGCGGCTTGCGTGTAGTGGACTGAAGTATCGCTTTTCCAGGCGGATACCAAGGAGCCGGACATGGATACCCCAGACAGCGCCCTGTTCCATGCCGTCGGGCCAGTCTCCCACGACGAGCACCAGGCCCGTCTGGAGCTGGTCACCAAACGCATCCAGGATAAGCTCGGCAACTATCGATCCTACAATTTCACGCAGTTGCAGAGCGTGGCGCTGAACATATTCTTCGACCTGGCCCAGGAATTCACCGCCGTCGAGGATGTGTACGCCGTGTGCGTCATGATTCCCCGCTCGCTCTTCAACCTTGATTGCACCCTCTACGTCATCGACGGCCAGCGCGACATCCTCAGTTGCTGCGCCTCGCACTGCCCCAGGTCCGAAACGGCGGTCCGTTTCGAGGACGAACCGGTGGTCAAGGACGGGCACCTGCTCATCCCCATCAAGGGCAACCGGGAGCTCATCTCGCAGCTGCCGTTCACTCCCCATGGGGACCTCATAGGCATGCTGGAACTCTTTCCCGCCGACAGTCTCACCGAACACGACAAGCTCTTCTGGGGCCGCTACGCCAACCGTATCGGCTATCAGCTGCACAACCGGTTCATCAGCCTCAAGAACAAGGAACACGTCCAGTTCATCCGTAATCTCGTCAAGGACATCGGCCACAACGTCATTGTGCCGAACATGTACTTCAAGCTTTTCTACAAACGTCTCGAGGCCCGCATCGGCCTCATCAAGATGTTCCATTCCAAATTCAACCGGATGATGCAGGAGTGCGCGAAGTGCAATCCGGATTCAGAGGGCGAGTGGAGGAAGCTGGATCAGGATGTCGACTATTTCTATAATGCGATAAATGATCAGTACAAGGAAATATTCAGCCACTACCAGAACACGAGCCTGTTCCTGGAGACGCTCCTGCGCACCAGCCATTTCGAGGAAGGCCGCTACGTCCTTGAAAAGCGCAAGTGCAACTTCAAGAGCCAGGTCATCGACCCGCAGGTGGAGCGCTACCGCTCCCGTTTCGCGGACAGGGGCATCGAGATCGACACGTCCATGGGCGGCGTGCCCGACAGGGAAATCGAGGTGGTGGTGGACGTGGGACTCATCTCCCAGGTGTACTCGAACCTGTTCTCCAACGCGGTGAAGTACACCCGCGAGGTGGACGAGGGGGGCGGGCACAAGCGCAAGTTCATGTCCTACGGATGGGACATTCTCGAGGGATATTTCGGTCCGGGCCTGGACGGCATCAAGCTGAACGTCTTCAGCTCCGGCCCGGCCCTCGGCGCGGAGCAGCGCTCGCGCCTGTTCAGCGAGGGCTACCGGGCCGAGAACTCCCAGGGCGAATACGGCACGGGGCACGGGCTGTACTTCATCCGCGAGGTGGTGCTGCTCCACGGCGGGGAGGTCGGCTACGAGCCTACGCAGCTTGGCAACAACTTCTTTATCATCCTGCCCTACGAATCCCAGGAGCGTCAGGACGACCCGGAGGCTTGAGAACATGCCCTTGAAATATCTGGATGCCGTCCGCCAGCCGGGGCAGACCGTGAATCCCCTGTTCGCCTTTCTGGGGGTGGAGCTCAAGGAGGCAGGCCCGGACCGGGCCGTGCTGGAACTGCCCTTCAGGCCCGAATTCATCCAGGGGGCGGGTGCGGTGGCCGGGGGCGTCGTGGCCGCCCTGGCGGACGAGGCCATGGCCCACGTGGTGCTGGCCAACCTCGCGGCGGGCCAGAAGACGGCCACGGTGGAGATGACTGTGCGTTACTTCCGCCCGGTGCTGGAAAGCGGGCTCACGGCCGTGGCCGTGCTGGTGAACAAGGGGCGGCGCATCATCTCAGCCGAGGCCCTGGTCACGGACGCCAAGAACCGGCAGGTGGCCAAGGCCGGGGGATCATTTTTCGTCCTGGAATAACCGCCTTGAACGCGAAGCCGACTGGGAGTCCAGAGGGCGTAGCCCTTTGGCCGCCGGAGGCTTCTCACCCCGCAATCCCCAATCCCCTCACCACTTCCCCCGAATGCACTCAGCCCCCAAAGCATACTGCTTCGGGGGCTTGTTTCTTCCCTCACTCGCCAAATCAGCTCAACTCAGCGCAGCACCAGCACCGAACACTTGGAATGGGCCACCACCTTGCTGGCCACGCTGCCGATGAGGAAGCGGTCCAGGCCGGTCTTGGCCCTGCTTCCCACCACGATGAGGTCCACGCCCTCATTTTCCGCGAACGTCAGGATGGAGTCCGCCGGAGAGGAGCCCGAGTCCAGCACCGTCCGGGCGGCAATGCCGCGCTTCTCGGCTTCGCGCGCCGCTTCGGAGAGGTTCTTCTGGGCTTGTTGCCTGATCTGGTCGGAGAGGTTTAGGGCGATGCCCTCGCCGAAATCGATCATGTCCTCGGCCACGGAGTAGAGCAGCACCTCGGCCTTCTGTTTCTGCAGCGAGGCGATTTCCAAGGTCTTTTCCAGGACGGGGCGGGCTTGGGACGAGAGATCGAGACAGGCTAGGATTTTCATGACGAGCCTCCTGCCGGTAGTTGACCGGCTCACGGTTTGGCGGCGGCCTCGTCTTGAGCCGTCGCGCCGGAAGAGAGAACGACCATGTCCCCAACGTCACAGGAGCCGGAGAGAAGCCTGGCGGTGGCGTCTTCGGGCATACTGGCCGTCACCGAGGCTTCACCCGTGGCGCGGCCGGCGGAATCGAGGATGCGCACGGCCATCCCCGGCGCGAGTCCCTGGCGGGAGCCGAGTGAAAAGGCGATCACCAGGCCGTCTTCGGTTTCCTTCGTCCTGTAAACTACCCCCTTCCCTTCAAGTGTCAACAGCTGTTCCATGCGCCTGCTGGCGAGAAATCCGGCCGCTCCGGCCGGGAGCGCGAGCAAGAACAGGCAGAGGCTGGACGTGAAGGGATTCAGGCCCGTGAAGCGGGTGAGGAAGGAGGGTGACGCCCTCCGCATGGCCAGGGGGTCGGCGTACACGGTGACGGTGTACGTCTGGGGTGGGATTTCCCGGGTGCCGGGGGGCAGGGGAGGGCCTTCCAGGGTGAAGGTCCGGGAGCCGGGGGCGGCGGAGACGTCCACGGAGATGGAGCCCCTCCACATGGTCCCGCCCAGCCAAAAGCCCGTGTAGAGCTCCTCCGGGACGAGCACCACGGAGGCGTCCCCTCCCAGCACGCGCATCTCGGCAAGCGTGGAGGCCCCGGGCGGCAGGACGGCCGTGACCGGCACCTGGTCGCCCGGCACGGCCTGGAAGCTCCGTCCCTGGTCCTTGAAACCGGCAGCCAAGCCATCGGCCAGGCAGGCCAGCGATGCGAGCAGCAGGGCCGCAGCGATCCATCCGAAAGCGGTCTGCGCCTTCCTGGCTTGGGAAAAGTTCATGAAGATCAGGCCGTTTCGCCCTGGGGGCGGTTCTTGTCGCGCACAAGGCGCGACAGGATCAGTCCGGCGGCCAGGGTGGGCAGGAGCAGGGTGAAGAAGCTCTTGCAGAACGCGGCCGAGAAGTTTTCGGGATCAAGCGATGCGGCGTGCATGCCTATGCACAACTCGGCCAGGATGCAGACGTCCACCGCAATGACCGTCAGTATTTGCCGTGAGTTCATGAATCCGTCTCCTGTCTCGCGTCCGGAGGGGAGGGCCCTGGTGGTGGGGGGCCGGATGCCGTGGCCCTCCGCCTCGCGGACGGTATGGCAAACCGGGCCGGGGCGAAAGCCCCGGCCCAGGGCGCGCCGTTACTTCTTGAAGATGTCGGTCTTGCTGATGTTCATGAACCGCAGGGCCTTGCCCTCTTCCTTGTAGTACACCCGGACCTCGTCCCCGGCGTCCCATGTGGAGTCGGGCCAGGACATGTACTCGTCGGGCACGCTGAAGGTCACCAGCAGCTTCTGGCGTCCCGAGTAGACGGTGATGGTCTTCTTGGCCTTGTCCACCATGGGGAACACCTTGGCCTTGCCGGAATCCTTGTCGAAGACCAGGGGGTGGTCCTTGTCCACGTTCTCCTGGATGTCGTGGATCTTGAAGGCGATGGTCTTGAAGGCCTGGGCCTGGGGATCGTAGATCACGACCTGGCTCTTCTGGGTGTCGAGCTTCATCCTGAGCCCGGCTTTGGGGGCGGGACCCATCTCTTCGGGGTTGGCCGGGAGGGTGTAGGTCACGGGAGGCAGGCCCGAGTAGTCGGGGGTCAAGGGCTCGGCCTTCTTGTCCCGGATGAACGTCACCTTGCCGGACTGCTTGTCGTAGGCCACCACGCGGCCCTGGTCCACCTTGCCGAAGTCGCTGCACCCGAAGAGGAATGCCAGCGCCAGGGCGGCCACGAGAAGGGATATGCGCTTCATTTCGTATTCTCCTAGGCTCTGTGCGGGTTAAGCGGCCTTCTTGTTGGCCAGTTCCTGCTTGGCTCCCTGGATCATCTTCACGAAGATGTAGGCGCTCATGCCGAACACCAGACCCAGGATGAGCACCGTTGAGGCTACGTCCATGGCCTTGTAGAGTTCCTTGTAGGCGGAGCCGAGCATCTTCATGGCGATGGACACGGCGCAGCCGACGACGGCCAGGCCGAAGGCCACGCGGATGCCGTAGCCCTTGATGTACTTGGTAGCCACGGTGCCGACCTGGGCGCCGATGGACGCTCCGCAGAGCATGACGATGGCGGCCACCAGCTCGGTGCGGCCCTTGAAGGTGTAGGAAGCCGCGCCGTATAAGCCGGAAATCATGACCTCGAACAGGTCGGTGCCCACGGCCACGTGGGTGGGACAGCCCACCAGGTAGATCAGGGCGGGCATGCGGATGAGGCCGCCGCCGATGCCCAGGATGCCGGCCAGCCAACCGGTGAGGAAGCTCACGCCGATGGGCAGCCAGGCGGAACAGGTGATGCCTGCGGCCTGCAGGTGCACCATGGGGGGAATCTTGATCTTGTGCAGGGTCTTGTGCCACTCGATGCCGGTGGCCAGCTTGTCCACTTCCTGCCCGGCGGCCCTGGCGGCCTTTTCCTTCTGCAGGCGCTTGTTGACGTCGTGGAAGACCATCCAGGCGATGAGGAACAGCAGCACCAGATAAATGTAGCGCACGACCTTTTCCACGCTGCCGATGCGTTCAAGCCACATGACCATTTGCGCGCCGACCTCGAAGCCGCCCACCGTGCCCACGATCATGATGAAGCCCAGCTTGTAGTCCACGTTGCCGAACTTGCCGTGGCGCAGGGTGGCGATGAGGGACTTGCCCGCCATGTGGGCGATGTCCGTGCCGATGGCGAAGGCCATGGGGAAGCCCAGGATGTTCAGGCCGGGCGTGACCATCCACGCGCCGCCCATGCCGAAGAAGCCGCCGATGATGCCGACGCCCACGCCCAGGATGACCAGGCCGGGCCAGAAGATTTTCACGCCCGCAATGGGCATCAGGATATAGAGCCATTCCATGGTGTTTCTCCTCCCCCGGCTTAGTGTTCAGCGAGGTCGCGGTTCTTCAGGTCCAGCCCGATCCAGTGCATGATGATGTCCGCCAGGACGCCGAAGATCATGCCGATGGTCGGAATCAGGGCCACTGTCAGGAGCGTGAAGTACAGGTGGCTCTCGTTGTAGAGGCTGGCCCACCAACCCATGATGCCGTCGAGCTTGCGGGTGTCCGCCACCAGGACGATGGGCGCGCCGCCGCCGCCCGCCGCCAGGGCCAGGCCCGGGACGGTCAGGGCCAGGAACAGGGAGATGAACAGTTGCTTGATCCTTTTCATGGTCTCTCTCCTTGGGAATTCCGGTTTAGCGCAGCACCAGCACGGAGCATGGGGCGTGGGCCACGACCTTGGATGTCACGCTGCCGATCAGGAACCGGTCGAGAGCGCTCTTGCTCTTGCTGCCCATGATGATCAGGTCCATGGCGTTGTCGGCGGCGTAGCGTACGATGATGTCTGCTGGGGACACTCCCTGTTCGGTCACGGCCTTGGCGTCCACGCCTTGATCCTTCGCCGCCTTCAGGGCCTCTTCTTGCGCCTTTCGGGCTGCGGCCAGGAATTTTTCGCTCACGCTGGCCGAATCCATGAAATCCCCAATGTCCTTGAAATCCTCGGCCACGCTGAAGAGGGTCAGTTGCGCCCCTTTTTCCTTGGCCGTGGCCACGGCTGTCGCGAGAACGTTTTTCGCCGCTTCCGAGAGATCCAGTGCCGCCAGAATGTTCATGTTGCCTTCCTCCTTCGCGATGTTGCGATTGTGCGCGGTTTTGTTCAGAAAAGAGCAACCGCTGTGCCAGTAGATTGAACTTGACGGAATGATTGGCGAAACCTATTACCGCGCAAGAGAGTGCTGGCTAGCTGTAGGCGTTTGCTTGATCGTGTTGCGCGTTTTTGCGCGGCCATCGCGCAAAAAAGGAGCGGAATCATGGGGTTTTTCGTTCCACAGCGCCCCATCCGGGGCAGCCTCGTGTCGAGCTTGGGGAGCCCGTCGGGCTGGAGCATCCGCAGGAGGCTCCTGGCCGCCATCCTGCCGCTCATCACCCTCATCCTCCTGAGCGTGGGCTACGCCACCAAATGGGTGGCGGGCCGCTATCTGAGCATGGCCCTGGAGCGCACCACCAAGGTGCTCACCATGGGGCAGGCCGACGCCGTGGGGGATCTCTTCGAACAGGCCCGGCAGGACATCCTCCTGCTGGCCCGGGGCGAGAGGACCGGCGAGGCCGGGCATCGCTTCCTCTCCGTCCAGTCGCACATCAAGTCCGGAATCTACCGCGAGGTGTCCTACATCTCCGTGGGCGGGGAAACCCAGGAATACTTCGTGGACGGCGGCCGCGAAATATGCCGGGTGGGCAAGGATTACGTTGGGAGGGTGATCAATTCCGCCGTGCTCGCCCCGTCCAGGATGGCGGAACCCCGGCTGGGAGTGGTGGCGCTCCTGGACATGGCAGAGGTGATCTATCCGCCAGGGGTACTCCCCGACGCGGGGGCGGGGGCCACCTTCTCCGTCTTCCGGCTGGTGACGCCCGTGGCCGACCAGCAGGGCAAGATCGCCGGTTTCTGGGTCCTCTCGGTGGACGGCAGGGCCACCAGGGACATACTCTCGCTCTACAACTCTCCGAAATCCCCCCTGGCCGCCTTTCCCCGCACCGCAGAGAAACGCTACAGCTTCTTTTTCGACCGCAACGGATGGATTCTCTTCCAGTCCGGCAACATCGAGGAGCGCGAACAGCCCCTCTCCACCGACTTGGCCCGGTCCGGACTCACCGGCGACCACGGAATGCCCGGTTTCCCGGGGGCGTTCAGGCCCACCGCCGCCAACGAGGCGTACTGGCGCATGGTGGTGGACGTGCAGGCCGGGCGCACGGACATTGAAAACGTCAGTCCGGTCCTGGACCTGAACGCCGGCGGACACGACAGCTATTCCCTGGGCTTCGCCCCGGTGCTGTTCAAGACCTATCCGGACAAGGCTCCGGAAGTCCTTGGCGGGGTTGCCTTCATGGACAAGTCGCGCCTGCTCCTTGCGGCGGACTACCGCATCTACGACGTGCTGCTGGTGATATTCATCGTGGCCCTGGCCCTGACGGTGGGCATGATCTGTGTGGTATCGCGCGTCATCACCCGGCCCATGCTGGATTTGTCCAGTGCCGTGCGGGCGATGTCCCAGGACGGGGTGCTCGAACCCATCAAGCTGCCCGATCGCGACCGCGAGACCACCTCGGTCAAGGATTCGGTGAACCATCTTCTGGAGGCCCTGCTCTTCCAAAGGGAGGAACTGCGGCTCAAGGACGCCCACATCAAGGACAACTTCCTGCGCCAGCCGCTGGACCTGGGCGAAAAGCTCTCCGCGTCCCCGGACCCGGATCCCATCGAAGGCATCATCGGGACCAGCCAGGCCATGCGCGGCCTCAAGTGGCTCATCCGCAAGGCCGCCTCGGTGGATCCGGACGTGCTCATCATCGGCGAGACCGGCACCGGCAAGGAGGTGTCCGCCCAGGCCATCCACAAGCTTTCCCACAGGGCCAAGGGGCCGTTCATCTCCATCAACTGCGGCGCCTTGGACGAAAACCTCCTCCTGGACGCCCTGTTCGGGCATGTGAAGGGGGCCTTTTCCGAAGCCAAGGGGGAGCGCAAGGGCGCGTTCCTGGCAGCGCAGGGCGGCACGATCCTTCTCGACGAGATCGGCAACGCCTCCCCGAAGGTGCAGCAGGCGCTGTTGCGCGCCCTGGCCGCCAGGACCATCATCCCCCTGGGCAGCGACGAGGAAATTCCCTTCGACGCTCGGGTCATGGCCGCCACCAACGTGGACCTGCTGGAGTGCGTCAAGGAGGGCACATTCAGGGAGGACCTTTATTACCGGCTGAAGGTCATCACCCTGAACGTCCCGCCCCTGCGCGAGAGGATGGAGGACATCCCCCTGCTGGTGGACGCGTTCCTGAAGGAATCCGCCAGGGTCATGAACAAGCCATCCATGACCCTGTCCCGGGGGGCCTGGGAACGCATGACCGCCCACAACTGGCCCGGCAACGTGCGCGAGCTCAAGCACTGCCTCATGCGGGCCGTGGCCATGGCCGATTCGGACACCATCCTCGTGGAGGACCTGCGGTTCGATGCCCAGACTCCGATCACCCAGTGGAAGGCGCCGAGCGAGCCGGGCCGGGAGGACGCAGCGTCCTCGGACGAAATCCCGCGCGCCCAGCCGCAGCCGGCCCAGCGGGCGGAGCCGCCTTCCCTCGACGGACTGAGCGAACGCCAACGGACGGGGATCGCGTATCTCCAGGAGCATGGGAGCATGTCCCGGGCGAAATACCAGGCCATCGTCGGGGAGAACGTGCCTCCCCGGACCGCGCAATACGACTTGCGCGATCTGGTGGAACGAGGTTTGCTCACCGTGAAGGGCAAGGGCCCGGCCACGAAGTACGTGCTGGCCGGAGGGCATTCTCACGCCCGATAGCGGACGTGCCGGAACATCCGTGCCTTCGGGCGCTGGAAAACGGGAGCAGCCATGGCCAACCTGGAGAGTCCCATCCTGGAAAACCTGAAGCGATTCTTCAGGCCGCTTTTCGGGAAGTCCCCGGCCGGGCGTAAGGACACCCAAGCCCTTTTCCGCTTCAAGTACGTCAATTTCCAGGAACTGCTCGAGTCCAACGCGGAGCTCCTGCGCGTGATCGCCTCCATGGAGGAGAAGCTGCCGGGCAGGGACGTCTTCGGCATGGCCTTTCTCCACGCCGCAGCCAGCCAGGGGGTGTTCCACTGCCTGCGCATGATTCGCGGGTATGAAAATCTTTCCGAAACCCCCCAACCGGTTTTGCGTGAGAAAGTCGAGGCGATCCGGGAGGAGATCAAGGCTGCCCTGTCGGTGGGTGCGAGCGACAACGGTCCATGGTTCAAGGATTTCAGTGAAATCAGCCTGGCTGACGACGATCTTGTCGGCGGGAAATGTTCGCGTCTCGGTGAATCGCGCAATCGCGCAAGTCTTCCCGTTCCCGAGGGGTTCGCGATAACCACGGCCGCGTTCCGCGCGTTTTTACGCGAGTCGGACCTGGCCTCCGAGATCGCCAAGAGGACCATGTCCCTGGACCCCTCCGATGCCGCCTCCATTCAGGAGGCCAGCGAGGACATCCAGCGCCTCATGCTCCTTGCGCCCTTCCCGACGGGGTTCGAGGACGAACTCCACCACCGCCACGCCACCCTGGCCGAAAGGCTCGGCGTTCCTTCCGAAGAGATCAAGGTGGCCATGCGCTCAAGCGCCTTGGGGGAGGACGGCGACCTCTCCTTCGCCGGGCAATACCTCTCGGTGCTGGGCGTGGCGTCAACCAAGCTGAGCGAGAGCTACCGCTACGTGGCGGCCAGCCTCTATACGCCCCGGGCCATGGCTTACCGGCTACAGAAAGGCGTTCCCGACGAGGCAGCGGCCATGGGCGTGGCCTGTCTGGCCATGGTGCAATCCAAGGCCAGCGGGGTGATGTACACGCGCCATCCCTTCGATCCGGAAGACGCGAACATCCTCATCAACGCGGTCTGGGGCCTGGGGCCCTACGCCGTGGACGGGGTGGTCTCGCCTGACCGCTACGTGGTCGCCAAGCCCGGGCTGGAAATCCTCGCCGTGGACGTGGCCCGCAAGCCAGTCCAGCTCGCGTGCAGCCCCGGCGGAGGCGTCGTCCGCTCCGAGGTGGAGGCTCCCCTGGCCGCGCAGCCCTGCCTGAACCCCGCGCTGATACGGGAGCTGGCCGGATGGGGCGTCCGGCTGGAAGCCCACTACGGCGCCCCCCAGGACGTGGAATGGGCCCTGGACCACGCGGACAGGCTGATCCTCTTGCAGTCCCGGCCCCTGGCCCCGCCCTTGGACGCTAAGGCGAAGCGCAAGGCGTCGGCGCCGGTGCCGGGCCGCGAGGTCCTTCTGGAAGGAGGAGAGGCCGCCTCGCCCGGAGCCGGATGCGGAGAGGTCTTCCATGTCCTCCGTGACGACGACCTGGCGGAATTCCCCGACGGCGCGGTGCTGGTGGCCGCGCATTCCTCCCCGAAGTTCATGGTGGTCATGGCCCGGGCCCGGGCCATCATCACCGACCACGGCAGCGTCACCGGGCACATGGCCTCCTTGGCCAGGGAGTTCGGCGTTCCGGCCATCCTCGGACTGGAGGGGGCATCCGGGACGCTTAAGAAGGGGGAAGTGGTCACTGTGGACGCTGACAACCGCCGAGTCTACTCCGGCCGGGTCGAGGAGGTGCTGTCGGCCAGGGAGGAAGCCCGCGCGCCCATGCTGGGCACTCCGGTGCACGGGCTTCTGCGCGCGGTGCATTCCCTGGTGGGGCCGCTCAACCTGATCGACCCAAAGGCGCCCGAGTTCTCCCCCCGTCACTGCCGGACCTTGCACGACATCACCCGCTACCTGCATGAGAAGTCCTACTCCGCCATGTTCACGCTCGGGGACAATGCCTCGGGCGAAGGGGGCATGGCCGTGCGCCTGGATGCGGGCATTGGCCTCGACCTGCACGTGATCGACCTGGGCGGGGGGCTTTCGGGCAATGAGCCCTGCGCGGGCTCGGCCTGCCTGGCCCAGGTGGCCTCCAGGCCGCTCCAGGCCCTCATGCGCGGCCTGGCGGACGAGGCGTTCGTTGCCAAGGGCCCCCGGCCGGTGCACCTGCGCGGATTCCTGTCGGTTATGGGCCGGCAGATGGTTGACGGGGCCAGCATGAGCGCCGAGCGCTTCGGGGACAAGAGCTACGCCATCGTCTCGGACAAGTACCTGAATTTCAGCTCCCGCGTGGGCTATCATTACGGGGTGCTGGACAGCTATTGCGGCAACACCGTGAACAAGAACTACATCACTTTTGCCTTCAAGGGCGGGGCCGCGGGGGAGGATCGCCGCGAGCGGCGCGCCCGGGCCATCGCGCTCATTCTGGAGCGGCTCGGCTTCACGGTGGCCGTGAGCGCGGACCGGGTGGAGGGGCGCTTCCAGAAATACCCGGCCGAGCTGATCGAGGCCCGGCTCGTGCAACTGGGCAGGCTTCTGCAGTACACCCGCCAGACCGACATGCTCATGACCAGCGAGGAGGCTGTCACGGCCATGGCGGAGAGTTTCATGCGAGGGGAGACGGTCTTTGGAACAGGCGGAGGAATGCAGGAAGAGCCTCCGGCGGCCAGAGAGGAAATTTTTTGAAAAAAGTTTCCTCTCTGGACTCTCTTTCAAAAACTTTCAGTGGGCTTCGCGTTCATGGGCGCAACGCTAGCCTCCCGAACCGACGGTCATGGCGCCGTCGTCGTGCAGCGTGACGGCGGTCCCGAAGGGCTCTCCCGCACGGTTGAGGATCATGCTCAGCCAGCGCGCCTCGTCGGCGCTCGCTCGCTCCAGGCGCAGCTGCCGCATGCGCATGGGGATCAGCCGCGTCCGGACCGGTTCAGAGCCTCCGAGGGTGACATCGGCGAAGTACATGAGCGCAAGGTCCGCCCGGAATTCCTCGTAGCCCCCGATGCCTTCGTAGTCGGTCAGGAAATCCCCGCAACCGTAGATGACGAGCCGGCCCCGGTAGAGTTCCAGCCCCCGCGCATGGTGCGAGGAGTGGCCGTGTACCACGTCCACGCCGCCGTCCACCAAGGCCCGGGCAAAGCGGACCTGCGCGGGGGCGATGGCAAAGCCCCAGTTTCCGCCCCAATGGATGGATGCCACCACCGCATCGCCGGGACGCCTGTCCCGCCCGATGCGCTCAGTGAACGCGTGGGCGGTTTTTTCGGAGATGTCCGGCAGCAGGTTCACTCCGGAGGCGCGCGGCGTGGCCGCCCAGCCGTCCGGAATGCCGCTGGTGGCGGATCCCAGCGCGTAGACCAGCACGCGCCCCTTGGGGCCGCCGTCCAGCACCGCTGGCGCGGATGCTCCGGCATCGTCCAGGCCTGCACCGGCATGGCCTAATCCTGCTGCGTCGAGTGTTTCAAGCGTCTCCCGCAGGCCCTCGCGACCCCAGTCAAGCACGTGGTTGTTGGCCAGGCAGCAGCAATCGATGCGCGCCGCGCTCAGGGAGCCTATGTTGCGGGGATGCATGCGGTAGTGGACGGCCTTCCCGGGCCAATACCGGCCGCTGGTCGTGATGCTGGTCTCCAGGTTGATGATCCTGAAGTCCGGCGTGGCCGTTTCCAGTTCGGCCAGGGCGTCGCCCCATATGGAGGAAAAATCCACAGGCCGCTCGATGCGCCCGTTGGCCAGTTCGGCCAGGCGCACGTATTCCCGGGCGTCCTTGACGTAGTCTTCGTACAGGGTGGGATCGCCCGGATGGGGCAGGATCTGGTCGATGCCCCTGCCGGTCATGACGTCGCCGCACAGAAACAGGCGAAGCGTTGCCCTGTGGTCCATGCGCCGCCTCCTTCCCGCATGCGCGGGTGCCGGAGCGCCTTTCCCGGATTGCCGCTCAGCCCCCCGATCGGGCCGCCCGGCGCTCCATGGCCGAGAGAATCTTCGCCTCGACTTCACTGGTGGGGCAGGGCTTGAGCAGGTAGTCCGCGCCGCCCCTGCTCATGATCTCCGCCGCGATGTCCACCGAGGCGTGCCCGGTGAGGATGATCACCTCAAGCTGGGGGTCGCGCTTCTTGAGTTCCGTGAGCAGGTCCACCCCGGATATCCCGGGCATCTTCACGTCCACCAGGGCCACGTCGAACTTGCCGGGCGAGAAGCCCTCCAGGGCCTCTTCACCCGAGAGCGCCGTGGTCACGGCCATGTTCTTAAGCGAAAGCAGCCGGGCCAGGGTGGTCACGAAGCGTTCTTCGTCGTCCACGCAGAGCAGCTTCACGGGGGCGGTCATGATGCGTCCTCCGGTTTGTCGTTGCGAAGGGGCAGGGTGATGGTGAACGCTGCGCCTGCTGGAGGCTGGTTGGCGGCGCTGATGAATCCGCCCAGCCGGTCCACGATGCGCTGGGTGATGGACAGGCCGAGCCCGGTGCCCTTTCCGGGGGCCTTGGTGGTGAAGAAGGGGTCGAACACGCGGCCCAGGTGCTCGTGCGGGATGCCCGGCCCGTTGTCGGCCACGCGCACGAAGACCCTGCCCTCCGGAGCCCTGCCCGTGGACACCGTGACCATGCCATCCTTGCCCACGGCCTGCACGGCATTGACCAGCAGGTTGAGGACCGCCTGGCGCATGAGCGGCGGGTCCAGCGGCACCTTGGGCAGGCCCTCGTCGTAGTTGCGGACCAGGGCGATGTTCCGGGGTTTGGCGTCGCGCTCGGCCAGCCGGGCCATGTCCTCCACGCAACGGTTCAGGTCGGCTGGCTGGCGGATGGGTTTCCAGGTGCGGGCCAGGTTCAGCAGGTTGTGGGTGATGTCCGCGCAGCGGTTCACCTGGGAGCGGATGGTGGCCAGGCTTTCGCGCGCCTCGTTCACGGGAGGCCCGGGCTGGTCGAGCAGGTGGGCCAGCCATTCGGATTCCTGGGTGATGACCGCCAGGGGGTTGTTGATCTCGTGGGCGATGCCCGAGGCGACCTCGCCGATGGCTGCGAGCTTCTGGGACTGGAAGAGCTGTTCGTCCAGGGCGCACTTCTGCGACTCCGAACGGTTCAGGCAGGCGTTCAGGTGGCGGTAGGCCCTGAAGGCGCACCATCCGGCCGCGAGCCCTGGCGCAAGCGACCACGGGAAGGGGAGGGCGGCGGCCGCCAGGGCCAACGCGGCCGTGGCGGCGGTGAGGATTTTCGGGTCAGGCATTTTCCGCGCCGAGGAGCTTGCGCTCGTGGGCCTGGGCGATGGCTCCCAACAGCTCCTCGAAATCCACGGGCTTGAGGAGATAGGCGTTGGCGCCCATGGACATGCCCTGCACGCCGGACTCCACCGAGGCGTGCCCGGTGAGCAGGATGACCTCCAGGCCGGGATGGCGTTTCTTCATCTCGCGCAGCACTTCGATGCCGTCCATGCCGGGCATCATGATGTCCAGCAGGGCCACGTCGAATTCGCGCTTTTCGAGAATCCCCAGCGCCTCGGGGCCGGAGAGGGCCGTCTCCGCCTGGAAGCCGCGCCTGTTCAGGCGCTTCACCACGGTTTCGTTGAAGTCCTTCTCGTCGTCGACGACCAGAATCCTCGCCTTGTCCATGCATTTCCCCCGCTTCAGCTGACCGGGATGAAAACCGTGAAGGTGGTGCCCTGGCCCACGGTGCTGGCCACGGTGATGCGTCCGCCGAGTTTTTCGATGATCCCGAAGGCGATGGACAGGCCCAGGCCCGTGCCTTCCCCGGGTTTCTTGGTGGTGAAGAAGGGATCGAATATCTTGTCCAGCTTGTCCGGCGCGATGCCGCAGCCGGTGTCCGCGAACTCGGCGGCGATCTCGTGATGGACGGGATCGTAGCGCGTGGTGAGGGTCAGCTCGCCGTTCTTGCCGATGGCGTCGATGGCGTTGTCGATGAGGTTCAGAAACACCTGCTGCAGCTGGGTGGAGTCCGAGTGCGTGGGGGGCATGCCTTCGGCCAGGCTCATGCGGATGTCGATGTTGCGCAGCAGGGCCTCGGTCTTGAGGAACTGCACCGTTTCGGTGAGCTGCTTGTTGACGTCCACCTCCTGCATGACTGGCTCCATGCGCCTGGCGAAGCCGAGCATACGGTGGGTGACGTTCTTAGCCCGCTCCACGTGGTGCTCGATGCGGTGCACCGAGTCGGCTATCTCCTTGAACTGGGGGATGGCCTTGACCTCCGGCTCTTCCATGAGGTCCTTGATCCACCCGGCCTGCTCGCGGATGATGGCCAGCGGGTTGTTGATCTCGTGGGCCACGCCCGCGGCCATCTTACCCAGGGCGGCCATCTTGCCGGACTGGGTGAGGTTGGCGTCCAGTGTGGCCTTCTCGCGTTCGGCGTGCTCCAGCCTGCGCACCATGGTGTTGGTGACGAACACCGTGCCCGCGATAATCACGGCCACGCCGCCTGCCAGCAGCCACCAGATGAGGTATTCGGCCTCGAAGAGCGGGCGCAGTTCGTCCTCGGGATCCTCGCGGATGACCAGCAGCCAGTCCTTGTTCTCGATCCAGGTCCATCCGTAGAGGTAGTGGCGGAAATTCACCGTCAGGTCCTGCACGCGGGTGCCGGGGAAGCGGGTGTCCGCCCGGAAGGGCAGCTCCATGTCCTCCATGACGTTGCCGCCGAAGCGCGGCTTGGTCTGGAGCATGAGATGGCTGTTGACCAGGAAGGCGTCGCCCTTGCGCCCCATCTGCACCCGCTTGACGAAGGACTCGAACACGTCGGAGTCGATGGTGGCCCGCAGTATCCAGGACTTGTTGCCCTCGCGCCTGAGCACCGCGATGATGATGTGCGGATACTTGCGGAATCCCAGGAACACGTCCGAGATGTGCACGCCCTTGGCCATCACCTTGGCAAACCACTCTTCGTTCTTATAGTTCACATCTCCCAGGTCGTAAGGGCCGGCGTAGGCCAGGTGCCTGCCGTCCATACCGATGACCCCGAGGTCGATATAGTAGCGGGAGGTGCTCTGCAGCTGGCTGAACACGCGCCCGAGGTTCTCCGGGTCGGACGCCTCCTCGTAGGTGAGGGCGCTGGCCAGGGTGGAGAGCTGAGCGAGGCGTTCGGTCAGGAAGAGGTCGATGGCGTTGCGCTTGCTGTCCACCAGGGTGCGCAGGCTGCCCTGGAGGGCGTCCTGGTAGGCGCTGGAGAAGCGTTGCTTCACGGCCAGGCCGAGCACAAGAAGCGGCAGGAGCGAAAAGCCCAGCGTGAAGAGGATAATGATGAGACGCAGGCGTTTGAAGTCGAGTGTTTTCATCGCGTTCCCATGGGCGGTCGTCTCCTGCTCTTCGTTCACATACCCTATCCCCATGGACAGAGGCGGGCAAGTCTGTCAATGCTCGGACTCTCGCTGATCGAGGTTTTTTCATGACCCTGCTCGGATTCAGGGGCGTAAGCCCCGTCATGCTGCTCTTTTTCCCCATGGCCCTGGCGGCCGTCTTCGGCGGGTTTCTGCTGCTCAAGAGGCGCGGTGCGAGGATTTCCCCGCGCGTGCGCCGGGCGTATCTGTGGGCCTGGTCGCTTACGGCCCTGGCCGCGCTCTGCGCCTTTCCCATCGTGCGGATGCACGGCAAATACCTGATCATGTTCTGGCTTACGGTCCTGGCCTGCTTCGGCGCGTCCGCCCTCGGGCTTCTGGCGGCGGCATACGGCCCGGCGGGAGCCGCCTCGTGTCCGCACGCGGCTTCCAGGCGGCGTTTCCTGGCGGGAGGCGTGGCCGCAGCGGCGGGCACCCTGGTCACCTTCGCCGGGGTGGACGCGGCCACTGGGCAGAGCTTGGACGTGGCCGAGCGGCGCATCGACCTCAAGCGCCGCCCGGGCTCGGTCCCCGGGCGCGAGCTGCGGGTGAGCTTCATCTCCGACCTGCACGCGGGCTTCTTCCTGCCCCAGGGATACCTGTCCCAGGCCACCGGGATCATCGAAGCCTTCAGGCCCGACGTGGTCCTCTTCGGGGGCGACACGGTGGAGTACGAGCTTTCCGCCCTGGACGAGGTCCAAGGATTTTTCCGCCACCTTGCCGGAATTGCCCCGGTTTACGCGGTGCTCGGCAACCACGACGGATACATCGACCCGGACGCCATGGCCGCCTTCCACAGGCTGAACGGAGTCACCCCGCTGCGGGGCGAGGCTACGGAGCTGACCGGTCCCTGGGGGCGGTTCACCCTGCTCGGGCTGCGCGACATGACCGAAGAGCGGCCCGACGGGCGCAGGCTGCTCGCACAGGACCCGGATCATACCCTTCTGCTGGTCCACAACCCCCAGGCGGTCCTGAACATCCCCGCCCACAACGCGCCCCTGGTCTGCCTGTGCGGACACACCCACGGCGGGCAGATGCGCATCCCAGGCGCTGGGGCCATGGTGAACCAGGCCGACCGGCGGATCGTGGCCGGGCTCAACGAGATCGACGGCAAACGCATCGCCGTCACCGCCGGGCTCGGCTATTCGGGCCTGCCCGTGCGCCTGCTCTGCCCGCCGGACGTGACCAACCTCGTGATCGCATGAGCCAAAGCCTGACCGGAGTATCCCAACCGGCCGCCCTAACCGCCCGGACCATCTGGGACGGCCTGGCCGTGGACCTGCCCCCCTCGTGGGAGCCGGCCCGCCTGGGCCTGGGATACGCCCGGTTCGAGGACGCCTCCGGCCCGCGGCTCACCCTGCGCTGGCAGCGCGTGAAAAGGCCCGCCGCGCCGCACAAGGTTCTCAAACGCCTTTCCAGGCGCAAGCAGCTTGGCCCCTCAGACAAGCCCCGGGGAGCGGTGGCCGCCATGCTTTCGGCCCTGCCGCCCGAGTGCGGGGCGCTGCCCTGCGCGGACGTCTCCGGCCAAGGCGCTGACGCCGTGCTCTTCGTGCTGCCGGGCGCGCAGACGGCCGTGCTGGCCGCTCCCCACGCCAAGCCGGACGAGAAGGCCACACCGTGGGTGCGGGCCGCAGCCTCGCTCGCTCCGGCCGACCCCGGCTCTTTCAGCCTGTTCGACGTCTCGGGCGAGGCTCCGCCCGGGTTCTCCCTGGCCGCCTTCAGCGTCCAACTGGGGCATTTCCACTTCCGCTACCGCCTGGGGAGCGAAACCCTGGACTACTACCGCTTCGCCCCGGCCGAGGTCATCCTGCGCCGGAAGGCCCTCGAGGACTGGGCGGGAAACGTGTTCGTTCAGACCCTGGGCAAGGCCCCCAGGTTCGCGTCCGGAGAATTCGACGGCTTCCCCGCCGCCCGCCACGAGTCCGGAACGCCCGGCGGACTGGCCCGGAGCCTGCGTTCGCTCGCGGCCCGCATGTTCGCCGGGGCGCGCTTCACCAGGGCTTTGGCCTGGCGTCCGGATGCCCACAAGATTCTCGCCGCCGTGGCCTTCCACAGGGGGGGGCTGTCCGGGGATAATTTCGAGGAGGTCTGCCGCCGCTATGTTCTTCGCACGCCGTAAACGCGAAAAAGCCGCCCCCCGCCGCGAGGCGGAGGAGGCGATGGGCCGCGAACGCAGCTTGGCCATGCTCCCGGCCCGCAGCAAGCTCGTGCGCGAGGAGATCCTTGACGGCGGCGTGGTGCGCCTGACCTACCTGTCGGCCTACAAGCCGTGGTTCGCGGGGTTGGCTCGGCGCATGGGGGCCTGGGACGGCAGGCCGCTGGAGAGAAAGCTTGATCTGGACGAACTGGGCACGTTCTGCTGGAACCTGATAGACGGCGCGCGCCCGGTAAAGGACATGGCGGAGGTGCTGGCGGAGAAATACGGCCTGCCCGCCCGCGAGGCCGAACTCTCGGTGGCGGCGTTTCTGAGGGAACTGGGGAAGAGGGGGATTATAGGGTTTAGGGAGGACGAGAGCTAACGCTGACACGCGATAGTGTGTTCTTTTATTTGTATATTCTTCATGGATTTTGGTCCATCAGTTCATTCTTTGAAATGCCTTGCGGTGTTAATATCGCTTCAAATTTGTCTCCATTTCCATGGGCACATGTAATGTCAAAATTAATTTTCACATATCTTGTGGAGTTGTAGTTATCAATATCATTGTAATTAATTGTGCAATACAACGGTCTAATGTTTGATAGTTGTTCAAAGTGCTTTGAGATGGATGACGCATATATGAATGATGATGTTGCCAGTATGTATGCTGGAGGTATTATAATCTTGATTGCTTTTGAGTCTCTGCCGACGGGCAATAAAAAGTCAATTTTTTGATTTTTTTGATTTCTCCATAGGGACATGCTGTGTGAGTGTTCATGGTTTATGCAGAGTGATCCGTTTTCATAGTGTAATATTTTGTTTTCGGAGTGTTGTTCGAGGATGAAATTTGTCTCGTATGCAACTTCGCCGATGGGGAAAGACCAGGATATTTCGATATCTTTAGCTGCTCCTGATCCGATGTTATGCAGGTATAGGAATGGAAAGTTGCCGCAGCTATGTTGTTCGTCAGGATTGTTTTTCCATATATTCGGTATTTCTCCGCTTTGTTTTGTGTCTGTTGTTCCTATGATGTTAGTTCTAAAGAAAGCAATTTCTGGTTTGTGAGATGATTTTCTTTGTTTTGATATCTCTCTGACTGTGAGAAGGGTGGCAATTGCAGATACACATGTGCCAATGCTTGCGCTTATTGCGATTATTTCAGAGGTTTCCATCCCGCGTCCTTTGGCCGTGCATGCCTTGGTTGTCTATAAATCGCGAATGACCGCCGCAACCAGCCGTCCCAGTTTCTCTCCGGCCTTCCCCGCGACTTCCAGCACTTCCTCCAGCGTCACCTCGGCCATGCAGTCCGGCAGGTTCTTGTTCACCAGGCAGGAGAGCCCCAGTACCTCCATCCCCATGTGCTTAGCCGCGATGACCTCCATCACCGTGGACATCCCCACTGCGTCCGCGCCCAGCATCCGAAGCATCCGCGTCTCCGCGGGCGTCTCCAACTGCGGCCCCCGCACACCCGCATACACGCCTTTCTCCAGCCGGATGCCCAGCTTCATGGCGTTTTCGTCCGCGATTTCCAGCAAACGCGGCGAATAAACCCGGCTCATGTCCGGAAAACGGGGCCCCCAGGCGTCCACATTGGGTCCCGCGAGCGGACTTTCGCCGGTGAGATTGACATGGTCCGATATGGCCAGTAGTTCTCCAGGGCTGTGGAGCGGGTTGAGCGCTCCGGCCGCGTTGGTGGCCACGAGGACCTTCGCGCCCAGAAGCGCCGAAGCCCGCACTCCCATGCAGACCTCCGCCGGGGTGTAGCCCTCGTAGAGGTGGAAACGGCCTCGCCAGACCAGGACCTGCGTCCCGGACAGGACGCCCGCCGCAAGGCTCCCGGCATGCCCCGGCACCGTGGAGCGCGGAAATCCCGGGATGTCCCTGTAGGCGATCACGGTTTCGCCAGTCAGGTTCCAGTCCGCCTGCCCGAGCCCCGTGCCGAGAATCACGGCCGCTTTGGGGCGAAAGCCGCCGGGCAGGGCGTTTCTGAGCCAGTCCGTGGCCCGGCTGGCCGTTTCGGCGTTTTGCATGTCCTTGGCCTTCCGATTTCGTTGACGTAAGGTGAGGTGCCGATGGATTTCGCGACTCTGCTCGGGCTTGTCACAGGCATCGGCCTGATCATCACCGCCATCCTGATCGATGGATCGCTCCTGCAATACATGGACGGCCCGGGCGCCATGATCGTCTTCGGCGGCACGCTTGCGGCCATCTGCGTCAGCCACCCGGTGGAAGAGGTGATACAGGCCTTCAACGCGGGCTTCAAGATATTCGCATCCCGCAAGGTCACGGCCCAGGAAGTGGTGAACGTGATGGTGCGCATTGCCGAGATATCGCGGAGGGAGGGCCTGCTCGCCCTGGAGAACATCCGCACCGACAACGTGGTGCTCAAAAAGGCCTGCAAGCTCATCGCCGACAACGCAGGCCCCCAGCTCATCCAAGACACCCTGCGCATCGAAATCCACTCCCTCAAGCGCCGCCACCAGATCGGCGAGACCGTTTTCCGGTCCCTTGGCACCTTCGCCCCCGCCTTCGGGCTCATCGGCACGCTCATCGGCCTGGTGCAGATGCTGGCGCGCTTAAATAACCCCAAGGCCCTGGGCGGGGCCATGGCCATCGCCCTGCTGGCAACCTTCTACGGGGCGCTCTCGGCCAACCTGCTGTTCCTGCCGGTGGCGGGCAAGCTTCGGGCGCGCACCCAGCAGGAGGTGCTCAACCTGGAGATCATCTTCGAGGGCGCGCGCTGCATTCTGCAGAACAACAACCCCCTTTTGGTGCGCGACAAGCTCATGAGCTTCGTCCCGCCCAAGGAGCGCACGGTTGGACGCTAGCCAGGACGCCGTCGGCGAAGAACTGGACGCCCCTCCGGCGGGGCCGCCCATGGTGTGGCTCATCAGCCTGGCCGACCTGTCCATGCTGATGATGAGCTTCTTCATCTTTTTGTTTTCTCTCTCGACCAACAATCCGGACGGTGTCACCGAAACGCTGGAGAGCGTGCGCGACCGCCTGCGCACCGAATCCGCCGTCCCCAAGACCCCCGGCGCGCCCAGCAACAAGAAGATAATGGAGCAGGTCTCCATGCGCGAGCAGCTCATCCTGCGCCAGCGCCAGACCCACGAGGACCTCACCGCCTATTTCCTGGGGCGCGGCGAATCCATCATGCGCACCAAGCTGGACGGGCCGCGCCTGACCATCTCCATGCCCACCGAGGGCATGTTCTCCAAGACCGACGTCACCCAGCTCACCGACGCGGGCAAGGCAAGGCTCAAAACCGTGGCCGATTTTTTGGCCAAGCACCCGGACCAGCGCGTGCACATCAAGGGATTCACCGACGACACCCCCCCTCCGCCCGACTCGCGCTTCAAGAACAACTGGGAGGTGTCCTCCCTGCAGGCCGTGTCAGCCCTGCGTTTCCTGATGTCCCAGGGAGTGCCCGCGAACCGGTTGACATCCACCGGGTTAGCTGATTTAGAACCGCTTTTCCCCAACACGAGCGATGAAAACCGGGCGCGGAACCGCCGCCTGGATTTCGTCCTGGAAGTGCAGGTTGAGGGATGAAGAATAAACCGCTTTTTACGTACGAGCAGTCTCCCGGAGCGCCCCGCAAGGCATACCGCGCCAGGGTTCCGGGGCTTGTAGCTCGGGACTGCGCCACCCAGACGGTGTTCCCGGTCAACGACATCAGCGCCACCGGGATATCCCTCGAGGACGAGGCGGCGGCCCTGAAAGTGGGAGACGTGCTGAACATCGATGTCCTTCTCAGGGACCACGTCATCATCACGGGGCTTCTGGCCGAGGTGGCCAGACGCCAGGACCAGGTGGCGGGGCTTAAGTTTACGGACCTGACGCAGCGCCAGGAGGAACGGCTGGACAAGCTGGTGCTCGAGGTCCAAAAATACACCATCTCCAAGACCAAATTGTACGGGAGCCACATTGACGACGAGCACACGACATAAGGTATTGGTGGCCAACCGGGGCGAGATCGCCATGCGAATCATCCAGGCCTGCCGAAAGCTGGGCCTGGATTTTGTTTGCGTCCACACCAGGGAGGACGAGGCCTCCGGGCATCTCACCCTGGCGCGCGAGCTCGGCGGGCAGGTGCTGCGCATCAGCTCCTACCACGACGCCAACGAGATCATGGCCGCGGCCGACCACGCCGGAGCCACGGCGATCCATCCCGGCTACGGCTACTTCGCCGAAGACTACCGCTTCGCCCGGCGCGTCAGCGAACGCACCCGTCCCATGGTCTGGATCGGCCCCAGCTGGCGCGTCATCCGCACCCTGGGCGACAAGATCAACACCAAGCGCCTGGCCCGGTCGCTGGGCGTGCCCACCGTGCCCGGCTCCGACCGCCCGGTCTACGACGAGCTCGAGGCCGAGGAGATCGCCGATTCCCTCTTCCGCTTCCAGGCCGAGCAGGGCATCGACCAGCCTCGCGTGCTGGTGAAGGCCTCGGCGGGCGGCGGCGGCATGGGCATTGAAGAGGTCCAGAACATCGACCACTTCAAGACCGTGTACCGGCGCATCCGCAACTACGCCAAGCGCCAGTTCCACGACGAGGGCGTGCTCATCGAGCAGCGCATCCTGGACTTCAACCACCTGGAAGTGCAGATCGCGGCCGACCGCCACGGCTCCATCGCCCACTTCGGCACCCGCAACTGCACCATCCAGTCCACGGGCCGCCAGAAGCGCGTGGAGATCGCCCCCGGCTTCGCCCCGGACCAGATCAAGTACGCCTTCGACGCGGCCAAGGTGATCGACGACATCACCAAGCACTCCCTGGCCATCGCCAAGGAGGTCGGCTACGACAACGTGGGCACCTGGGAATGGATCGTCACCCCGGCGGGACAGCCCTTCCTCATGGAGGTCAACACCCGCATCCAGGTGGAGAACGGCGTGTCCGCGGCCATCTCGCGCCTCAAGGGCCAGGCGGGCGTGGACATCATCCGGGAGCAGATCCGCATGGGCCTGGGCGAGCCCATGGGCTTCACCCAGGAGGACATCACCTTCGAGGGCATCGGCATTGAATACCGCATCATCGCCGAGGACCCGGCCAACCGCTTCACCCCCTGGGTGGGGCGCATCGACCGCTTCACTCCGCCCTCGGCCCCCTGGGCGTCGCTGCACTCCCAGATTCCCCAGGACAAGCCCTACGTCATCCCCACGGAGTTCGACCCCAACCTGGCCCTGGCCATCATCTGGGGCAAGGACCTGGCCGAGGCCAAGGCCCGTGGCGTGGAATACCTGGACCGGCTCGTGCTCGAGGGCCAGGATCAGGAGGGCAACCCCATGAAGTCCAACATCGCGTTCCTGCGCGAAAAGACCGCGGACATCCTGGTTTTCTAACCGGACGCCCGACACTCGAAGCCAACCACCCCTATGGATATAGAAAAAAGCATTCAGGAGCTTGCCGACAGGCTCCAGTACATCCGGGACATTTTCGGATCACGCAAGTCCGATGACGTGGCGCTGCTCTCCTCGAAGCTCGAGGAGTTCCGCTCCCGCGAGGCCGGGGCGTCCATGGCCCAGAAGGTGAAACTGCTCTCCCAGCTGGAAGACCTCTTCGTCTTCGTGGAAAAGAAGCTGGACCCCGAGCTCACCCCCATGGACAGGGTGCGCATCGTGCGCCACCCCCAGCGGATCACGCTCAAGGACATCCTGGAGTTCTGCTACGACAACTACACCGAGATCGGCGGCCAGGACGAGTACTCCATCGACCCGTCCATGCTCATCGCGCGCGCCTACATCACCCGCAGGCAGGGCGACAAGGTCCACAACCAGCCGGTCATGGTCATCGGCCAGGAAAAGGGCCACGGCCAGGAGTTCCGCAACGGCGGCTCCGTCAAGCCCTGGGGCAACGCCAAGGCGCTTCAGTACATGAAGGTCGCCGAGACCGAGAACATCCCCATCCATACCTACGTCTTCACGCCCGGAGCCTTCCCCGTGGAGGACTACCCCGGAGCGGCCCAGCAGATCGCGCGCAACCTCTACGAGATGGCCGCGCTGCGCGTGCCCGTGATCGCCTGCTTCTCCGAGGGCGGCTCCGGCGGCGCCGAGGCCATCGCCCTGGCCGACACGCGCCTCATGCTCTCCCACGGCTACTACTCGGTCATCTCCCCCGAGGGCGCGGGCGCCATCGAATCGGGCATCCGCCAGGGCCAGCGCGCCCCGGTCGAGCTCATCGAGGAGTGCGCCGCCCGGCTCAACATCACCGCCGAAGACAACCTGCGCATGGGCTACGTCGACCGCGTGGTGCAGGAACCGCCCCTGGGGGCCAGGCCGCACCACTACGACTTCTTCAAGCGCCTGCGCCAGGAAATGATGATGGCCACCGACGAGGCCATGCTCTCGGTCAAGGGCATGAACTTCATCCGGGCCAAGGCCATCAAGCGCCGCAAGCAGGCCGCCCTGGCCGACGCCGAGTCCTTCTTCGTGCGCTGGTCCCTGGACGAGCGCGCCGCCGAGCGCCTGGTCTGGAAGCGCTACAGCAAGTTCCGCAACATGGCCAAGCACGCCTGCATGGACAAGACCTCCGTGTCGCGCCGGGTCAAGGACACGCTGCAGCAGATGTCCTGGTCCACCTATTCCTACCTGCGCTACGAGTTCCTGCGCACCTACGGGCAGAAGCTCTCGCACTTGGCCGAGGAGGCCGAGGCCGAGGTGCGCGTGGTGGCCCAGCGCCTGCTGCGCCCCTTCAAGCGCACCGGCGCCAGGAAGGTGGACACCGAGACCATCCAGAAGCTCACAGAGCTCTCCTGCGCCGAGGACGGCATCTGCCTGGACGGCGAATGGGAAGGGGCCTACCTGAGCCCCAAGGCCCGCGAGGACAAGGCCGTCACCTGTCCCAACGCCGCCACCCACGGCTGCCTGGACCTTTGGGCTCCGGACCTCTTCGGCGATTTCGCCGGCGTCTGCCAGTACTGCGGCCACCACTTCCCCATGGAATACCAGTGGGTCATGAACAACGTCCTGGACAAGGATTCCGTCATGGAGTTCAACCAGGATGTCGAGGCGGCCAACCCCCTCAACTATCCCGGCTTCGACCAGAAGCTCGAGGACGCCAAGAAGAAGCTCAAGCTCAAAAGCTCCTGCGTCACCTACGAAGCCTCCATCGAGGGCATGAAGGTGGTGGTGGGCATGCTGGTGGCCCCCTTCCGGGGCGGCACCGTGGGCGCGGCCGAGGGCGAGAAGTTCATCCGCGCCCTGGCCCGGGCCCGCAAGAAGCACTACCCCTTCCTGGCCTACGTGCACGGCACCGCGGGCATCCGCATCCAGGAGGGCACCAACGGCGTCATCCAGATGCCGCGCGTCACCATGGCCGTGCGCCGCTACATCGAGGCGGGCGGGCTCTACCTGGTGCTCTACGACACCAACTCCTACGCGGGCCCCGTGGCCAGCTTCCTGGGCTGCTCGCCCTACCAGTTCTCCGTGCGCTCGGCCAACATCGGCTTCGCCGGTCCCGGCGTCATCAAGGAGACCACCGGCGTGGACATCCCGCCCGACTACCATCTGGCGTACAACGCGCTGGCGCGCGGCCACATCCAGGGCATCTGGGACCGCCGCGAGATCAGAAACAACCTGGTGCAGGCCTTCCAGACCATCGGCGGCCGCAACCTCTACTACCGCTAAGGGGTCAGCCGTGCAGGACGTGAAAGCCATACTCGAAGAGATCAAAGCCTCCCCCTACGAGGAGGTCGAGGTGCTCGCCCCCCACACCGGGGTTGTGGAATTCAAGGTCTCCGGACAGGGCGCCAAGGTGCTGGCCGCCAGCGGCACCTGGAAGGAAAAGCCGGGAACGCTCCTGGCCACCCTGGTGCGCGAGCGCAACGCCCGCAACATCCACTGCACCCGCAAGGGCGAGGTGCAGACCGTGCACGCCCACCTGAACGGGAAGTTCGTGGAGGCCGGCACGCCGCTCATGGTGCTGCGCCACTTCTTCACCAAGGACGAAGTCACCCAACTCATCCTCAAGAAGGTGCTTTTCCTGTTCAACGCCCCGGAGCGCGCCAAGTATTACTTCGCCGCCGAGACCGACAAGAAGGTCAAGGTGTCGGGCTGCCAGTCCATCAAGGTCAAGGACGGCATGGACCTGTTCATCGTCTCGCGCATGAAGCGCGAAAAGGGCCTCAGCTACTCCGGGCCGGAAGGCATCATCTACGCCACGTACTTCTCCCACGACCAGAACGTGGACGCGGGGCAGCCCCTCATCAGCGTCTGCCCCGAAAGCCAGATGGACGTGATCCGCGACGTGGTGAACCGGGTGCAGTCCGACTGGGAAGAGCGGGACTAGCGCCGCGGGAGGGAAAGCCTCCGGCGGCCAGAGGGCGAAGCCCTCTGGACAGTCTCTCCGCTTCGCGTAGGATTGCAGGATACTCCGGGACTGGGCTTATTCCGTCCCGGGCTCTCCCCCAGGAGGATCATCATGGGCAAGCTCCTGCAGGTGCGCGTCAGCGCCGCAACCATCGATCCCGGCAAGGTAGAGGATGCCTGGCCCATCCTCTCGCACCTGGCGTATCCTCCGGGCCACGGCTACGCCCCTGCCCAGCGCGGGGTGCTGGAGCTTGTGGACACCCTCCACGCGCGGCTCACCGCCGGGGATGTGCCCCAGGCCGTGGCCGGGCGCATCCGCCCCGGGGTCGAGGCGCTCACGCGGCAGGTGGAGAGCCTGCGGGAGGCCCTGGCTTCCTGGCAGGCGGAAAAGGCCCAGCTCCTCACCGAAAAGATCGAGGACGCCCTGGACGACCTTGAAGGCCAGGCGGGATACCGCTAGTATCCGCCAGCGTATTGATTTTCGATCCCCCGCGCCCGCCATGGGCGCGCATCACCCGACACCCGGGCCGCGCGAAACGCTCACGAAGCCGCGCGGCCGAACATACAGGAGGCTTCGCATGGCCGGTAGCGTGAACAAGGTTATTCTCGTCGGCAGGCTCGGGCAGGACCCCAAGCTGACCTATTTGCCCTCTGGCCAACCCGCCGCCGAATTCACCCTGGCCACGGACGAATCCTTCAAGAACCGCGAGGGGCAGAAGGAAGAGCGCACAGAATGGCACCGCATCAAGGTGTACGGCAAACAGGCCGAGGTGTGCGCCAACTACCTGGGCAAGGGCCGCTTGGTGTACATCGAGGGAGGGCTTCGCACCCGCAGTTGGGAGGACCAGCAGGGCCAGAAGCGCTACATGACGGAAGTGGTGGTCTCGGGGCCCGGCCACACCGTGCAGTTCATGGATTCCAAGGGAGGCGGCGTGGAGGCCGCGCCCATGGAGGGCGGCTACGGCGGAGGCGAACAGCGCCGTCAGGCCCCGCCCCGGCAGCAGCAGTACCAGCAGAACAACAATCGCCAGCAGCAACAGGGCCGCGACGACGACCTGGGGCCCGCGTTTCCCTCGGAAGCCTCGGGCATGGACGACGTGCCTTTTTAGGGCGCATCAGGCCATCTTCGACTTGAAAAACCCGGCATGCGCGACATGCCGGGTTTTTTCTTGAGTATCTTGTCCACGGGATTGCCGGTTTCGACGAACGTGCGCGACGTGATCCGGTTGGCTGCCGGCTTGTCTCCCACTTTTGTTGCGGATGGCGCGGGACGTCGGTTCACGCCCGGGGATGCGGGTGGTTCCGCGCGGGAGCAGCCCGACTGCGTTCACCGATCAGTTGGACTGTGCGGCATCCAGCGCGGCCTTCAATCCCCGGGCCAGCTTTTCCGGTTCCCCGACACCCCAGAAGTGCATGAAGAAAAGCCGGGGCGACTCCCTGAGCATGTGGCCGTGCACGGCGGTGACCTCGATGCCGTGTTTGAGCAGGGCCTTGGCCACGGGGTTTACTTCCTCGGCCAGGAGCACGAAATCACCGGATGCCTCGGCCTTGCCGCCCACCATGGCCATGTTGATGGCCGTGGCCATGCCCATGGCCGTGGGGATTTCCATGCCTCCCTCCAGGACGGGCTCTTTGCGGGGGAAGCTGAACTGGACGAGGACGCCCTTCTTCTGTCCGGCCGTCCCCAGGACTTTCTCCACCTTGTTCCAGTCCGGAGCCGGTTCGACCGGAGCGAAGCCGGCGTCGCCCAAAGGCGTGGCAGTGGCGGCCAGAGCCGAGCGCAGACCCTGGGCCAGCTTGGCGGGATCGCCCGTGCCGTTGAAGTGCAGGTAGAGGATGTTGGGGGTGGTGCCCGTGAGGTGGTTGTGCAGGGCGCTGATCTCGATGCCCGAGGAGAAAAGGGCGGCCATTACCGGTTGGACCTCAGCATCCAGAAGGGCCATGTCGCCCATCACCATGCACCGGTCCTTGTTCCCGGTGAAAGCCATCCAGGAGGTGAGGGCCACCCCGGGCAGGACGCGCACCTTCCCCCTGGTGACCGTGAGGTCCATTCTCGGAAATGCGACCTTGTAGACTCCACCCTGTTCCACTCCTTTCCTGCCGAGCGCGGCCTCCACTTCGTCCCACGGGCCGGATTGCCCCAGTGCGGCCGGGGCGCAGTTCAAAAGCACCAGTACTGAAAGAATGATACTTTTCATCATGTCTCCTCCCTTGAGAGGATTCCCGTCTTACGCCCGACGAGGCGGGGGCGTGCGTCTCCTGCCCCCACCCGCGAGGCGGGGCGGCCCCCCGGAGCAGGCGCGCGCCTGTTCCGGGAATTATCGCTGCAAGGACCGGCACCGGGTCAGGGGTACACGATCTGCACCGGCAGCGTGGACTTCTCCAGCACCTGCCGGGCCACCGACCCGAGGCCCGTGGCCTCGGCCGGGCCCTTGTCCAGGCCTTGACCCCGGCTGGTCATAACCACGAGCCCGGCTTTCTCCTCCCGGGCCGTTTTGAGGATCTCCTCGGCGGCATTGCCCCGTACCAGCTTCACCTTCAAGTTGGGGCACCCGTGCAACATGCCCTGGCAGATGGTTTCGAGCTTGCGCCGCGCCTCCTCCATCTCCCAGCTTTGGAATTGCTGGATGAGTTCCGGGCTCGGATAGTTGCCGTAGGCCGGGAAATAGGCGCACAGGTCCACCGCCACGTACAGGGCCACCACTTTTGCGTTATACTTTTCCGCCAGAGATACTACGTGCCGCACCGACTTGAACGAACCCTCGGAAAGGTCGGTGGGCCATAAGATGGTGTCGATTCCCATGGTATCCTCCTGTTTGGCGCGTTGCCGTGCCGCATGGCCCCTGCGTCATTTTTCGCACCAGGGAAGGGCCGTGAGTTCGACATCCCAGCCGAGGCCGCCCAGCTTGGCCCTGGCATCCACATACCGTGAGAACAGTTCGATCGTGTTTTTCAGTTCCTGCAGCGGAGCGGGTTCGGCGCAGCACGGGCGGGAGGTGATAGTCTTCTGCAAGTGGACGTCGTCCAGGGATACTTCGAATTTCTTCCCGCAAGTGCACTTGATGGTGATCAGGCTGTGTATGAGCGGGGTGGTGCACACGAAATCGTTCTCTCGAAGCTTGGAAGGGGTGTCGGGCATGACATCCTCCTGGGTTGCTCCCCCGGTGGCAGGCCGGGGCGGGGTGATGGCTGGCACTACCCGAACAACCTGCGGTCCAACCGCTCCAGCCGGTCAAATATTGTTCTTCTAAATAGATAAAATTACAGGAGATAAAGTTGATATTAACATAGCTGGGCAGCTTGTCAACGCGGTGGGTGAAAAAATGCGGGCAAGCGGACGGGGGCGTTCCGGGGCAAGAGGCCGTTTCCCGGGCCTGGGGGACGCGAATCATGCCTTCGGGCAGGCGAATTCCCTAGCGGGGCGAGGGGCAGGCTCGCCTGGACACAGGCGGATTGGGCCCTATATTCCGGCGGATGTAACCCGGAACAAAGACTCGAACGACTAACAGTCCGGGCGGCCCGTGCAGGGGACGCGGTATTTTTCCGTCCGGCCGGTCCGCAAGGAGAATGACCATGGAACGTTTCGCGCTCTGTTTCTGTCTGCTCATGCTGTGCTCCTGCGCGGTGTACAAGGACAAGGAAGGGCAGACGCACTACGAGTTCCTGCCACCGCCCCCCGCGGTGTACTACGCGCCTGCGCCTCCTCCCGCGTACTACGCGCCTGCGCCGCAGCCGTACCCTTACGGCTATTACTATTATCCGCATTATTACTACCGGCGCTACTGGTAGCGGCGCGCCGGGAGGCGAAGCAACAAAAAGGCCGGTCCTCGAGGACCGGCCTTTCCGTTTGCGCGCGTGATCGCGGATGAGAGCGGGGCTCAGCCCTGGCCGTTCCCTTCGCATCCGGCCTGAAAGTTCTTGAGGAAAGCCGGATAGTCGCCCGCGTAGTCGCAGTTTCCGGAGTGGATGAAGCGGCTGGCCACATCGGCGTGTATCTCGCCGCCGAGCGCCGTCCAGCGCTTGCAGAAGGCGTAGTCCTCAGGGAGGTAGTCGCGGTTCCCGGGATCGATGGCGGTATCGAAGAAAGCCCAGTTGTCGTCTTCCTCGTCGCCGGTGTTGACGTATGAGTTCCGGTAGCGCAGTTCTGGATACGCCTGGGCCATCTTTTCCAGCACTTCGCGCCTGATCATCATGAACCCCGTGGAGCCGTACTCCACGGGCACCAGGCCGTCCTTGTCCACCACGCATCCGGCCTTCAGCTTCACCGTATAGTTGAGCGAGGCGGCCACAGCGTCCACGGACGCCAGTTCTCCCGGCATCCGACGCAGCTTGTCCACGTCCAGGTGCTTGACCGGGTAGATGCCGCAGACCACGTCCTTGCCCGACCGGAAGTAACGCAGGGCCGCGTCGGCGGGAAATCCGAGGTCGGCGTCGATGAAGAGCAGGTGGGTGAACTCTCGCTGGCGTAAAAACTCGTTGGCTATGTAATTGCGGGCGCGGGTGATGAGGCTCTCGTAGGCCAGTGGCTGGAATCCCGTGCCAACGCCTGCCGCGTTGCAGACATCGAACATCTGGAGCACCGAGCGCATGTAATTGAGGGTCACGGTGCCGTTGTAGCTGGGGGTGCCGATCAGGATCATCGCTTCGTGGCTCCTTGGGGCGCCGCTTATGGGGCGGGCGTTCCCTTGTTAGACGCTCGCCCGCGCGTCCTGGTCACACCATCACGTTCAGGCCGGACTCTTTCGCCGTGATTTCCTTGAGGACGATATCGGGATCGAGTCTGACGACCAGGAAGGATCGCTCAAGGCCCAGGGCCAAATTCCTGGCCACCTGCGCCAGCAGGCGGTGGCCGTCGATCTCCACCCAGGCCAGATCGTCCGACTGCCACTCCAGGATGACGCCCCGGACCTTCTGGCCCGGGCGGTGCGCCTTGCGGAAGCGCTCGGAGCGCTGCGAGTCGCGTTGTTGGCCGCCGAAGCCGGAGAAAGATGAACCGTGACCGCGTACGCGCATGATGAACCTGCCTGGGGCTCTGCCCCAGACCCCGCAAGAGCTCTGCCCTTGACCCGCCAGGGGGATGATCCCCTTGGACCCTCAGTAGCTTCGTGCCCACTGGCGCGCCGTGCCGGTCAGCCTGGCCCGTCCGTGTCCCGGGCGGCGGGCTAGGACCGATTTGAAGACGATCCGTCACCCGCCGCCCGGAACCTAGCCGGTCCAGACCGACCGGCCCGGCGCTCCCATTGCGAAGCCCGCTAAAAGTTTTTGAGAGAGTCCAGAGAGAACTTTTTTCAAAAAGTTCTCTCTGGCCGCCGGAGGCATCTTACTCTTATCCCCGCGCCTGCGAGATGATCAGCTCCACCTCGTCCTGCGAGAGTCCGGTGGCCTTGGCCAGCTCCCGGGCGGACTGGCCCTTTTTCATCCCGGCGAGCACCACCTGGCGCAAAAAATCCGGTGAGCGGCTGATTTCCTCGGCCTGCTTGAGCAGCTTGGAGAGTTCGCGTTCGCGGGTGGCCAGCTTGTCCTCCAGGCGGATGAGCTCCCGTTGGCGGTCTTCAAAGGATTCCAGCAGCTCCTGCTCGAGCTGGGCGCTTTTCTGGAGCTTGCCCATGAGCTCTGCCTGGTTGTTCTGGAGGGCCTGGAGCATGTCTTCGGAGCGGCGCAGCCGGGCGAAGAAGCCGACCACGAGGATCAGCAGCACCAGCTCGCTGCCGGTGAGGAGCAGAAGAAGCCATTCTTGGAGGGACACCGGTCACACCTGCTTGTTGATGAGATGGCCGAGCCAGGGTGAGCCCGGTTGGGCTGGGGATTCCGGCTCTTCGGGGGCGGCCTGTTGGGCCTGGCGTTTGCGCGGGTGCGGTTCCTGTTCGGCCCCCCTGCGTTTTTCCTTTTCGTCCTTGACGGCCTCGCTGCCTTCTTCTTTCTCGACCTTCTGGACCTGGTGGCCCTGGTCCTTGAGGGCCTGCTGGGCCATCTGGGCGGCGAAGACCTGTTGCGCTTCGGGATGGGCGAGTTGCGCCCCGGCCACTCCCTGGAGGTTGGGCAGCTGGGCGACTACGGTGGCGATGTTGATGTCGGACATCATTTCACCAGAAGTTCCTCGAAGAGCACCTGATCAATCTGGCCGGTGTTCAGGTAGTTGTTCACCACTCCACGCAGCTCCTCGCGGAGCTTTTCCACGGAATCCTTATCGGTCAGATTCGTGAAAGATTTATTCTTGAGATTATAATACAGGCCGTCGCGCAACGCAAAACTCTTGGTCTGGATTTCCCGGGCCAGGCGCGGGTCTTCCTTGTAGACGAGCTTGATCTTGAGCGACAGAATTTTGAAGGCCCCCTTGGTGTCGGTCTTCTCCACCAGGAAGGGCTCCATGGGGACGAAGACGTCCTGGGGCGGCGGCGGTTCGGCCGGCTTGGGCGGCTCCACGGGCGCGGGAGCCGGTGGCGGCGGCGGAGGGGGTTCCTCGTGGACCTTCACTTCCCGGATGAAGAACCACCAGGCGGCCAGGCCGATAAGCAGGAGCAGTCCGCCCACGCCTCCGAACAGGACCTTCTTGTTCTTCCAGATGGGGAGCTTGACGGGCTCGCCCAGGTCGTGGGCGGGGGGCGCGGCGGGGATTTCCTCGGCCGGTGGCGGGGGGGCCTCCTCTTCCTCGAGGAATGGCGCGTCGTCAAGGTCGAGCTCGACCTTCTGGGCGGCGCGGGGGGAGCCGACGTTGAGTTCCGTGTCGTCGAGCTTGGCTTTGTTCTGGTCCTGCTCGTCGGCGGACAAGGCGTCCGAGCGCGGGCCTCCTGCGGAGCCGGAATCGGAGGAGGACGAAAGCATGGCGGGTTGGGGCGGGGGCTAGCCCCGCCCGCGTCTATTTGTCGAAGATCTTGTCGATCTTCTGGCCAAGCGTTTCAGCGGTGAAGGGCTTGACGATGTAGTTGGATACCTTGGCCTGGACGGCTTCGATGATGTTCTCCTGCTGGGCTTCGGCGGTGACCATGAGGAAGGGCAGGTTGGCGAATTCCTCACTGGAGCGGACTTTGCGCAGAAGTTCGATGCCGGGCATCTTGGGCATGTTCCAGTCGGAGATGATGAACTCGATGCGGTCCTTGTTGAGGGTCTCCCACGCGGTGGTGCCGTCGTCGGCCTCGATGATGTTGGTAAAGCCGAGCTGGCGAAGGATGTTCTTGATGATGCGCCGCATGGTGGAGAAGTCGTCCACCACCAGCACACGCATGTCTTTGTTGTAAGCCATACCTATCTCCTTTTGCCATGCCCGCTGGGGGCCGGGTTGTACGCTTGGCTTTAGGCGTCCACGATGCCGTACTGCGCGTGGAATTTACTGCGCAACTTGGCCAGAGCCTGGGAATGCAGCTGTGAGACGCGGCCTTCGGTGATTCCCATGACCTCGCTGGTCTCACGCATGTTCAATTCTTCGACGTAATACAGGGAGAGCACGAGCTGTTCCCTTGGGGTCAGTTCATCAATAAGCAGCGCCAGTTTGTCAACGATTTCTTTGAGTGCGGCGGATTTGTACGGTTCGTTGTCGATCTGCTGGCGTTTGAAGGATGTCAGATTTTCGGTGATTGCATCCAGGCTCAGGCAGAGCTGGCTCTGCATGGCCTCCATGGCCTGGGAGACTTCCTTCGAGGTGAGCCCCGTGGCCTCGGAGAGCTTTTCCACCGTAGGCGTTTCGTCCGAAGCGGATTCCAGCTTGCGGATGGCGTCGTCCACAACGCGTACCCGGTGGCGCTGGCCCCGGCTGAACCAGTCGAGCTTGCGCAGCTCGTCGAGCATGGCTCCCTTGATGCGTGACTCGGCGAAGGTTTCGAACTTGATGCCCAGCTCCGGCTTGAAGCGTCCCAGGGCTTCCATGAGGCCCAGAGCTCCGGCGCTGATGAGTTCGCCCATCTCCACGCTGGGGGGGAGCTTGGCCTTGAGACGCAGGGCCAGGAGCTTGATCTTGGGAGAATAGTGCCTGACGATCTCCTGGCGGTCCGGCTGGGAGAAATCCTGCCAGGGCCTTGCTCCGGCTTCGAAGCTAAGCCACGGACTGCTCTTGGAAGAGGAGCTTTTTCCAGAAGAACTTGATGTTTCCATCGAGTTGCGAGCCTGAATCCCAACTTGTAATTTTTCGGGCGATGTCCGCCACTTTCAAGCTTGCCGGGGCTTCCGGAGCCATGTGGCAAAACGGGATCTGCTTGATCACCGCCTGCCGAACGGTAGCATCTTGCGGGATAAAGTCCACAAAATCCAGCGAAATCCCGTCCAGGAAGTGGTCGCAGGCGGCGTAGAGTTTTCCGAATACCTGCTTGGCCGCCTTCTCGCTCGGGGCCATGTTCACCACGACCCGAAACCGGTTCACCGCATGGTTCAAGTGCATGACTTTGACCAGCGCGTATGCGTCGGTAAGCGAAGTGGGTTCGGTCGTCAACACCAGCAGGCGTTCGCGTGCGGCAAGGTTGAAGTAGAGTACGTTGTCGCCGATTCCGGCGCCCGTATCCACGATAAGGTAGTCTATCCTGTCCTCGAGGTAGTCCATGGCCTCCAGGAGGTCGAGCTTCTGGCCGGTGGAGAGCGAGAGCATCTCGGACACGCCCGAGGACGCGGGCAGGATGTGGAACCCGTAGGGCGTCTTGAAGAGCACCTTTTTCAGGTTCACGCCCTTATGGAACAGGTGGAACAGGTTGAGCTCCGGAGCCATGCCCAGGAGCACGTCAACGTTGGCCAGGCCGAGGTCCGCGTCGAGCAGCACCACGCGCTTGCCCATCTTCGTCAGGCTCACGGCCAGGTTCACGGAAATATTGGTCTTGCCCACTCCGCCCTTGCCGGAGGTGACGGAAAACACCAGGGGAAGATTGCCTTGCATGGTTTTTGGTCCGTTTACGCGGCCTGTTCCACGTTTTGGTTGGGCGCCTGGGAGTTTCCGGGCATCTGATGGGAGAACACCAGCCTCCACAGCGCCTGGGACTCGGCCGCCGACATGGACCCAACCACCCCAGGGCCGAAGGACAGGGCCGAGGCGGGGAGTCCGGTCATCTGGGCCACGTTTATAAGGCTTCCGAAACTACAGGCTTCATCGAGTTTCGTCCAGATGATGCTTTTGACCAGGGGCGAGCGGTAGCGTTCCCACAGGGACCGGTAGTGGGCCGGAGCCATGAAGGGGGGCAGGGCCAGATGCACGGCGACGTCGTCGCGAAGGGCCAGGCTGCGTTCGGCCAGCCACTGGGCCAGGGTCTGCCCCTGGGTGAGGGCGGGCAGGTCCACGAAGATCACGTCAAAGTTCCGGCAGGCCAGAAGAACCTTGATGAAGTCCTCGGGTTCGGGAGCCTCGGCGTAAGTGATTCCTGAAAGTTCCGCGTAGCGCTTGAGAATGGCCTTGCCGCCCGCTCCCCGGCCGTCGCAATTGAGGATGCCGACGCGCTTGTCCGGGGCGGCGCGCTTGGCGGTGATGGCCATGCGCACAAGGGCGGTGGTCTTGCCCGAGCCGGTGGGGCCGGCCACCATCTGGAATTTTTCGTGGAACTGGACGTAGGGCTTCACCCGGGCCACGTGGCCCAGTTCCGCCAGCAGGGAGGCTCCCGCCGCCGACTTGAGCTTGCGGAAGAGCCCCATGAGGATGGGCTCCTCGACGCCTTCGCGCTCCAGGTATTCCATGGCCATCTTCTGGCGCGGCTGGAGGCTTGCCAGGTCCATGTGCGGCTTGAGCAGGGCCGAGAGGTGGCCCTTCATCTCGCACCATTCGCGCTCCCAGCCGTCCTGCGGGGCCTTGCGCCCGGGGGCGCCGGGGATGTCCTGGTCGGCGCCGGTCTCGGCCGGGTCCTGGTCAGGCTCCACGGCGGCCATGATCTCGCAGATGGACTTGCCGTCTTCGCGCTTGGTCTGGTTGGAGAGGATCACGGCCTCGGGGCCGAGTTCCTTCTTGATCTGGGCCATCACCTGGGCGGCGCTGGAACCTCTGAATGTCTTAACCCGCATGGCTCAGTCCTATTGTTGCGAGGGATTGCAGCCTGATCTCCGCCGGAATCTCCGCCTGGGAGATGACCGGCAACGTCGGGAGGAACCTATTCAAAAGCTGGGCCAAGTGGGGCCTGGTGACCGGCGAAACCAGCAACACCGGTTGGCCTTCGCTGACCACGGCCCGTTCCAGGTGCTGGTTGATGCTGGCGATCAGGTTCTGGGCCGAGCCCGGGTCCATGGCCAGGAAGGAGCCGTGGTCGGTGTGGCGTATGGATTCCTGCACCATGCCCTCCACGGTGGGGGCCAGGGTGAAGATGGGCAGGGTGGCGTCGCCGGTGAGGAACGGCTTCACGATGGAGCGGCCCATGCGCGAGCGCACGTACTCGGTGAGCTGGTCCGGGTCCTTGGTTGAGATGCCGTAGTCCGCCAATGTTTCGACGATGGTCAGCATGTCGCGCGCGGACACGCCCTCGCGCACCAGGTTCTGCAGCACCTTCTGCACCGCGCCCAGGCTCAGGATGCCGGGCACCAGCTCCTCCACGGCCTTGGGGGCGCGCTTGTGGAGGTTGTCCAGCAGGGCCTGCACTTCCTGGCGGCCCAGGAACTCATGGAGGTTGCGCTTGAAGACCTCGGTCAGGTGCGTGGAGATCACCGTGGCCGGGTCCACCACGGTGTAGCCCGCCAGCATGGCCTCTTCCTTGGAGACTTCGGGAATCCACAGCGCGGGCAGGTTGAAGGCCGGTTCGCGCGTTTCCACGCCCTGGATGCGGTGCTTGGCGTCGCCCGGGTCCATGGCCAGGAAGTGGTCGATCAGAATTTCGGCCGAGGCCACCTCGTTGCCCTTGATGAGCACGGCGTACTGTCCGGGCTTGAGCTGCAGGTTGTCGCGCAGGTGCAGGGAGGGGATGATCACGCCCATGTCCAGGGCGAACTGGCGCCTGATGGAGCGGATGCGCGCCAGCAGGTTGCCGTTCTGGTCCTCGTCCACCAGGGGGATCAGGCCGTAGCCCACTTCCAGCTCCAGGGAGTCCAGCGGCAGCAGCTGCTGGACCTCCTCGGGGGTCTCCAGCTCCTGGGGCGCGGCCTTCTCGGCCTGCGAGCCCTCGGAGACGATGTCCTTCTGCTTCTGGGTCACGCGAGAGAGCACGAACATGAGCACCGAGAGGATGGTGAAGGGCACGAAGGGCATTCCCGGCACCAAGCCGAAGAGGAAGATGATGCCGCTGACCAGGGTGAGGGCCTTGGGGTGTCCGGTGAGCTGGGCGATGAACTCCTCGCCCATCTTGGCCTCGGCCGCGGCGCGCGACACGATGAGGCCCGCGGACACCGAGATGATGATGGAGGGGATGATGGACACCAGACCGTCGCCGATGGTCAGGATGGTGTAGGTGGCGGCCGCCTGCTTCCAGTCCATGCCCTTTTGCAGCACGCCCACCAGGAAGCCGCCCACGATGTTGATGGCGGAGATGAGAATGGTGGCCTGTACGTCACCGGAAACGAACTTGCTCGCGCCGTCCATGGCGCCGTAGAAGTCGGCTTCCTTGCGGATCAGCTCGCGGCGGCGGGTGGCCTCCTCCTCGGTGAGCAGCCCGGCGTTCAGGTCCGCCTCGATGGCCATCTGCTTGCCGGGCATGGCATCCAGGGTGAAGCGGGCTGCCACTTCCGCGATGCGCGTGGTGCCCGCCACGATGACCGTCTTGTTGAGCGAGAAAAGGATCAGGAAGACCACGATGCCGATGACGTAGTTGCCGCCCACCACGAACTCGCCGAAGGCCTTGATGACCTGTCCGGCGGCTCCGGTGCCCTCGTCGCCGTGCAGGAGCACCAGGCGGGTGGAGGCCACGTTCAGGGCCAGGCGCATCATGGTGGTGACCAGCAGCAGCGAGGGGTAGATGGAGAACTCCAGGGGGGAGCTCATGAACATGGAGGTCACCAGCACCACCATGCTCACCGAGATGGACAGGGTGAGCATGAGGTCGATGATGATGGTGGGCACGGGCACCAGCATGACGAACAGGATGAGCACCACGCCCCCCGCCAGCATGATGTCGCCCTGCTTGGAGAACTTGGCGTAGTCGAAATTCACCGCCAGCTGTTTAGCCATATCTTTGACACCTTTCCCGCTTCTAACGCGGCCCGCGGTTCTTGAACTTGTCCAGCTGCGCCAGCACCGTGGCCACCGCCTGGAACAGGGCTTCGGGGATCATCTCCCCCACGTCAGCATCCTTATACAATGCCCGTGCCAGGGGCTTGTTCTCCCGGATGGGGATGTTGTGCTCCCGGGCCACTTCCTTGATCTTCTGGGCCATGTTGTCCGCGCCCATGGCCAGCACGATGGGGGCCGGGGCCAGCAGGGGGTTGTACTGCAGGGCCACGGCGATGTGGGTGGGGTTGGTGATGACCACGTCTGCCTTGGGCACGTTTTTGAGCATGCGCTTGCCCATGACCGCGAACATCTTCTGCTTCTGCTTCTGCTTGATCTCCGGGTCGCCTTCGACGTTGCGCCGTTCGTCCTTGACCTCGTTCTTGGTCATCTTGAGGTTCTCTTCGTAGTCCCAGCGGGTGTACCAGAGGTCCGCGGCGGCGATGAGGACCATGGGGACCATGGTGTACCAGAGCATGGTCATGCAGTTGGCGAGGATATACGAGGCCAGCCCCTGGGCGTTGGTATAGAAGAGGGGCATGAAGTTGCCGAACTCGTGCTTGAGCACCAGGTAGGGGGCCACGCCGATGGCGGCGGCCTGGGCTATCTGCTTGCCCAGGCGGACGAATGTCTTGGGGTCGATCAGGAGCTTCTTGATGCCCCCCATGATGTTGAACATCCTGCCCCAGCTGAAGTTGTGCCAGGGCAGCACCCAGAGCTTGCCCACCTGCAGGCGCAGCACCAGCCAGGACGTCCCCGCCAGGATGACCAGCGTTGGCAGGAGCATCTTGGCCATGCGCCAGGTTATGTCCGTGAGCAGATTGTTGACGGTGGTGGTGGTGATGCTGACGGTCATCCCGGAGCTTAAGAACCAGCGGAAGATTTCGCGCAGCTCCCGGTCGTAGGTGTCGATGGAGTAGCGCACGGCCAGCATGCCCGCCAGCAGGACCGCCAGCTTGGTCAGTTCACCGCTCTTGGGGACCGACCCCTTCTTGCGCGCGTCGCTGCGCCGTTTGCCGGTGGCTTTTTCTGTTCTTCCCGGTTCCCTCTCGGCCATGTCCGTCTCCTCAGTGGGGCCTGTTCATCACCGCGGTGAACATGGGGCCAAGGTCCGTGATGTAGTCGCCCACGAAGTGGGACAGGGCGGTGAGGGTGAGGGTCATGAACAGGAACCCGACGCCGACCTTGAAGGGGAAGCCGATCTGGATGACGTTCATCTGCGGGGCCGCGCGGGAGACCAGGGCCAGGGCCAGGTCCACCATGAAGAGCGAGGCCACCACGGGGGCGCTGATCTTAAGCGCCAGGATGAACATCTCCCCCGAGAACTTGAGCACCGAATCGGCCAGGGCCGGAGTGATGAAGAGCCCGCCCGGGGGCACCAGCCGGAAGCTCTCGGCCAGTCCCGAGAGCAGGAACAGGTGGCCGTTCATGGAGAGGAACATCAGGATGGTGCACTGGTACATGAGCTGGGCGGTGACGGATTCGGACGTGCCGGTCATGGGGTCCAGGACGTTCATCATGGCGAACCCCATGGAGAATCCCACCATGTGCCCGCCGAACATGACCGCCGAGAAGAGGAAGCGGATGATGATGTCCAGCACCAGTCCCAGCACCATCTCCCCGAGAAACATCACGATGAGGCCCAAGACGTTCATGGGCAGCATGTCCCCGGGGAAGGAGAGCTTGGGCCAGATGGCCAGGGAGAGCACCAGGCAGAACGCGCCCTTGACCGGGTTGGGGATGTTGCCCGCCCCGAAGAAGGGCAGCAGAAACACCACGATGCTCACCCGCATGAAGGTCAGGAAGAAGCTGAAGAAGTGCGAGGCCTGGATGTTGAAGAGCTCCATGCCGGGCGTGTTAGCAAATCCCGGGCCAGGCGAGGCGGAGCGCGAACGGAGTCGAATGGCGGAGACAGCCGCTTAGGGCAGGTACTTGCGGGGATCGACGGGCACGCCGTGCAGGCGCACTTCATAGTGCAGGTGCGGCCCGGTGGAGCGCCCCTCCTGGCCCACCGCGCCGATGGGGTCCCCCCGGTCCAGCCTGTCGCCGGTCTTGGCGTCCAGGCGCTGCATGTGGGAGAACGTGGTCACGTAGCCGCCGCCGTGGTCCAGCATGGCGGCCTGGCTGCCCTCGGCGTCCACCCCGGCGAAGAGGATCACCCCGGGGGCGGGGGCGCGCACCGGAGACCCGGCCGGAGCCATGATGTCCACGCCTTTGTGGAATTCCTCCTGGCCCGCGAACGGCGAGAGGCGCACGCCGAACTCCGACGAGACAACGCCCCGCACCGGCCAGGCGTCCGGAGCCGCCCCCATGGGCGACGGGCCCTGGGCCAGCATGTTCGTCAGCGACTGCGCATCGGCCATGACCATGCGCACCGGCCGATTCAGCGCCCGGACGTAGGCCGCCCGGATCTCCATCCGCGTGAGCAGGGCCTGCTGGGCGGGCTTCTGGTCCGCTCCGTCGCCCACGCCCTGGGCCGCGTTCCTGGCTTCCTTGTCCAGGCGGATCATCTCCCTGAGCTGTGCGTCCCCTTGGCGCAGGCGGTCCACGCCCTCCTCGGCCTCGTGGGTCTTGGCGGCTATGCGCTCCAGGGCCTGGGTGCGCATGGAGGCCGACTTGAGGCTGTCCTCGAGTTCCTCCTCGAGACTTGGGCGCGCCAGGGTGGCCATGAGCCACCAGACGTTGCCGGCCAGCACCAGGCACATGAGGACCAGCACGGCCCGGACGAGCCGCATCTTGGGACGCACGGGCTTGTAGATGTTGCCCAGGTCCTTGAAGATTTCGAATCTGGATGAGTCTGGCATGGGTTATCCGCCCGGAGCGTCCGCAGGACCAGGGGCGGCGCGAGGCTAGGGCCGGGCCAGCCCGGTGTCAAGCTGCCAGCGGGTGAGCGCCCCGAAGGCGTTGGCCTTGAAGCGCCTGTCCTTGGCGAACATCTCCTTGAGCCAGCCCTCGAAGTCCGAGCGGCGGGTATTGCCGGCCGACGGACAGGGGTTGGACCAGATGGGCAGCCCCCACTGCCGGGCCGCGCGCTTGATGTGGTCCTTCTCCACCGTGATGAGCGGGCGGATCATCCGGAGCTTGCCCCCGAAGAAGGGCTCCGAGGCCGAGAGCCCCTGCACCCTGCCCGTCTGGAAGAGGTTCATGAAGAAGGTGGTCACCAGGTCGTCGGCGTTGTGGCCGATGGCCAGGTGGGTCAGCCCGTACTGTTCGCACAGCTGGAAGAGGCGCGTGCGCCGGAGCATGGCGCAGTAGAAGCAGGCCGACGCCTTGCGGTTCTCGGGGGAGTGGGCTTTGGGTCCATGGTCCGTCACCTCGGAGTGCAGGGCCACGCCCTTCTCGGCGCACCACTCCACCAGCGGGGCGTGGGAGGCGGGATCGAAGCCCGGATTGACGTGCAGGGCCAGCACGTCGAACTTGAAGGGCACGATGCGTTGCCGCAGGCGCAGGACGTTCAGCATCACGAAGCTGTCCACTCCGCCGGAAACGGCCACGCCCACCTTGGCCCCGGGAGAGAGCATCTCCAGCTGGCGCATGATCTTGCCTGCCTGGCCCACGCAGAATTTCTGGGCGTAGCTGGATTTTTCTTCACGGACGCGTTTGAAGGACATGGGGGAACCTCGGAGGACGGATATGGCGGGCAGCGCCGTGTACCCGGCCGGGGGCGCGATGGCAAGCGCCTACGAACAGGCCCCGGCCCGCAGCTTGCGCCGGGTGACGGCCTCGGCGTGGCGGCGGTAGTCGTCCTCGGTCTCCAGCAGCAGCGGCGGGGCGGGGGTGGGGCTGCCGCTGGTGTCCAGGGCCACGAAGGTGAGGTAGGCCGAGGCCGTGTGGCGCACTTGGCCGGAGAACAGGTTCTCCGACTCCACCCGCACCCCGATCTCCATGGAGGTTCGCCCGACGAAGTTCACCTGGGCCCTGAACGTCACCAGCTCCCCCACGCGCGAGGGGGCCAGGAAGCTCACCTGGTCGATGGCCACGGTGACGGCGTTGCAGCGGCAATGGCGCATGGCGGCCATGGCCGCCGCCGCGTCGATGTGCTTGAGGATCACCCCGCCGTGGATGGACCCGTAGGGGTTGGCGTCCTGGGGCAGCATGGCCATGGAGAGTTCGGTGCGGCTTGCGGAAGCGCCCTTGCCAAGTCTGATCGGCTCGTCCATACGGAGGGCTCCGGACGCGTCGCCGGATTTCCGGCAGACGCGCGGTTTGCCGCCGGGCGCTCTCCCACGTCGGGAGCCTCGGCGGAATATCGACCCTAATCCAGGCCCGGGGGCGCATGCAATCCCGGCCGGCATCAAATCTTTCGAGGAGGAATGGAGGATGGACCAGGCCGAGAGCTGTCCCGAGTGCGTCCTTTTCCGCGAGGACGGAGCATGGCGGGCGTCGCTTGCCGTGGACCTGCCCGACCGGCCCGGAACCCTGGCCGACATGGCCGAGCTCACGGCCGAGAGCGGGGGCAACATCGAGCGCCTGCTCTACGACCGGGGCCGCCATCCCAACCGGGTGGAAGTGTCCTTCACCTGCCTGAGCGCCGCCCGTGCGGGCACGGTGCTCGACGCCATGGACGCCCGCGGGCTTCTGGCCCCCCCGCCGCAGCAGGGGGCGGAGCCGCAGATCATAACCGACGTGGCCGGGGTCCTGAGCTTCAAGGTGGCCCTGGAGAACCGCCCTGGGGCGCTGGCCACCCTGGCGGGGCGCTTCAAGGCGTTCGGGGCCAACGTCATCCACATGCGCTACGACATCGCCTCCGATCCGGAGATGGCCGAAGTGTCGGTGTCCACCAGCGGGGCGCGCCAGGTATCGGACCTCCTTGGCGACCTCACCCGGGCGGGCTACCACTACCACGTGCTCTGGCGCGGCGGGGAGGACGCCGACGTGGACGAGGCCCTGGGCCTCTCCGGCGTGGAGGCGTTCCTGTTCAAGCTCAGGCACGTGCTGCCGCCCGAGCGCATGAACACCCTGGAGGAACTCTTCAGCACCTCCCAGGCCGTGCGCCAGGCCCTGGACGAGTTCCGCCACGCCTCGGGGGCCACGGGCGAAACTCTGGCCGCCTCCGAGGTATTCACCAACATCCTGCGGCTGGCGGCCATGGCCGTGGGCACCACGGGCGAGCGCTTCACCTTGCGCCTGACCGGCCCGGTGCGCCTGACCCCGGGCGTGGTCATGTACATGCTGGCCTGCCCCGAGGGGGCCAACAGCTACCTCCTCTGCCACGACGACCGGTTCAGCATGCTGGACACCAACTTCGGGGTCTACTTCGACGACGTGGCCGCCTGGCTGGGAGCGCACGGGTTCGACCCCTCGCGCATCCGCACGGTGCTGGCCACCCATCCTGACGCGGACCACGCGGGCTGGGCCGGACGCCTGCAGGCCCTGTACGGGGCCAGGGTGCTCATGCACCCGGACGGAGCGCGGGTCTTCGCCGAGGAGGACCGCACCCTGGGCCGGGGGCCGCTGGCGGGCATCAACCGGCCCTTCACCCGGCTCGTGGGCAGGCTTTCGGGGCTGACCGCGCCGGATCATATCGACGCCTTCGAGCCCGCCACGGGCGAGTTCGGCGGATTCCCCGTGATCGGCAAGACGGCGGTAGGCGACCTGGAGCTTCTGGCCCTGGAGAGCCTGGGCGGCCACGCCGCCGGGCAGGTGTTCTACTTCAACCCCGGGCTCGGGATTCTCTTCTCGGGCGACTACCTGCTGGACGCGGCCAGCCTGTCGCCCCGCGAGCGCGAGGCCCTGTCCGTGCACAAGTCGCTGCTCACCAGCACCAACGCCGATTCGGCGCTTTTCAGCCAGGAAATGGGCATGCTGCGCGAGCTCATGCTGCACACCGAGGCCGGGATGAAGAAAAAAGGCGGCCGCGCCAGGGTGTTCCCCGGCCACGGCGACTTCTACGCGGTGGATCAGGCCGGGTGGTGACGCCCGATACGAGGGGTGGAATATATGGTGGTAAGAGTTCCGTGGTGTCGATTTTTCATTTGTTATTTCGTTTTAATTTTGCAATAATCGGTGCATCACTCGAATATTTTGAGAGGTGGAGGGATAGTAATGCTGGATCAAAAGACAAGGAAGTTATTGTATTTTGATATGACGATCACGTCGTTACCTGAAGATGGAGATTTTGATGCTTTTACCTTTTCCGAGACGCTTGAGGTTTTATTGAAGTAATTTAAGGATGGTGAAACGTTTAAGTATCTTAAAAAGCGGACTGCAGCTATGCGCATTAGGGATTTTATTGTTGATGAAGATGGTGGTGCAGTAACGCTCCTAATAAATTATTCTGATAAAAATGTTAGCAATCCTGTCTTTGAAAATCTGGAGACAGGCGACTTGAGAGAAGAGCCTAAGCTTGCTGGTGAGGGTGTAGCTGTTTCTGTGCACTTGGTCATCTCGATGAGTGATAGTAAGTCTGGAGGGAATCTCGCAGTTTTAGAGTGTATTCCTGGTGTTGGTCGAGGGTTAATTGGGCCGTTCATTAATTATTTGCTTCGGAAAGGAAGCAATTATACTTTTAAGAATGAAAATGGTGTAGATCAAAAATGCAGGCCGAAAGTTTATTTTGAAGCTCTTGCGTCACAAGAATTAAAAGACGATTTAGACAACGGTGCTTTAAAGGAATTTCAACTGGTAAAATATAAGAAAGCGATCAAAGACTTTGATCAAGATGATGAAATTGAACCTCTGTCCTCGACCGTGGCTTTGTCGGTTAAGAAGGCATTTAAAAGTGATGCAGCGTTTTCATTGATGGATAGA